>DATLDH010000041.1:0-37176 GCA_035526015.1 Acidimicrobiales bacterium
GCCGCCCGTCCTTCGAGGCCGTTGGCCACCACCACGCCGTCGACCATGTCGGCCAGGACCTCGGCGGCGGGCCGGTCGCGCAGCTGCACCGAGATGACGGCGGCGCCGTCGCGGTACCGCCGGATGGTGCGGCGGGCACCGGGGAGCCGCGGCGGGCTGCGGAACCCGGGCGGGACCAGCCCGTGGCGCCTGGCCTCGGCCGCCAGGGCGCGTGCCACCGCTGCGAAGTGAGGGGCGGCGAACGGTTCCACGACCACCAGTGTGACGACCATGTGTGACAACGAGCCCCGGATCCGCCACGCTGGGGCCATGGTGGATGTCGCCGCTGGTGTCGCCCCGGCCCTGCTGACACCCACCCAGCAGCGGGTGAGCGACGAGCTGCTCGACCGCGGCGGGGCCCGTCCCATATTCCCCGACAACCTGGGCGAGATCCTGCGGGCCGAGCTGGAGGAGCAGCTGGCGCCGGTGGCGGCCAGGGTGCCCGAGGGTGAGCCGGTGTGGGTGTCCAAGGGAACGCTGTCGCAGGTCCTGCACTGCGAGACCCACCACGTCACCGAGGCCGAGGCCGGCTTCGAGTGGACCCCGGCCAACGCCAAGGGCACTGTCGCCCACAAGGCCATCGAGATCACCGTCGGCATGGGTCGCACCGCGCCGGCCGGCGAGCTCGTCGACCTGGCCATCACCCGGCTGGTCGAGACGGGCGCCGATCGCGGCCCGGGTCGCTGGATCGAGCAGGCGGCCGAGGTCGAGGTGGCCGAGCTGCGCACCAACGCCACCGACATCGTGGCCAAGTTCCAGGACGCGTTCCCGCCGCTGAGCCGCAAGTGGACGCCGCGGGTGGAGTGGCCGCTCAAGGCCCGCCTGTGCGACGAGCGCATCCACCTCCAGGGCAAGCCCGACCTGGTGCTCGGTCAGGCCATCGGCACCCAGGCCCGGGTCCTCATCGTCGACTTCAAGACCGGGCGGCCCTCCAACACCCACATCGAGGACCTGCGCTTCTACGCCGTCCTCGAGACGCTGCGCTGCGGCGTGCCGCCGTTCCGCCTGGCGACCTACTACCTCGACTCCGGCACCTGGCACGCCGAAGACGTCACCGTCGACGCCCTGCGCTCGGCCGCCCTCCGCATCGCCGGCGGCGTCAGCCGCCTGGTCGAGCTGCAGGTCGACCGGCGGCCGCCCACGCTCACGCCGGGCCCGACCTGCATGTGGTGCCGCCTGCGCACCGACTGCCCCGGCGCCGCCCGGTGGGCCGAGGAACGTGACGCCAACGGGCTGCCTGCCTGAGCTACTCGGCGGGCTCGACCGAGAGGACGAAGTCGTCGCTGCCGGCCCTGGCCAGGTCGAAGCCGGCGGTGCGGCGGGGTGACAGCAGGAGGGCGATCCCGAGGACGATCAGCACCAACGCGGCGCCGACGATGGTGCGACCGACACCCGCGCGGTCGGCCAGCCATCCCTGCACCAGCGCGCCGAGCGGGAACCCGAGGGTGAACGCCATGACGTACACGGACATGACGCGGCCGCGCAGCTCCTCGGCCACGAGGAGCTGCACGGTGGTGTTGAGGACGCTGACCAGACCCAGGTAGGCGGCACCCGCCATGGCCATGGCCAGCACCGCGCTCACGAGCGAATGGCCGAGTCCGACCACCACGAGGCTCGAGCCGTAGACGATGAAGGCGCCAGGCACGACGAGGGCCGGCCGCCACCGACGACCGAGGCCGCCGAGGATCACGGCGCCGATGACGGCGCCGGTGCCGAGAGACGCGGCGAGCACGCCGTAGGCGCCGGGGCCGACGTGCAGGACCCGTCGGGCGAGAGCGGGAAGCAGCGTGGCGACCGGATTCCCGAAGAAGGCGATGAGGAACACCAGGGAGATCACCAGCTGCATCGTCGGTTGCTCGCCGAGATAGCGGAGACCGTCGGCGAACTGGCCCATGACCCGCTTCCCGCCTTCGGCCCGAGGCGTGGGCGGCACCTCCACCAGCACGAGAGCGCCCACGATGACGAAGAAGGACAGGCCGTTGAGCAGGAACGCCCACGACGGGCCGAAGCGGGCCAGCACGACGCCGGCCATGGCCGGTCCGACGGCCCGGGCGGCGTTGAACTGGGCCGAGTTGATGGTGACGGCATTGAGCAGCACCGGCCTGGGCACGAGCTCGGAGACGAACGCCTGCCAGGACGGGATGGCCAGCGCACCCACGACGCCGCCGGCGGCCACGCACGCCACGATCAGCCCGGGGCCGGCCACGCCCGCCTGCCAGACGCCCCACAGGGCGAACGCCGGTAGGGCCGATGCGGCCTGGGTGGCGAGGAGCACCGTGCGACGGGGGTAGCGGTCGGCCAGCGACCCGGCCAGGGGCCCGAGCACCACCGACGGCACGAACTGGGCGAAGGTGGCGAACCCTGCCCACGCGCTGCTGCCGGTGGCGGCGAACAGCACGTAGGGCACCACGGCCGCCTGCATCATCGACCCGACGCTCGACAGCAGCCCGCCGGTGATGAACAGCGCGAAGTTGCGATGACGGAAGGCCTCGACGGGCGACCCGGACGGCACGCCAGGACCCTATGCGGCCCTCGCTAGCATCGATCCCATGGCCCGGGACCCCCTCGTCGACGAGCTGACCCGGCCCGGCGCCCTGGTGCACATGCCGAAGACGGCGCCGGCGCCGCTTCCCGACCCGCGCGTGGGCGACGTCGACGAGTGGGGGCGTTCGGAGCGGGTGCGGGGCCTGGCCCGCGCCCTGTACGACCCGATCTACCGGTACTGGTTCCGCGCCGAGTGGGAGGGCCTGGAGCACATCCCCCGCGACGGCGGCGCCCTTCTGGTGGCCAACCACGCCGGCGCGCTGCCGCCCGATGCGCCGCTGATCATGCACGGCATCGAGACCGAGCTGCAGCGGCCCGTGTACGGACTCGCCGACCACCTGTTCAAGACCGTCCCCCTCGTCGGCACCCTCTGGTCGCGCGCCGGCGGTGTGGGCGCCCATCCCGAGAACGCCTACCGCCTGCTGCGCGAGCAGCAGCAGCTCGTGCTCGTGTTCCCCGAGGGCGGCAAGGGCCCGGGCAAGACCTACGACGAGCGCTACCGGCTGCGCCGCTTCGGGCGGGGCGGGTTCGTGGAGATCGCCATGCGGGCCGGTGTTCCCGTGGTGCCCATCGCCGTGGTCGGCGCCGAGGAGGCCATGCCCACGCTCACCTCCATCCCCGCCCTGGCCAAGCTGCTCAAGCTGCCCTACTTCCCGGTGACGCTCAACAGCCTGCTGCTCGGCCCCCTCGGAGCCGTCACCTACTTCCCGGTGAAGATGAAGCTGAAGGTGCTCCCGCCCGTGCGCTTCGACGTCCCGCCCGACCAGGAGCGCTACTCCAAGAGCCTGGTGATGGACGAGGCCGAGGGCATCCGCCGGTCGCTGCAGGAGACGCTGTTCTCGATGCTGCGCCAGCGCAAGAGCGTGTGGTCGGGCTGATGGGTCGTCGCGTGCTCCTCACCGGGCTCGGCACGTTCTGGGGCGGCCGCGTGGCCGAGGCTCTCGAGCGCGACCCGACTATCGACACCATCATCGGGCTCGGCACCGACGAGCCCAAGGTCGCCCTCGAGCGCACCGAGTTCGTGCGCGCCGACCAGAGCTACTCGATACTCGCCCGCATCGTGAAGGCCACCCAGGTCGACACCATCGTGCACACGTTCCTCATCGTGGACTCGAGCCACATAAAGGGCCGGCAGCTGCACGAGATCAACGTGATCGGCACCATGAACCTGCTGGCGGCGGCGGCCGCGGCCGGCAGCTCGGTCCGCCACATCGTGGTGAAGTCGTCCAGCCTCGTGTACGGGTCGTCGGAGAAGGATCCGGCGTGGTTCCGCGAGGAGACGCTGCGGCCGTCGTTGCCGAAGACCCGTGTCGAGCGGTCGCTCATCGAAGTCGAGGACTACCTGCGCGACTTCGCCGAGGACAACCCACATGTGTTGGTCTCGCTGCTGCGGTTCTCGAACGTGGTCGGCACCGACATCGTCACACCGCTGACCAAGGCCCTGCAGCTCCCTGTGACGCCGGCCATCTTCGGGTTCGACCCCCTCATGCAGTTCGTGGAGGAGGACGATGTCGTGCGCTCCATCGAGCACGTGGTCCGCAACAGGGTCCCGGGCGTGTTCAACGTGGCCGGCGACGGGCGGCTGCCCTGGAGCGAGGTGGCGTCGATCTGCGGCAAGCGGCTCGTGCCGCTCCCTCCGGTTCTCACCGGTATCGCCGCCATGCCGTTGGACTGGGTCGGCGTCGAGCTGCCGGCCGAGGTGCTCGACCTCCTGCGCTACGGCCGCGGCGTCGACAACCGGCGGCTGAAGACCACCGGGTTCGACTACCGCTACACGTCGGCCGGGGCCGTCGAGAGCTTCGCCCGGGCCAGCCGGCTCCGGGCCGCCGTGGGTGAGAGCCGCCCCAGCTACCGCTACGAGCCCGAGGTCGAGACTTTCCTCCGCCACTCCCCCGCCGTGGTCAGGAGTGAAAGTGAGTGAGCTGGTCGAGGTCTCGGTGACCGACGGTGTCGGCACCGTCACCCTGAACGACCCCGACCGCCGCAACGCGCTCACCCTCGACATGGTCGGGTCACTGTGCGGGGCGTTGACGCGGTTGGAGGACGACGAGTCGGTCGGCGCCATCGTCATCACCGGCGCGGCGCCCGCCTTCTGCGCCGGCGCCAGCCTCGACCAGCTCGGTGCGTCGCGCGGCACCGGCCTGCGGGCCATCTACGAGGGATTCCTGCGCGTGGCCCGCTCGCCGGTGCCGACGCTCGCGGCGGTCAACGGTGCGGCCGTGGGCGCGGGGATGAACCTGGCCCTGGCGTGCGACGTGCGCCTGGCGGCGAAGCGGGCGAAGTTCGACACCCGCTTCCTGCAGCTCGGCCTGCACCCGGGTGGGGGCCACACGTGGCTGCTCGAGCGCATCGTCGGTCCCCAGGCCGCCGCCGCCATGGTGCTGTTCGGCGAGGTGCTCGACGGGGAGGCGGCCGCCGCCGCCGGCCTGGTGTGGCGTTGCGTCGACGACGCCGCGCTCCCCGCCGCCGCCGCCGAGCTGGCCGCCAGGGCCGCCTCGGCGCCTCGCGGCCTCTCCCGCCGCACCAAGGCGACGCTGCGCGCCATGCCCACCGTCGCTGACCACGAGGCAGCCGTCGACCTCGAGCTCGACGCCCAGCTGTGGTCGCTGGGCCAGCCGGAATTCCGCGAGCGGCTGGCCGCGCTGCAGGAGCGCATCAAGAGCCGGTGAGGACGCCGCCCGCCTACGTCGCGCCCCGCCTCGACGGCAAGGTGGCGCTGGTGACGGGCGCCAACTCCGGGCTCGGCCTGGAGATCGCCGAAATCCTGGCCCAGCACGGGGCCCGGGTGCTCCTCGCGTGTAGGAATCCGACCAAGGCGGGGGCGGCCGCCGAGCACATCCGCCGGTCGACGGTCGATCCGGTGGCGGTCGAGGTCGTCGCCTTGGACCTGGCCGACCTCGCCTCGGTCGACCGCTGTGCCGAGGGCGTCCTCGGCGCCGAGGAGCGCCTCGATGTGCTCGTCAACAACGCCGGTCTGATGGCCGTCGACGAGGCGATGACAGCCGACGGTTTCGAGATGCAGCTCGGGGTGAACCACCTCGGCCACTTCGCGCTGACCGCGAGGCTGGCGCCGCTCGTGCTCTCGACGCCGGGCTCACGGGTGGTGTCGATGTCGAGCTTCGGTCACCGCCTGGGCCGGCTGCATCTGGACGACCTCTTCTTCGACAGGCGGGGCTACCGCCGGTGGCCCCCGTACTTCCAGTCCAAGCTGGCCAACCTCCTGTTCACCGCCGAGTTGCACCGCCGGCTCGACGAGGCGGCCTCGACCACGATGGCGCTGGCCGCCCACCCCGGCGCATCGCACACCGACCTGGGCCACGAGGGCGCCGGACTCACCAACAAGCTCATGAAGCCGGCCATGGCGACCATGCAGTCGGCGGCGGCCGGCGCCCTACCGCTGGTGCGGGCCGCCACCGACCCGTCGGCGAAGAGCGGCGAGTTCTACGGCCCCCGGTTGATGTTCCGCGGCGCACCCCGGCGGGAGACGCCGAGCCGACGGGCGAGGAACGCCGACGACGCCCGCGCTCTGTGGGAGAAGTCGGAGGAGCTGACCGGCCTCCCGTTCTCCATCCCGGCCGTCTGACCTGCCCGCGGCCCGGGCCCGGCCTACGGTGCAACCCACGAACGTGCATCCGTCCATCCAGCGGCTCATGTCCCCGCTCTCGTTTGCGGCAGGTGATGTCCTCATGCGCGAAGGCGAGCCGGGCGACTACTTCCTGCTCCTGACCTCGGGCGAGGTGGACGTCGAGATCCGCGGCCGCCATGTCGCGGTCGCTGGACCTGGCGCCGTGGTCGGCGAGCTGGCCGTGGTGTCAGGCCACCCGCGATCGGCCACGGTCACCGCTCGCACGGAGGTGTCGGCGCTCGCCGGCGACGCGGAGGCCTTCGAGGCCCTGCTCGCCGTGCCGGGCGAGTACGAGCGGCTGGTGAAGTTGGTGAGCCTGCGTCTGGCCGAGGACGTGCGCCCCGTGCCGGCGACGCTGCCCGACGGCACCGCCGTGCGGCTCCGCCCTCTCGTGCCCAATGACCGGGCCGCCTACACCGACGCCGTGCGCGGCCTGTCGCCCACGTCGTTGCACCGGCGGTTCTTCACCGGTGGCCAGCCGAGCCAGGGCACCATCGACCGCCTGCTGGAGGTCAGCTACACCGAGCACTTCGCGCTGGTGGCCGTGGCCGACCACGCGGGCGAGCCCTTGGGCGTCGGCCGGTTCATCCGGCTCCGGCGCGACCCGACCACCGCCGATCTCGCCTTCGGCATCCGCGACGCCCACCAAGGACGTGGGATCGGCACCTTGCTGCTCGGCGCGTTGGGGGCGGCGGCGCCAGCGGCCGGCGTGCGGACCTTCACCGCCGACGTGCTCCACGAAAACGCCGCCATGCGCCGCGTGCTCGACAAGGCGGGCGCCCGGTTCAGGAGGGAGGAGCCCGGCGTCGTGCACACTGCGTTCCCGGCCGACGCCGCCGCCGCCCTGCTCGAACCGGCACTGGCCTCGGCGGTGGAGGAGGCCGCCCACGACATCGTCACGGCCGCCGGCCTCGCCCTCATCGGCCCCTGACTCACCGTGTGAGCCAGGCGCGGGCGTAGTCCTCGCAACGTTCGGCCCACTCCTCGGCGGTGATGGCGTAGCGAACGTGATCCTCCCAGACGCCGTTGATCTGGAGATAGCGCTCGGCGATGCCCTCCTCACGCAGACCGAGCTTCTCGGCCACCCGGCGGCTGGCGGTGTTGCGAGGGATGATCGCCACCTGCAGCCGATGCAGGGCGAGCTCCTCGAAGGCGTACCGGAAGAGCACCACCGTCGCCTCCGGTGTGTAGCTGTGACCGGCCAGGGCCTCGTCCATCCAGTAGCCGACGTAGGCGTTCTGGAACGGGCCGCGCTGGATGCTGGAGATGTTGATGACCCCGCCGAAGCGGTGGGCTCCCCCGTCGTCGGGATCGACGAACACGCCGAAGCCGTAGCCGGTGCCGAGCTGGCGTTCACGGTCACGGGCGCCGCACAGGGCGGCGAAGGCGCGCCGGTCCTCGGCCGCGTCGGGCTGGCCGGGAGCGCCGCGTGGCTCCCACTTCACCAACCAGTCGCGACAGCGCCGCCGGACGTCGCGGTAGGCCTCGAAGTCGTGCAGCGCGAGGGGCCGCAGCCGCACCCGGCGACCGGCGAGCTCGAGCGGCGGCGGGCCGGTGCGGATCATGTGGCCGCCCGCACGGCCTCGACGGTGGACGCGTCCTCGAGCGAGGAGAGGTCGCCGGCGTCGGCGCCGATGACGACGGCGCGCACGGCGCGCCGCAGCACCTTGGCGTTACGCGTCTTCGGCAACGCGGTGGTGAACTTCACCGCCGAGGGCCGGAACGACTTGCCGACCTGGTCGGCGACGAGTTGGGTGAGCTCGGCCCGCAGGCCGTCATCGGGTGTCACTCCCGCGCCGAGGACGACGAAGCACCAGAGCGACTCGCCCTTGCGCTCGTCGGGGATCCCCACCGCGGCCGCCTCGACCACGGCGGGATGCGACACCAGCACCGACTCGACCTCGGCCGGCCCGAGGCGCTTGCCCGCCACCTTGATGGTGTCGTCACTGCGGCCGTGGAGGAACCACTCGCCGTCGGCGTCGACCGAGGCCCAGTCGCCGTGCACCCACACGTCGGGCCAGCGGCTCCAGTAGGTCTCGATGTAGCGCTCGGGGTCGTTGAACAGCCCACGCGTCATCCCCGGCCACGGCGCCGTGCAGACCAGCTCGCCGACCTCGCCGCGCACCGGTCTGCCGTCGTCACCGAACACGTCGACCGCCATGCCCAGCGACGGGCCACCCAGGCTCATGGGCTTGATGTGCTCGACCGGATGAGGTGACAGGAAGCAGGCGCCGACTTCGGTGCCGCCGCTGATGTTGATGACCGGGCATCGACCCCCGCCCACTACATCGGAGTACCACCGCCACGGGTCTTCGTTCCACGGCTCGCCCGTCGACCCGAGCATGCGGAGCCGGGAGAGGTCATGGGCCTGCACCGGGCCGTCGCCGTGCACGAGCAGGGCGCGCACCAGGGTCGGGCTGATGCCGAGGGCGGTGACGCCGTGACGGGCCACGAACTCCCAGAGGCGGTCGACGCCGGGGTAGTCGGGCGCGCCCTCGAACAACGCGACCGTGGCCCCGTTGGCCAGGCCGCCGATCACCTCCCACGGGCCCATGATCCAGCCCATGTCGGTGAACCAGAACAGCGTGTCGTCGGCGCCGACGTCGAGCTGGTAGGCGACCTCCTCGGCGATCTTCACGAGGAACCCGCCGTGCACGTGCACCGACCCCTTGGGTCGTCCCGTGGTGCCCGAGGTGTAGGCGATGAACAGCGTGTGCTCGCTGTCGACCATGCGCGTCGGGAAAGGCGCGTCGGCCGGCGCCGGCCAGAGCACGACCCTGTCGTCCGTCGCAGTCGCTGAGCCCACACGCGGCACGACCACGACCGTGTGGACGGTGGGCACCTTGGCGACGGCCTCGTTGGCCGTCTCCATGAGGGGCACGACCTTGCCCCGCCGGTGGAACCCGTCGGCGGTGATGAGCGCCACGGCGCCGGCATCCTCCAGCCGGCTGCTGACCGCGGAGGCGGCGTAGCCGCTGAACAGTGGGAGGAAGACGGCCCCGAGCTTGGCCACCGCCATCAGGGCGGCGACGGTCTCGGGCACCATGGGGAGGAAGATGCCGACGCCGTCCCCCGGCCCGACGCCGCGCGACTCGAGCAGGTGGGCGAGCCCGTCGGCCTGGCGGCGCAGCTGGGCGTAGCTCCAGGTGCGGACGTCACCGTCCTCGCCCTCCCACACCACGGCGAGGCGGTCCGGGTCGGCGGTGGCATGTCGGTCGACGCAGGCATCGGCCACGTTGAGGGTCGAGCCGGTGAACCAGCGGGCCCAGGCGATGCCGTCGGTGGTGTCGAGCACCCGGTCCCACGGCGTGGCGAACGGCAGGCCGAGGTCGGCCACGACCGCGGCCCAGAACCACTCGGGGTCGGCCGCCGACCGGGCGCGGAGCTCGTCGATGGTGGCGATGCCATGAGCGGTCATGAAGCGGCCGACCCGCGTGGTGGCCAAGGCGTCGGCTCGCGGCGACCAGCCGTCCTGCGGGCCCGCCGTCACCGGCCCAGCACCTCGGCCAGGGCAGCGAGAAGGAGGGCGACGTTGCGGGGCCGCGCCGTGTGCCCCATGCACCCGATCCGCCACACCTTGCCGGCGAGTGGCCCGACGCCGCCGCCGATCTCCAGGCCGAACTCCTCCAGCAGCCTCCGCCGCGCGGTCGCCTCGTCGACGCCGTCGGGGACGCGGACGGTCGTGAGCTGGGGCAGCCGGTGGCCGTCGGTCGCGAACAGCTCGAGACCCAGCTTCACCAGGCCCTCCTGCAGCCGGCGCCCGCAGTCGGCGTGCCTGGCCCACGACGCGTCGAGGCCCTCCTCCAGGAGGGTGCCGAGGGCAGCGTGCAGCGAGAAGATCATGGAGATCGGCGCCGTGTGGTGGTAGGTGCGCGTGGCCGCGCCACTGGTGGTGCCCGTGTACCGGCCGATCATGGCGAGGTCGAGGTACCACGAGGGACACCGCTCGACGATGCGCTCACGCGCCCGGTCGTTCATGGTGAACGGGGCCAGGCCGGGCGCCACGCCGAGGCATTTCTGCGTCCCGGCGTAGGCGACATCGATACCCCACTCGTCGACGCGCACCGGGATGCCGCCCACGCTGGTGACGCAGTCGACCAGGAGGAGGGCGTCGCCCTTGGCCGCGCCGACGGCGGCCGCGTCGTTCTCGACCCCGGTGGAGGTCTCGGCGTGGACGACGGCGATGAGCTTCGGCGCGGGATGGGCCGACACGAGCGCGCCGGGGTCGATGGGGGTCCCCCACTCGGCCTCGACCCGCACCACGGTCGCACCGGTGCGGCCGGCCACGTCGCACATGCGCTCGCCGAACAGGCCGTTGACACCGACGACGATCACGTCGCCCTCGCCCACCAGGTTGACGATGGCGGCCTCCATGCCCGCCGACCCGGTGGCCGACAGCGGCAGCGTCAGGGCGTTGTCGGTGACGAACACCGTGCGGAGCCGTTCACACGTCTCGTCCAGCACGGCGAGGAACTCGGGATCGAGGTGCCCAAGCATCGGCCGACCGAGGGCCGCCACCGCCTCGGGGTACGGGTTCGAGGGCCCTGGCCCCATGAGGATGCGGTCGCCCACCGGCATTGCCCGCATCGTAGGTGCCGCGCTCAGCGGTAGCCCCGGGCCTGCAACTCGTAGAGCTCGGCGTACGTGCCGCCGCGCGCCAGCAGCTCGCGATGACTCCCGACCTCCGACACGGTGCCGCCCTCGACGACGACGATCAGGTCGGCCATGCGCACGGTCGAGAAGCGGTGGGAGACGAGCACCGTGATGGCGCCGGTGGTCGACGCCACGCGCGCGGCAGCACCGGCGTAGCGCTCGAACAATGAGTGCTCGGTCTGGGCGTCGAGGGACGCGGTGGGCTCGTCGAGGACGAGGAGCAACGGGTCCTCACGCATCATGGCGCGGCCCAGGGCCAGCTTCTGCCACTGACCCATCGACAGCTCGGTGCCGTCGTCGAACTGGCGGCCGAGCTGCGTCTCGAGCCCGTCGTCGAGGGTGACCACCACGTCGAGCGCGCTGGCCCGGCCCAACGCGGCGGTGACGGCCGGCTCGTCGTCGAGTCTGCTCAGCCGCCCGACACCGACGGTCTGGCGGGCCACCAGCTCGAGCTTGGCGAAGTCCTGGAAGCCGGCCGACATGCGGTCGCGCCACCCGCCGACGTCCATCCCCGCCAGGTCGGCGCCGTCGACGAGGATGCGGCCGGTCGTGGGCTCGTAGAAGCGGCACAACAGCTTCACCAGCGTCGTCTTGCCGGCGCCGTTCTCGCCCACGACGGCCACCGTCGCCCCGGCCGGCAGGTGGAGGTCGACACCGGTGAGGATGTCCCGGTCGGTGCCCGGATAGCGGAACGACACGCCGGCGAAGTCGATGCCGGTCGTGAGCCGGTCCGGCACGGGCACCTGGGGACGGGCGGCCATCGCGGTGGTGATCTCGGCGCCGTAGTCGTCGAGCCAGACGTAGCGGCGGGTGGCCTTCAGCGTCGCCTGGAGCCAGCTGACGACGCCGACCAGACCACTGACCTGGCCGTTCACCTGGGCCGCCAGGTTCAGGGCGAGGATGACGTCGCCCGGCGTCGAGCGCCCCTCGACGGCACGCACGACGACGAACACGATTGCGCCGGCGTAGCCGAGGGAGAACACCACCCACCCCGCGATCTGCAGGTAGGCGCCGCGGACCCGCATGCGGTGCACGGCCCGCTCGATGCCCATGGCCGCGACCTCGTAGCGGCGCACGATCTCGTCGCCGATGCCGAACAGCCGCACCTCCTTGGCCGGCTCCGCCGTGGTCGTCAGGGCGAACAGTGCCGTGGCCAGCCTCTGGTCCTCGACCATGTCCTCGTAGACCTTCTGCTGCATGCGAATGGCCTTGCCGCTGGCCAACGCCGACGGGACGGCGAACAGTGGGAGGAGGATGAGCGCCGGGTGGAGACGGCCGAGGATCGCCGCGGCCACGAACAGCCGCAGGATCGACGAGATTGTCTCGAAGAGCGCGCCGGGCGTCTGGGCCAGGGTGAGGCGCGAGCTCCGGAGCAGCTCGAGCTCCTTCATGTAGTCGGGCCGCTCGTGGTGCTCGATGCCGGGCAGCCCGGCGGAGAGGAGAAGGAGGCGGCGGTCGACGAGCAGGCTCACGCGCTCCTCGAGGGCGAGGCGCATGCGGAAGCCGATCCAACCGGATGTCCACGACAGCGCAGTGACGATCCCGAAGCCGACGGCGGCGTGGACCATGCGGGTCTCGTCGCGGGCGATGGCCCCATCGACCAGCTGTTTGGTCAGGACGGCGAAGGCCCCGTTGGCGACGGCGCCGACGATGCGGAGCACGAGCATGACGAGCGCCCCCCTGGGATCGGCCTGGAACGACAGCCGAACCATCTCGGCCAGGGGCCTGACCCAGCCCTTTCCGTCGCTGGGCGAGATGACCTTGTCGGAGGTGGTGCTCGTCATGCGCCGACCTCGTCCTCGGCGAAGCGGGCGGCCTGCATCCGGAACATCTCGGCGTAGCGGCCGGCGGTGGCGAGCAGCGTGTCATGGGTGCCGTCCTCCACCACCAGGCCGTGCTCGAGCACGATGATGCGGTCCGCTTGGCGCACGGTGGAGAAGCGGTGGGAGATGAGCAAAGTCGTCAGACCGCCGGTCAGCTCGAGGAACCGGTCGTAGATCTCGGCCTCGGCGCGCACGTCGAGATTGGCGGTCGGCTCGTCGAGCACGAGGACGCCGGCCCCGCCCCGGACGGCCAGGAGCGCCCGCGCCAAGCCGATCCGCTGCCACTCCCCGCCCGACAGGTCGGCGCCGTCGGTGGAGAGCCGCGAGAGCACCGTGTCCCAACCGTGATCGAGCTTGTCCACGACGGCGGTGGCGCCCGCCTTCGCCGCCGCGTCGCGGACGGCAGCGGCGTCGCTGAGCAGCTCGGCGGCCCCGACCGCCACGTTGTCCTGCGCCGTGAACGGGTAGTGGACGAAGTCCTGGAAGATGGCGCCGACCCGGCGTTGCCAAGCCCGCGCATCGAGGTCACGGAGATCGACGCCGTCGACGGTGATCCGGCCCGACTGCGGGTCGTACAGGCGCGCCAGGAGTTTGACCAGCGTCGTCTTCCCGGCGCCGTTCTCGCCCACGACGGCGAGGGACTCGCCGGCCCGGATCTCCAGGTCGAGGTGGCTGAACACCGGTCGGTCCTGGCCGGGATAGGTGAACTCGACGTCCTCGAAACGGATCGCCTCCACCGGCAGGCCATCCGACGACCGCCGGCCCGTCGATGCCGCCGCCTCGGTGCGGCCCAATTCCTCCAGCTTCGGGACTGCATCGAAGGCGGCCATCCCGTACTCGACACCGAAGTCACCGTTGCCCACGCCGCCGATCGACTCCATCTCGAAGATGGCCCCGGTGAGCACTGCGACCTGACCCAGTGACAGCTCCCCCCGCATGGCGGCCCGACCGACGACGAGGAACGCCACGAAGTGGGCGAAGGCGGTGAGCCCCAGCCAACCGACGGTGTGGCGGATCTGCTCGCGCCGCTCGCGCCAGACATCGGCCATCGTCGCGTTCCAGTGGAAGCCGTAGGTGTCGTGCACCCACCCGGAGAGGCCGAAGACGCGCAGCTCCTTCGCTGCCGCCGGCGTGAGCCCGACGTCGCGGAAATAGCTCGACCGCCGCAACGTCTGGGTGCCGCCCACGATGAGCTTGATGGTGTCGAGGAAGTCCTTGCGGATGGTGCGCCGCAGCACGAGATGCACCGCCGCCATCGGGAACGCCACCTCGGGCAGCATCGTCGCCACGATCACCATGGCGAGCACGCCCCGTGACCGCGTCATGACCAGCTCGGTCAGCCCCTGCACGGCCTGGCCTGGCGGCACCTGGCTCGGCCCGACGTCCTTGGCCAGCGCCAACGTGTCCTGGTGGGCGGGGTCCTCGAGGTGCCGGACGCCGGGGGGCGCCAGCAGGGCCCGCATGACACGGGCCCGCAACACGGCGTTGACCCTGATGCCGAGCGACGTCACGAGCACGTTGAGCACCGGGGACACGACCTGCTGGGCCACGAACAGCCCGGCCACGACGGCGAGGAGGACCAGGAGGTGCCGGCCCGGCCCCGAGTCGAGGCCGTGCTCGACCGCCGCGGGCACGGCGCCGACCAGGCCGCCGGTCGCCAGGGTGAACGCGCTCGGGAGCACGACAGAGACGAGACCGACACCGCCGATGCTCCAGGCCATGGGTCGGCTGATCGTCGGCATCAGCCGGACGATCGTCCACCGTCGCCGGATGCCGTCCCGCCAGGCTGCTACCCACTCGCTCATCGGTCGGCGATCGACGCGATGAGGCCGTCGAGGATGTCGGCCTCCGAGACGAGGCACGTCTCGAAGCCGAGGTGGCGCATCGTCGCCACGAGGATGGCGACACCGCCGACGATGATGTCGGCCCGCTCGCGTTCGAGGCCGGGATTGTGCACCCGGTCGGCGAGAGGCTCGGTGGCGAGCGTGCGGAACACGTCCTCGGCCGCGTCCCGCGACAGGGCGAAGTGGTGGATGCGGTCACGGTCGTAGGCCGCCAACCCGAGCTCGACGGCGGCCACGGTGGTCACGGTCCCGGCCAAGCCCACCATGCGGGCCACGTCCATGACCTGGGGGATCTCCCGTTGGACGTCCTCCAGGTAGAGGTGGATGACGGAGATGGCCTGCGACAGCTCCTCGGCGGTGGGCGGGTCGTGGTGCAGGAACTTCTCGGTGAGGCGCACCGACCCGATGTCGACCGAGAGCACGCCCTCGGCCTCGATGGACCCGACCGCGAACTCGGTCGATCCGCCGCCGATGTCGACGACGAGGAACGGTCCGTCGGCGGGGTCGAGCTCGGAGACGGCACCGGCGAACGAGAGTCGTGCTTCGTCGTCACCGGAGAGCAGCTCCATCGGAGCGCCGAGGACCTCGGCGGCGGCATCGAAGAAGAGCGCCCGGTTGGCCCCGTCGCGGGCCGCCGACGTCGTGACGGCGCGCATCCGTTCCACACCGTGGCGGTCCATGAGGTCGCGGTACTCACGCAGCACGGTGAGAGTGCGCTCGACGGCCGCCGGTGCCAGGTGACCCTCGGCATCGACACCTTCGCCGAGGCGGGTGAATCGCATCAGTCGCTCGAGGCGACGGTCGCCGTCGGTGACGAGCAGGCGGGTGGCACTGGTGCCGCAGTCGACGGCGGCGAGGACGGTCATCCCGTGACCTCGGTGAGGTGGGCCTCCACCCATGCGCCGACGGGATCGTCGCCGCCGGCGAGGAACCAGGCGTAGTGGGCGTGCAGGCACTTGACGCCGATGCGCGTCCCCCCGACCCCGCCGGTGGGCCGCGGCCCGTCGTGGTCGGCCGGGATGGCGGCGTCGCGCTCGGCGGCATAGGCGGCATGGGCACCGGCCAGCGCGACGGGGTCGACCTCGGCCTCGGCCCGGTTGACGCCACCGGCCGCCTCCAGCGTGCCGATGCGATCGCGCAGCTCCGACGCCAGCAGCCAGTAGCGCGTCGGCATCGGGGTGCCGTCGTCGAGAAACGGTGCGTTGCGGATGACGACGGGATCGCCGGCGGCGTCGGTGACGACGACCTCGAAGCGGCCACGCGGCTCGCGCCCCAGGAGGGCCGCGACCCGGCTTCTCACTTCCGGCGACGACGCCGCGTGAAGATCCACAGCAGCACCAGCACGGTGCCGACGACGGGCACGGCGCGCTTGGCCACCGACCCCCCCGCCACCTGCATCAGGTCGACGGGAGCGACATCCCGGGTCGGGATCTGCCGCGCCACCTGTTCCATGCCCTCCACCCCGGTCGCCCCGACCGCGGCGGCGGCCGGCGCCGAGCTGACCGTAGGCACAGTGGCGACGCCGGGCGCGGTCCCGTTGGAATCGGCGGCCGCCCCCGCGGCGTCGCCCGTCGACAGGACGTCGGCCTCGAGGCAGGCCACGAACTGGTCGAGCAGCTTGGCGCTCACGTCGGCCAGGACGCCCCGGCCGAACTGGGCGACCTTGCCGGTCACGGTGAGATCGGTGACCACCGAGACCCTGGTGGCCGAGCCGGCCGCCGTCAGGGTGGCGGTGATGGTGGCGTTGGCATTGCCCTGACCGCGGGTGTCACGGCCCTCGGCCCGCAGCACGAGGCGGCCGCCGGCCTGGTCCTGCTCGAGAAAGCGGGCCACCCCCTTGTACTGGGCGGTGATGGGCCCCACCTTGACCTTGACGACACCGCGGAACTCGTCGCCCTCGATCTCCTGCAGTTGGGCGCCAGGGAGGCACGGCGCGATGCGCTCGACGTCGGTGAGCACCGTCCATGCCCGCTCGACGGGGACGTCCACCTGGAATTCGTTGGTCAGCTCCATCGGTCGAGGTCCTCCACGGTGTCCACGTCGGCCGGCTCGCCCGGGCACGCTACTTCGACCACCAGCTCGGGCCGCTGGACGAACAGCACACGGGCTCCGGTGTCGCCCTCGGTCGGCATCAGGGGCCACACCGACCGGGACAGTCGCACCGGGTGGCGGCGCTCTCCCCGGTACGTCGCCACGGCGACGGGAGCGTCGGTCGCGGCAACGAGCCGCCACGCCTCTGTGGTCAGCAGCGGCTGGTCACCGAGGCCGATGACGACGGCGTCGTGCCCGCCGGCATCGGCGGCGGCGATGCCGGCGGTGAGCGACGTGGCCTGGCCCTCGGCCCACCGCGGGTTGGCCACGACGCGGGCCGCGGCGGGCACGACGTCCCGGAGATCGACGGCCCCGCTGACGACGAGCACGTCGTCGAGTCCGGCCTCCAGCGCCCGCTCCACGGCCCATTCCACGAGGGGCCTCCCCCGGAACTCGCTGAGCAGCTTGTGCGTGGCACCCCCGAACCGGGTGCCTCCGCCCGCGGCCAGGACGACCGCGGCGACGGTCACGAGCCTTCGGCGTCCCAGACCAGGGAGTACACGACCTGCGGGTCGCTCATCCCCTTGAGCTCGACCTTCCGACGGCGTTCGAAAGTGAACTCTCCCGTGCCGGCGGTGAGCTCGCGCAGCACCGACGACACGAGGATCTCGCCGCCCTCGGCCTCGTTGGCGATGCGCGAGGCCAGGATCACGCAGCGACCCAGGAAGTCGTCGGCCTCCTTGATGGCCTCACCGGTGTGCAGGCCCATGCGCACCCGCACCGGCTCGTCCGGGTTGGCGGCGTTGTGGGCGTCGAGGGCGTCCTGGATGGCGGCCGCACACCGCAGGGCGCGGCTGGCGCCGCCGAAGGCGACCATGAACCCGTCGCCCTGGGACTTGACCTCGAACCCGCCGTGCTCGGCCAGGGCCTTGCGCACGATCTCGTTGTGGCGCCGGAGGATCTCGCCGCTCCGGCGGTCGCCGAGGCGCTCGGTCATGGCGGTGTAGCCCTCGATGTCGCTGAACATGATGGTGACCGTGCCGTCGGGCGCGGCGCGGGCCCGCAACGTGGGCCACTCGTCCTGCACGGCGGCGGCGACCCGCTCGATGGCCGCGGCACGGTACGGCGACCGCAACGCCCGTGGCTCGCGCGGTCCGTCGGCGAGTGACTCAGGCGGCGAGGGGAGGCGACCGGCGCGCTGGTCGCGGCGACCGCGGAAGGCCTCCCGGCGTTCGGCCCGGCGGTCGTGGAACTCGGCGTGACGACGGGCCCGCTCGACCTCGCGATCGGCGCGGCGCTGCTTCTCCTGCTCGCGGGGGGGCTTGCTCCGGACGGTGACCCCACCCATGACGGCCAGGGCCCGTACGACGATGCGCGGCGACCCCGGGATGATCGGGACGTCGGGGTTGATCTTGCAGTCCGTGCCGCCCATCACCGGCAGGCCGCTGAAGTCCACGCGGATGCCCTCGGGCACGATGATCTCGACGCCGCCCATGAGGGCGAAGCAGTTGATCTCGACCTCGTCGCCGTCGATCTCGGCGTTGCGCAGGTCGAGCTCGCACCCGCCCATCACGGCGACGGCGTTGGTGGTGTCGGCCAGGCGGAAGCGGCCACGCGGCGAGTGGCCTCCCATGACGGCGACGGCCCACCGGGTGATCTTGCGTCGCTTGGTGAGCGGTGCGGCCGACTGTTGCTGGGGTGTCGGCAGGTCGCTGGTGACGAGCTCGAGCTCGGCGCGGGTCGTGGCCTCGAAGACGAGCGTCACCCGGTCGCTGAACTCGTCGAGGGTCAGGGTGCCGTCGCCGGTGTGGGTCCGGAGCATCTCGATGACCTGGTTGCGGTCGTTGTCGTTGATGCGAACGGCGGGGACCTTGGGATCATCGGGCCGTTCGAGCATTCCCACGTTCCTAGTCTCCACCATGGATGGCACCGCTCGCGTCCCGTAACGACGGCGCCGGCCGGCCCGTGCGCAGGGCGATGATCTCGGCGCAGATGGAGATGGCGGTCTCCTCCGGCGTGCGGGCACCGAGGTCGAGGCCGATGGGTGCCATCACCCGTGCCAGGTCCACGTCCGTCACACCCGCCTCCCGCAGGAGACGCTCGCGCTCGTCGCGGGTGCGTCGCGAGCCCATGGCCCCGAGGTAGCCCACCTTCGACGGGAGGGCGGCCAGGATGGCGGGCACGTCGAACTTGTGGTCATGGGTGAGGACACACACCGCGTCGCGGGGGCCCAACGGCGGGTCGAGGGCGGTGAGCACGCGGTCGGGCCAGTCGACGACCACCTCGTCGGCCATCGGGAACCGCATGGCGGTGGCGAACACGGGGCGGGCATCGACAACGACGACCTTGTAGCCGAGGATCTTGGCCACGCGCGCCAGAGCGGCGGTGAAGTCGACAGCGCCGAGGATGACCATGCGCGGCGCCGGCGCGAACGACTCGACGAACACCTCGACCTCGCGCCTCCGGGCCTCGCCGCACGCGCCGTAGTGGCGGTTGCCGCTGATGCCCGACTCGAGCGCGCCACGCGCGTCGCGGGCCACGACCCGGTCGAGGTCGGGATCTCCGAGCGTGCCGTGCACGTCGCCGTCGCCGTCGCCGAGCACGACGAGGGTGCCGCCGAGGCGCTCGGGCGGCCCTTCCACCACCGTCGCCATGGCCACCGGCCGATCGGAGCGCAGCGCGTCGGCAATCACGTCGTAGACGTCCGGCAGCGGCTGGAGGAACACGCGCACCGTGCCACCGCACGTGAGCCCGACGGCGTACGCCTGCTCGTCGGAGTAGCCGAACGTGCAGAGGCGTGCC
Source organism: Acidimicrobiales bacterium (assembly GCA_035526015.1). Taxonomy (GTDB): domain Bacteria; phylum Actinomycetota; class Acidimicrobiia; order Acidimicrobiales; family DATLDH01; genus DATLDH01. Next base: position 19,362 of record DATLDH010000041.1, read on the forward strand.
TCGCCGCCGCCGAGCAGCTCCAGGGCCTCGGCCACGACCGCGCCCTCCACGCATCCTCCTGACACCGAGCCCGCCACCTCGGAACCGGCCGTGACGGCCATGGCCGCGCCCGGCTCCCGGGGCCCCGAGCCGTCGGTGCCGACGACGCGGCCCAGGGCGATCGACTCGCCGGCCGCCCGCCAGCGGTCGATGTCATCGAGGATCTCCCTCATCCGGCCACGACTCCGACGAGATCTTCCAGCGCTCCGAGCGAGTGCCCGTCGACGAAACGGTCCACGAACGGGAGGGCGGCCGCCATCCCCTGGGCCAGCGGCTCGTACCCCGGTGCGGCGCGCAGCGGGTTCACCCAGACCACGCGATGGGCGACGCGCGACAGCCGCGCCATCTGCTCGGCCACGAGAGCGGGGTCGCCGCGGTCCCACCCGTCGGAGAGGATCACGACCACTGCACCCCGGGCCACGCCGCGGACACCCCACCCGTCGTTGAAGGCGCGCAGCCCCTCGCCCAGCCGCGTGCCCCCGGCCCAGTCGGCCACGGCCGTGCCGGCGTTGATGATGGCGGCATCGGCGTCGCGGGTCGACAGCAGGCGGGTCAGGCGGGTCAGGCGGGTGCCGAGGGCGAACGCCTCGACGGTGCCGGGCCGGGCCCGCACGGCGGAATGCAAAAACCGCAGCAGCGCGCGCGCGTAGGGCTCCATCGACCCGCTCACGTCGCACAGCAGCACCAGGCGCCGCGGCCGTCGGCCCTCCTGCAGCCACGACAGCCGCACGGGCTCACCCCCCGTGCGTCCGGCGTCGCGCACCACGGCGCGGGCCGCCAGCCGCCCCGACCGTCTCGTCCCGGCCGTGGCCCGCCGCGACCGGCGCGTGGCCGCGACGGGCCGCAGGCGGTCGATGAGGCGCCCCACCTCGTCCCGCTCGCCGTCACTCAGCCCGGCCATGTCCTTGGCCCGCAGGACCTCGGCCGCACTGAACCTCCCCCCGACGCCCTCCTCCCCCTCCATCTCCACCATTCTCGAGGCAATGGTCCGGCTCGCGACCGGGCTATTGCCTCGAGAATCGCTGTGTGGGAGGGACCAGAAGCGGGTGAAGGTGGCGTCGTAGGTTCCGATGTCCGCGGGGTGGCGGACGAGGGTGGCGCGGCCGGCCCAGTAGACGGCGTCGCGGGTCCCGGTGCCCACGGCGGCGACGGCCTGGCAGAACGTCGTCACCGAGCCGAGGTCGGCACCGACGCCGGCAGCGCGCAGCTCGTCGCAGAAGCGCACCAGCGACTCCTCCAGGCTCATCGGGCGACCGCGGCCCGGACGATGGCCTCGTAGGTGGACGTGGCGGCGCGGGCCTGGTCCTCGCGGTGCTTGAGCACGGCGCCGAGGGTGGCGCCGACAAGGTCGACGTCGAGCGACTCGGCGCCGAGAGCGGCGATGGCGAGGGCCCAGTCGATGGTCTCGGCGACCCCGGGCGGCTTGTACAGGTCGAGGCCCCGCAGATGCTCGACGGCCGCCGCCACCTGGCGCGCCAAACGCTCGGCGACGTCCGGGGCGCGCAGCCGCACGATGGCGACCTCCCGCTCGAGCGTGGGGTGCTCGACCCAGTGGTAGAGGCAGCGGCGCTTCAACGCGTCGTGCACGTCGCGCGTGCGGTTCGACGTCAGCACCACGACCGGTGGCACCACGGCGGTGAACGTCCCGCGCTCGGGAACGGTGATGGCGTGGTCGGCCAGCACCTCCAGGAGGTAGGCCTCGAACTCGTCGTCGGCCCGGTCGACCTCGTCGATGAGCAGCACCGGTGGCGGCGTACCGGCCGGTGCGGACACGGCCCGCAGGAGCGGACGCCGCAGCAGGAACCGGTCGGTCCACAGCTCGCCCTCGACCTCGTCGGCGTTCCGCCCGCCCAGCTCGGCGGCCCGCAGATGCAGGAGCTGACGGGCGTGGTCCCACTCGTACGCCGCCTGTCCCAGGTCGAGCCCCTCGTAGCACTGCAGGCGCAGGAGCTCGCCGCCCGTCCACGCCGCCAGCACCTTGGCGACCTCGGTCTTGCCCACACCGGGCTCACCCTCCAGCAGCAAGGGGCGGTGCAGGCGGAGGGCGAGGAAGACGGCGGTGGCCAGCCCTTCGTCGGCCAGGTACCCGTGGGCGGCGAGGGCGGCCTCGACCTCGGCGACCGACTGCGGCGTCAGGAGACGCCCGCCTCCTCCAGCGCCCGCCGCATCAGCACGGTGGCCAGATGGCGGCGGTACGACGGCGTGGCGTGCAGGTCACCGGGCGGATCGGTGTCGGCGGCGCCGACGGCAGCGGCGTCGGCGGCCGATGCGCCGTCGTTGACCGCCGACTCGGTGGCGGTGGCCCGGAACGGGACCGAGCCCATGTTGATCAGGGCCACGCCGGTCATGGGGCCGTGGCGCACGGCGGCGACCCCGACGATCGCCCAGTCCTGGGCGCGCCGGGTAAACTTCTGGAACGACCAGCCCGCGCCGGTGACCTTGGGGACCCGGATCTCGGTGAGCAGCTCGTCCGGCGCCAGCGCCGTCTCGAGGAAGCCCTGGAAGAAGTCCGAGGCCGCCACGTGGCGCTCCCCGTTCGGGCCCCGCATCACCATGGTGCCTCCGAGGGCGAGCACGGCGGCAGGCAGGTCGCTGGCCGGGTCGCCGTGGGCCAGCGTGCCGCCGAGCGTGCCGCGGTGACGGACCTGCGGGTCGCCGACCTGGCCGGCGGTGTGGGCCAACAGGGGCGCGTGCTCGGCCAGCACCGGGGAGCGCTCGAGGTCGCAGTGACGGGTCAACGCGCCGATGGCGAGATGGTCGCCGTCGTCGCGCACGTAGGACAGCTCGTCGAGCCGGCCCACGTCGATGAGCACCGACGGGTTGGCCAGGCGCAGCTTCATGAGCGGCAGCAACGAGTGCCCTCCGGCCAGCAGCTTGGCGTCCTCGCCGTGCTCACCAAGGAGCGCAATCGCCTCCTCCGCCGACCCGGCCCGCACGTAGTCGAAGAGAGAGGGAATCACTTCATGCTCTCCGCGGCGGCGAGGACCGCTTGCACGATGTTGTGGTAGCCGGTGCAGCGGCAGAGGTTGCCCTCGAGGCCCTCGCGCACCGAGCGGTCGTCGAGGGGCCTGCCCGTGGCCGCCCCCGAGCCGGGTGCGGACGTGTGCTCGTTCACCAGCGACACCGCCGCCATCACCATCCCAGGGGTGCAGAACCCGCACTGGAGCCCGTGGTGCTCGCGGAACGCCGTCTGCATGGGATGCATGGCGTCGGCCGAGCCGAGCCCTTCGATGGTGGTGACCTGCGACCCCGAGGCCTGGGCGGCCAGCACCGTGCACGACTTCACCGACTCGCCGTCGAGCAGCACCGTGCACGCGCCACACGACGAGGTGTCGCAGCCGACATTGGTGCCGGTGAGGTCGAGAACCTCGCGCAGGTAGTGCACCAGGAGGAGACGCGGCTCGACGTCGTGCGCCGTGGCGTTGCCGTTGACCGTGATGTCGACCTTCACGAGGCCATCCTAGGAAGAGAGGTGGGGAGGGCACTCATGCCGGCACCGCCGAGCGCGAGCCCTGGATGGCACGCCAGACCCGCTCAGGCGTGGCCGGCATGTCGACGTGGGAGATGCCGAGGTGGCGCAGCGCGTCGCACACGGCGTTGTGGACCGCCGGCGTCGACCCGATGGTGCCCGACTCGCCGATGCCCTTGGCGCCGAGCTCGTTGCGGGGCGTCGGTGTCTCCATCGAGACCGTCTCGAACGAGGGGAGCTCGGCGGCGGAGATGAAGGCGTAGTCGGCCAGGTTCGACGTCGTCGGGTTGCCGTCTTCGTCGTAGACGACCTCCTCCATGAGGGCCTGGGCCACACCCTGGGCCAGCCCGCCGTGCACCTGGCCCTCGGCCAGCAGCGGGTTGAGGATGGTGCCGGCGTCATCGACGGCGACCATCCGCAGGACGGTGACCTTGCCCGTCTCGGTGTCGACCTCGACGACGGCCACGTGGGCGCCGAACGGGAACGTCGGGCCCTCGGGCACGAACGTGGCCTCGGCGACGAGGCCGCCCTCCCCTGCCGCCGTCACGATCTCGGCCCACGACTTGGCGGCCGTCGGTGTGCCGGCGACGTGGAACCGCCCCGCCGCCTTGTCGAGCACCATGTCGGCGGGCGCCGCCTCCAGCAGATCGGCGGACAGGCCACGCGCCTTCTCGACCAGCTGGGTGGTCGCCTGGTTCACGGCCACGCCGCCATGCTGCAGTGAGCGAGAGCCCATGGTGCCGCCCCCGGTCGGGACGAGGTCGGTGTCGCCGTGGATGACCTCGACGTCGTCGACGCTGACCCCCAGCTGCTCGGCGGCGAGCATGGCCCACGCCGTGACGTGGCCCTGGCCGTGCGGCGACGTGCCCGTCTTCACGATGACCCTGCCGTCGGCCTTCATCTCGACCGAGCCGAACTCCATGCTGCCGGCGCCGCCGGTGATCTCGACGTACACCGACAGCCCGATGCCGAGCTGGCGGACGTCGCCCGCCTCGCGTCGGCGGGCCTGCTCGGCGCGCAGGTCGGCGTAGCCGCACGCCTCCAGGGCCTTGTCCAGCGCACCCTCGTAGTTGCCGCTGTCGTAGGTGGTGGCGGTCTGGGTCGTGAACGGGAAGGCGTCGGCGGGGATGAGGTTCTTGCGGCGCAGCTCGGCGGGGTCCATGCCGATCTCGGCGGCGAACATGTCGACGGCCCGCTCGATGGCAGCCGTCGCCTCCGGCCGACCGGCGCCGCGGTAGGCCACCGTCGGGGTCGTGTTGGTGACGACCGACTTGCTGGCGAACTCAGCCTTGGGAATGGCGTAGACGCCAGTGAGCATCATGCGCGTCATGAACGGCAGAACTGCACCCATGCGCGGGTAGGCGCCGCTGTCCTGCAGCACGGTCAGGCGGTAGGCGGTCAGCGCGCCGTCGCGGGTGCCACCCAGCTCGATGTCCTGCACCTGGCCCCGCCCGTGGCCGAGGTTCACCATGCTCTCCGAGCGCGTCTCCACCCAGCGCACGGGACGGCCGACCTTCTTCGAGATCCATCCGAGGATGATCTCGTCGGGGTACACCCCGATCTTGGCGCCGAACCCGCCGCCCACGTCGGGCGAGATCACATGCACCTGGGCGGGATCGAGGCCGAGGATGCGGGCCAGGTCGTCGCGCACGCCGTGCGGGTTCTGCGTCGACGCCCACTGCGTCAGCCGGCCGTCGTCACCCCACGTCGCCGCCGCGCACCGGACCTCGAGCGGGCACGGCGCCACCCGCTGGTTCATCACCCGCTGGCGGACGATGACCTCGCAACCGTCGAACAGCGACTCGTCGCGGCCGAAGTTCATCTCGAACACCAGGTTCGACGCTGCGCCGGCGTGGAGGATCGTCTCGTTGTCGAGCGACGTCAGCGGGTCGACCACCACGGGCAACGGCTCGTAGTCGACCATCACCAGCTCGGCGGCGTCGGGGCCCTGGTAGCGCTCCTCGGTGATGACGGCGGCCACCGCCTCCCCCACGAAGCGCACGGTGTCGGACGCCAACCACTCCCGCACCATCTCCTGGTTGAGCATCGGCATCTCGGGCTTGAGCGGCGGCAGGTCGATGTCCTCGTGCGTCAGGACGGCAACCACGCCGGGCGCCTGCTTCGCCTCGCTGATGTCGATCGACACGATCCGCGCGTGGGCCACCGTCGACCGCACGTAGGTGACGAACACCGCACCGGGAAGGTCGAGGTCGTCGACGTACGTGCCACCAGTGGTGAGGAACTTCGGATCCTCTTTCCGCAGCACGCGGTTACCCAGGATGCTCATCCCGCCGACGTTAGGCCACGCGGCCCTCGCCGCTCAGTCCCAGAAGACGACGGTGTTGCGGACCTTCGACCAGAGGGACTCGGAGCGGTGCACGACGGGGGCGCGCTTCGGGACCTGGGGGTCCTCGGCGATCTCCTCGACCGACGGGAGGACGGCGTAGGCCTCCTCCCCCGGCCGCACCAGGTGGTACTGCTCGCGGGCCAGGCGCTCGATCTCGGCATCGGTGTGGAGGCGGTCGACCCGCTTCGACAGCTGGTCGTTCTGCTGGGCGAGGAGCTCGACGCGGCGCTGGGCCAGGTCGAGCTGGCGCCGCTGGTCCAGGTAACCCCGCGTGGGGAACACGGCGAGGGCAAGGATCGCCACCAGGGCGACCGTGACGGCCAGGACGCCGAGAACCCGACGGAGGCGGTTCATCGCCGGCCCGCCAGTGCCGCCAGGCCGCGGTACGCGGCGGCCTCGCCGAGGTCGTCCTCGATGCGAAGGAGCTGGTTGTACTTGGCGACCCGGTCGGAGCGGGCCGGTGCGCCCGACTTGATCTGCCCGCAGTTGGTGGCGACGGCGAGGTCGGCGATGGTCGTGTCCTCGGTCTCCCCGGATCGGTGCGACATCACCGAGGCGTACGACGATCGGCGCGCCAGGTCGACGGTCTCCAGCGTCTCGGTCAGCGTGCCGATCTGGTTGACCTTCACCAGCACGGCGTTGGCCACGCCGGTGGCGATGCCGCGCTCGAGCCGCTCGACGTTGGTGACGAACACGTCGTCGCCCACCAGCTGCACGTTGTCGCCGATGGTGCGGGTGAGCGACGCCCAGCCGTCCCAGTCCTCCTCGGACATGCCGTCCTCGATGGAGACGATCGGGTACCGGTCGCACAGGTCGGCCAGGTAGCCGCAGAACTCCTCCGACACCAGCTTCCGGCCCTCGCCGGCCAGGTCGTACAGCCCGTCGTGGAAGAACTCGGTCGACGCCACGTCGAGACCGAGGGCCATGTCGGCGCCGGGTGCACGCCCCGTGCGCTCGATGGCCTCGACGAGCAGCTGCACCGCGGCCTCACTCGACGGCAGGTCGGGAGCGAACCCGCCCTCGTCGCCGACCGTCGTGGGCATGCCGCGGCTCTCGAGGATCGCCTTCAGCGCGTGGTAGGTCTCCGCCCCCCACCGCAGCGCCTCGGAGAAGGACGCCGCACCGACGGGCAGGATCATGAACTCCTGGAAGTCGACGTTGTTGCTGGCGTGGGCGCCGCCGTTGAGCACGTTGAGCATGGGCACAGGCAGCACGTGGGCGTTGACGCCGCCGACATAGCGGTACAGCGGCAACTCGAGCTCGTCGGCCGCCGCCTTGGCCACAGCCAGCGACACGCCGAGGACGGCGTTGGCCCCGAGGCGGCCCTTGGCGTCGGTGCCGTCGAGGTCGATCATGGCCGTGTCGATGCCGCGCTGGTCGAGGCCCTCCATGCCCAGCAGCTCGTCCCGCAGCTCGCCGACGACGTTGGCGACCGCGCCCGCCACGCCCTTGCCGCCGAACCGGTCGCCGCCGTCGCGCAGCTCGACGGCTTCGAAGGCGCCCGTCGACGCGCCCGACGGCACCATGGCGCGGCCGCGCGCGCCCGACTCGAGCACGGCCTCGACCTCCACGGTCGGGTTGCCGCGCGAGTCGAGCACCTCGCGTGCCGCCAGGTGCTCCAGGGCGCTCATGGTCTGTTGCTGGTGTGGTTTATGTTGAAGAAGTTACTTCACCGGTGCGTGGCGGTACAGCCTTCGCCTCGTCCCACAGCGCGTCGAGGCCGGCGAGATCGAGCGCGCGGAGGTCGAGACCGCGCGCCGACGCTAGGTTCTCGACGACCTTGAAGCGGTCCCGGAACTTGCCGGTCGCGCCCCGTAGCGCCGCCTCGGCGTCGACCCCGAGGTGGCGCGCCACGTTGACGACCGAGAACAGCAGGTCGCCGATCTCATCGGCCGAGGGCTCGGCCCGTGCCTCGGCCAACTCCTCGTCGACCTTCGACCACGGGCCGGCCACGTCCGGCCAGTCGAAGCCGACCGACGCGGCCTTGCGCTGCACCTTGTGGGCGTGGAGCAGCGACGGCAATGCAGCGGGGATGCCGTCCATCAGGCTGTCCCGACCCTTTTCGTCGCGCTTGATCTGCTCCCAGTTGCTCACGACGGCATCAGCGGTGGCGGCGTCGACCGATCCGAAGACATGCGGGTGGCGGTGCACGAGCTTGTCGTGGATGCCCCGGGCCACGTCGGCCAGGTCGAACTCGCCGGCCTCGGCGCCGAGGGTGGCATGGAACACGACCTGGAACAGGAGATCACCCAGCTCCTCCTCCAGCGGGGCGCTGCCATGGCGCTCGAGGCCCTCGATGGCCTCCAGGACCTCATAGGTCTCCTCGAGGAGATGGCGCGTGAGGGTCTGGTGGGTCTGCTCCTGGTCCCACGGGCACCGCTCCCGCAGGGTCCGCACCAGCTCGGCGAACCGCGCCAGCTCGCCGGCGACGGGTGACGCGAGCTCGGGGATGTACACCGACGTCAGGTGATCGGGCTCGACGTCCCGGTCGAGGTCGTCCCAGGCCACCGACTGCACCACGGCATCGGGGAGCCCCAGCCGCTGCAGTACGACGACCGGCGCGGTCGGAGCGTCGGTGACGGCCAGCTTGATGTCGGACAGGACGCGCACCGAGTCGCACTGGGCGACCAGCAGCGGCCCCCGCTCCCCTGCCGCTTCGACTGCGAAACGGCGCCCGTCGACCAGCCGCACGCCGGCGGCCAGCGGGTCGACACCGAGGGCGGTCCACGCCAGATCGAGGAACGAGAGCGCGCCATGGACGACGACGTCGACCCGCATATCTGCGGTCAGCAGCTCGACGGTGCGCTCGGCGACCGACGGCGATCCCGGTACGGCATACAGGACCTCACCGTGGACTTCTGCGGCGGCCACCAGCTCCTCGACGATGGTGGCGTACACGTCGTCGAACGACGATGCCGCGTCGTACACCTCGTCGAAGCTGCGGGCCTCACCGACGACGGGGGCGGCAGGGTGACGCGTCGTCCGCAGGAACCGGGTCGGGACGGACGCAATCGCCTCGAGGACGGCGGAGGTGCACAGCTCGGGCCCGGCCGGGCCGAGGCCGACCACGACGACCCGCGGCACCGGACTACTCGTCGGCGTGATCGTCGGGCACGGAGGCGCCGGGCGCGCCGGGCGTCGGCAACTCCTCGACGGGGCGGTCGCCGGGTAGGCGGGTGGCCCGGGCCGACGGCGCCTTGGGCGGCACGACACCCGGCTGCTCGCCCTTCTTGACGAAGGTGCCGTACCGCGGGTTGATGCTGATCCTGGACTTCTCCATGGCCGTGGTGAGGAAGTCGTTGAAGGCCTGCTGGGACCCACCAAGCAGCTGCTGGCGGATCTGGTCGCGCACCTCGGCCACGGGCTGCACCTTGCGGTCGGTGACCTTCAGCACGTGGAAGCCGAACTGGGTCTGCACCACGTCGCTCACCTGCCCGGGCTGGAGCCCGGCCATCGCCGTCTCGAACTCGGGCACGAAGTTGCCGGGCCCGACACAGCCGAGACTGCCCCCCTGCGATGCGCTACCCGGGTCCTTGGACTCGGCCGTGGCCACCGCCGCGAAGTCCTCACCGCCGGTGATGCGGGCATGCAGGGCCTCGGCCTTGGCCTTGTCGTCGACGAGCACGTGGCTCACACACGTCTGGCGGAAGTCGGCCTCGTGCGCGGCGTGGTACTTCTCGATGGCGGCGTTGTCGACCTTGACCTCGGCCAGGGCCGCCTGCAGCGCGGTGACCTCGGCCGTGCGCACGACGAGCTGGCGCTCGTAGTCGTCGTCGAAGGCCTTGAGGACACGCTCGTCCTCGAACGACGACGCCACGTCGGCCTTCGCCGCGTCGAGCTCGCTCGGCGTCACCGTCACCTTGCGGCGGACGACCTCCTGGTGCACGAGCTCGAGGAAGATCTGGCGGGTGAGGATGCGGGCGACGAATGCGGTGTCGAAGGTGCCCTTGCCCGAGCCGGTGACGTGCACCTGGCTCTGCTCGAGGCTGTCGAGGTACTTCTTGTTCTTCAGGATGGCGTGCAGCTCGATGTCGAGCTCGCGCTGGGTTATCTCCTCGCCGTTCACCTTCGCCGCGTAGGGCGACACGGAGCCGCACGCGCCGAGCACGACCGTGGCCGTGACGAGCGCCACCAAGGACCTGATGCTGCGGATCACGCCGTCGATGGTACTGCGGGTTCCACCGGCACCATCTGCTCCAGGAACGCCAGCAGGTGCTCGGCCGGCCTCGCCCCCCGCGGGAGGGGCAGCACGACCTGCCCGACCTCGTCCTTGTAGATCGCCTTGGGATACATCCGGCCCAGCCGCACCTGCTGGCTGGCCTTGAGGGAGATGGGTGAGACCCGGGCGATGTCCTTGGCCACCGTCACCTCCCGCACGCCGGTGCGGGCGCACGCGGCGCGCAGCCGGGCGACGTCGAGGAGGGCCTCGGCCACCGGGGGCACAGGGCCGAAGCGGTCCTCCCACTCGGCCCGGATGTCGGCGACCTCGGCCTCGGTCGTGACCGTGGCCAGCCGCCGGTAGGCCTCGAGGCGGACGTCCTCGCGCGCCACGTAGTCGGCCGGCAGGTGGGCGTCGACCGGCAGGTCGAGCTTGATCTCGGCCGGCTCGCGGATCGGCTCGCCCCGCAGCTCGGCCACCGCCTCGCTCACCATCTGCACGTAGAGGTCGTAGCCCACGGCGGCGATGTGACCGGACTGATCACCACCGAGGAGGTTGCCGGCGCCGCGGATCTCGAGGTCGCGCATGGCGATCTTGAACCCCGACCCGAGCTCGGTGTGCTCGCCGATCGTCCGCAGGCGCTCGTAGGCCTCCTCCGACAGCGAGCGGTCGGGCGGGAAGAAAAGGTACGCGTAGGCGCGCTGCCCGGCGCGACCGACACGGCCTCGCAGCTGATGGAGCTGGCCGAGGCCGAGGAGATCGGCACGGTCGACCACGAGGGTGTTCACCGTCGGCATGTCGATGCCCGACTCGATGATCGTGGTGCACACGAGGACGTCGAACTGACCGTCCCAGAAGTCGAGCACGGCGCGCTCGAGCGTGCCCTCGTCCATCTGCCCGTGAGCGACGGCGATGCGCGCCTCGGGCACCAGCTCGCGCAGGTCGCGCGCCACGTGCTCGATGTCGGCCACGCGGTTGTGCACGAAGAACACCTGACCCTCGCGCAGCAGCTCGCGGCGGAGCGCCTCGGCCACGGCCCGCTCGTCGTACTCGCCGACGTAGGTGAGGATGGGCTGGCGCTCGGCCGGCGGCGTGTGCAGCAGCGTCAGGTCGCGGATGCCGGTCAGGCTCATCTCCAAGGTGCGAGGGATGGGCGTCGCCGTGAGCGTCAGCACGTCGACGTCGTGGCGGAGCTGCTTGATTGCCTCCTTGTGGGTGACCCCGAACCGCTGCTCCTCGTCGACGACGAGCAGACCGAGGTCCTTGAACGTGATGTCACCCGACAGCAGGCGGTGGGTGCCGATCACCACGTCGACGGATCCGTCGGCCAGGCCGGCCGAGACCTTCTTGGCCTGCTGGGTCGTGAGGAAACGCGAGAGCACCTCGACGCGCACGGGGTAACCGGACACGCGGTCGGTGAAGGTCTGGAAGTGCTGCTGCGCCAGCAGCGTGGTGGGCACGAGGACGGCCGCCTGCTTTCCCTCCTGCACGCATTTGAACACTGCCCGCAGCGCCACCTCGGTCTTGCCGAAGCCGACGTCACCGCACACGAGACGGTCCATGGGGATGGGCCGTTCCATGTCCGCCTTCACCTCGTCGATGGCGACGAGCTGATCGGTCGTCTCCTCGTACGGGAACGCCTCTTCCAGCTCGCGCTGCCACGGCGTGTCGGGCGGGAAGGCGTGGCCCGGCGAAGTGACCCGTCGCCGGTAGAGGACCACCAGCTCCTGGGCGATCTCGCGCACGGCGGCCCGGACGCGCGCCTTGGCCTTCTGCCAGTCGGAGCCGCCGAGGCGGTGCACCGATGGCGACTCGCCGCCCGTGTACGGACGGATGGCGTCGACCTGGTCCGAGGGGATGTAGAGCTTGTCCCCGCCGCGGTACTCGAGCAGCAGATAGTCGCGCTCGGCCCCGCCGATCGACCGCTTCACCATGCCGGTGTACCGGCCGACACCGTGCTGGTGGTGCACGACATAGGCGCCGGGCCGAAGGTCGTCGTAGAACGACTCGGTGGCACGCGCCCGCGGCCTCGCCTTGCGGTGGGCCCGTCGACGACCGGTCACATCGTTCTCGGCGAGGACGGCGAGCTTGGCCGAGTGGAGGATGAACCCGCGCTCCATCGGTTGCACGACGACACGCACGCCGGGGCGGGTGAGCTCGGAGTCGGCAAAGGTGCCCGACTCGTCGAACGGCACGGTGAGGCCTTCTTCGCGCAGCACGCCGGCAATGCGCGCCCCGCTCCCCTTGCCTTCGGCGCACACCACGATGCGGTACCCGTCACCCGTGAGCTCGCTGATCTGCTTCGACAGGCGCGACGCGTCGGCCACCACCGGGTCCCACGCCGATGCCGTCACCACGGCGGTCTGCGGCCCCTCGGCCGCCGATGCCACCGTCCACACCGGCGCCGCGGTGTGGGCCAGCAGCCGCTCGAACGGGAGGTGGAGGCTGGGGAAGCTCCCGCCCGCGCCCCAGGTCGTGGCCAGCGTGCCGGCCAGTGATGCCTCCTCGTCGAGGATCTCGGCGGCGCGGTCACGCATGCGACGCGGCTCGACGAGGAGCACCTGGGCGTCGTCGCCGATGAGGTCGGGCAGGAGGTGCTCGCCCTGGGTGAGCCAGGGCAGCCACGACTCCATGCCGTCGAAGACGATGCCGTCGGCGAGGCGCTCCCACTGCTCCCGGCCCCACGGCTCGGCGCCGACCAGTGCCGCCGCCCTGGCGCGGACCTCGTCGGTGGGGAGCAGCTCGCGGCACGGGAAGATCTCCACGCACTCGATGTCGACCGTCGACCGCTGCTCGGCAATGGAGAACTCCGTCAGCCGGTCGACCTCGTCGCCCCACAGGTCGATGCGCACGGGCGCGTCGGCGGTCGACGGATACACGTCCACGATCGAGCCCCGTACCGCCACCTCGCCGCGGTGCTCCACCTGGTACTCGCGGCGGTAGCCGTCGCCGACCAGTCGGGCGACCAGGTCCTGCGGGTCGAGCTCGTCACCCGGCCCGACGAGGACGGGCTCGACCTCCTCCACATGGGGCCCGAGGCGCTGCACCAGGGCGCGCACGGGGGCGACGAGCACCCGCGGCATGCGGGCCGGGTCCTGCAGCCGCCAGATGGCCCGGAGTCGACGGCCCATGGTCTCGACGCTCGGGCTCACCCGCTCGAACGGCAGCGTCTCCCACGCCGGAAAGGTGTCGACGTCGTCGTCGCCCAGGAAGGCGCGCAGGTCATGCGCCAACCGGTCGGCATCGCTCGCGCTCGGGACGGCCACCACCAGCGGGTGACGTCCGGAGAGATGGGCGAGCCCGGCGATCACAATCGCTCGCGCCGCGTCCGGCACGGCCAGGACGCCCGACGACGCGCCGGCCAGTGCCGCCAGGCCGGGGTCGGCGCGCAGCAGCGGCGGGAGGGAGCGCAGGCTCACCGGTTGAAGCGGTTCTGGGCGGTGGCGACGCCCTCGGTGAGGATGCACTCCACGGCGTCGGCGGCCAGCTCCACCATCACCTCGAGCTCGCTGCGCTCGGCCTTCCCCGGCCGCTTGAGCACGTGGTCGGCCCCCTGCTTGCGCCCGGGCGGCTTGCCGACGCCGATGCGGACCCGCAGGAAGTCGGTCGAGCGCAGGTGGTCCTTCAACGACCGCAGCCCGTTGTGGCCGGCCAGTCCGCCGCCGTCCTTGACCTGGAGGCGACCGACAGGAAGGTCGAGCTCGTCGTGCACGACGACGAGGCGAGCCAGGTCCTCGATGCCGTGCCGGCGGACCAGCCGACGGACTGCGTCACCGGAGTCGTTCATGTAGGTCTGGGGAAACGCCAGCGCGACCCGTCGTCCGTCGATGCGCACCTCGTCGACGAGAGAGCGCTCCTTGCCCGCCTTGAGCCGTCCGCCGTGGCGCGCCGCCAGCACCTCGACGACGTCGGCGCCGGCGTTGTGCCGCGTGCCGGCGTACTCGGCGCCCGGGTTGCCGAGGCCCACCACCAGCAGATCGGCCGGCGTGCCCTCCCGCGGGCGGCGGAACACCTAGTCGGTGGAGGGGGCTGCCGCGTCGCCGCCGGCGGCGTCGCCACCACCGGGCTCGGCTGCGTCGTCGCCGGTACCCTCGCCCTCGCCCTCGGCGGCGGCGTCCTCGGCGGCGGCCTCGGCGGCCTCGGCCTGCTGGTCGTCGGTGAGGAGGTCGGCCTCCGACACCTGGGCGCCCTGGGCCACGACGATGGCGGCCTCGGGGTCGACCTCGGTGGTGACGCCGTTGGGCAGCGTGATGTCGCTGACGCGGATGCTGTCGCCCACGGTCATGTCGGTGACGTCGACCTCGATGTGCGACGGGATGTTGGCCGGCGTGCTCTGCACGGTGAGGCTGAACATCTCCTGGGCGACCACGCCGTCGGCGTTGTGCACGGCCTTGGCGTCGCCGGTGATCTGGATCGGCACGTCGGCCGACAGGACCTCGTCACGCCGCACGATGAGGAAGTCGACATGGGTGACGGTGCCGCGCACGGGATGGCGCTGGATGTCGCGGGCCATGGTGAGGTGCGTCGTCCCGCCCAGATCGAGGTTGAGGAGGGCATTGAGGCCGGCGTCGGAGGTCAGCGCGCCACGCAGGGCCCGACCGTCCACCGCGACCGGGGTGGGGTCGACGCCGTGGCCGTAGACGACACCGGGGATCTTGCCCGCGGTGCGCAGGCGACCCGACGAGCGGGAGCCGATGGGGCGACCGGTTTCGGCGACGAGCGTGACTTCGGGCATGACAAACGACTCCTGAGGTGCGATCGAGCGGCCAGCAATCCTACCCGAGGCCCTCAGGGGGCGGCCAAAGCCGCTCGCTCAGCGGATGGCCAGCGCGTTGGCCGGCGTCGCCACCCCGCCAGGGAGCTGCATCGGAGCGGTCGTGAGCAGGCAGCTCCAATCGCCCGCCGCGGCACAGTCGTCGGCGAGGCGGTCGAGGTCGAAGAACTCGCCGATCGAGAGACCGAGGAGGGGGATCAGGTTGTGGAGGGAGAGGCCGAGTGCGGCCTCGGGGCGAGCCATCTCTTCGCGCGACGGCATCGAGGTGAAGTTGGCCCACTTCCCCGGGACCGGGTCGATACCCGGGTCGGCCGCCACGGCGGCGATGTGCATGTTCCAGAGCACCTCGGCAACGCGAAGCGACGGCTCGATGCCGGGAAGGACCAGGCCGGCCGTGGACCGGGCACCTTCCCCCCGCCACCATCGAAGCCACCCGAATCGCAGCAGCAGGATGTCCCCTGGCTCGATCGGTGAGCCCTGGTGGTCGAGTGTCTCGAGCACCTCGTCGATGGGCACCATCTCCCCGCCCGCGACGTCGATCGGGCGGCCCGCGCTCTCGCGCCACGCTGCCACGTCGACGACAACCCCCCGGGTGGCGAACCCGACCTTGGCCCACGCGTCGACGCCGTGCTCATCGCGGGCCAGACCGCCGTAGTGACCGTGGCTCGCATTGCCGAAGTGCCCGAAGCCATCCCACTGCGTCGAACCCTGGGTGTTGAAGCCGTCGATGACGTCGTCCCACGCCACGCCCATGATCGACCGGACCGAGTGGGCGAAGGGCTCGCGAGTCATGTGCCTGGTCAGGGCGGGATCGTGTTCGGCGTTCACGCTGAACACGCGGCCCCTGCGAACCGAGGCCACGCCGCGACGGGTCGCGTCCTCGTCGATCTTGTTCCAACATCCGAGCTTGTCGTCGGGCCCCCACACACCCCACGACGTGCAAGACGGCGCACCGGGCGTGACGGGAAGGTCGCCGAAGGACGGCAGCGTGGGCATGCGTCGCTACGGCACAGTCACAGCGCGAGAGGCCCGCGTTCGATGATCTCCGTGAGGCGGGCGGCGACCTTGTCGAGAGCCAGCTGATCTCCGACCCACACGCCCCAGCCTAGGTGGTGGGCGCCGATCTGCAGCTCATAGCAATGGTGGCGCGCCGCGGCGTCGGCGAAGTCGGCATCGGCTGCCGATGCCGAGGCCATCACTCGGGTCCAGATGTCGACCGCCGCGAAGCCGGGGAACCAGGGGGCCCAGAACGTGCACAGGGCGAGGTCGTACAGGAAGTCACCCCGCACCGAGCATTTCCAGGAGAACAACCCGGTGACCCGGGAGGCGTCGGCGGCGACCAGCACGTTGGCGTGCAGCAAATCGTTGTGGACCAGATCTCTGCGCTCGGGACAGTCGACGGCCAGCTCGGCGACCCGGGTCTCGGCGGCAACGAACAGGTGGTCGAGCCCGGGCTCGGCGGCGAGCTTCGAGCGCCAGCCGCTGACCGGGTGACCTGGTTGTTCGGACAATCCGGCGGCCAGCCACGCCCGCCAGCCCGTGTCGGCCGCCCCCGGCGGGAACCACGACACCGACGCGCCCGGCTCGTGGGGGACGGCGCGCAGGGCCTCGAGCAGGCGCACGACCGCCGGGCCCACCCGGTCGGACTCGTCGGCCCCGACCGCCTCGAGGAAGCGACCGTGGTGCCGGACGGAGATGGCATAGGAGCGACCGAGCCCCGCGCCGACGTCGACCACCTCCGGGATGGGGAGGTCGGGTCCGGCGAAGGCCAGAGCCGCGGCGCGGTCCATCTCGAACCACTCAGGGACGTCGCCGACGCGCAGCACGAGCTCACGCCCGCCGACCGTGTACCCGTACGCGGAGGACCAGAAGCCACCGGCCAACGGCTCGAGCTCGCTGATCGCCTCGTCGTGATGGGCGAGGAGGAACGACCGGACGTCGTCGATCGCTGGCGCCTGTTTGGACGTCATCACGCCCTCACGGAGTGGGCGCCAGGCGCCGTCGTAGCGCGTCGATACCGCCCCTGCGCTCCTCGTCCACGCCTTCGGTGACCCCGTAGACGATGCAGTGCAGGCTCCCCACCCACCGGTAGAAGTGCATCCGGTCAGTGACTCGCTCTCCCAGGTCGCGATCGCCGCTCAGTGTCGGAAGGGCGCCCGGGCCGAGCGCGGCGACGAGGGGCGTCAGGTCGATCGCGGGATCGCCGACGGTCGCGTCCTCGAAATCGATGATGCCGGTCGGGGCACCGCTTGTCTCGTCCACGAGCACGTGCTCGGCGCCGAGGTCGTTGTGGATCAACGTGATCGGAAACTGCGGCGGGTGCTCCACGAACGCCTCGTAGGAGCGGCGCACGTCGTCGGCAAGGTGGGTGTCGAGCTCGGGGAGAGCCACGTCGGAGAACGTCGGCCAGAGGTCTTCGTATCGGTGCCGCCAGACCTTGTCAGGCGCGCCCAGTTGAAGGAGTTCTGCGGCTCGGTCAACCGGAAAGCGATGCAGCTCGGCGAGCATGGTGGCGAGCGCCGGTAGCCCGATCACCGCCTGGTCGAGCTCCTCCAAGGGACGACCCGGGAGTCGGGGGTACGCGAAGAAGGGGCGACCTCGCCACACTCCGGCGTGACTGGGCGTCGGGATGGCGAACGACACCCGGGCGCCGAGCTCGGGGAGTAGGGACAACTCGCGATGGGTGGCCAACGCGACGGCGTCGGTCCGCGGGAAACGCACGATGTGGCTGCCATCGAGGTCGAAGGTGCTGTTCGACCAGCCGCCCTGGAGCTCCTTTACGCGGGCAGGGCCCAGCCCGACCCGAGCGAGCGCGACCCGCACCTCGTCCTCCGTCACGCCGGAAGGGTACGGGGTCAGGCGATCCGCTACGCCTGGTTTTCGCCCCCGAAGATCTCGCTGACGGAGGTGTCCTCGAACACCGCGTCGATGGCGTCGGCGAGGAGCTTGGCGATCGACAGGACCTCGATCTTGTCGATCTGCTTCTCGGACGGCAGCGGGAGCGTGTTGGTGATGACGATCTTGGAG
>DATLDH010000042.1:0-3184 GCA_035526015.1 Acidimicrobiales bacterium
GCCGGTCAGGACGCCGAGGACGTGGCGTCGGCGACGTGGCTCGACGCGGCAAGGAACCTCCGGTCCTTCGCCGGCACGGAGGACGACTTCCGAGGCTGGCTGTTCAGCATCGCCCGCCGCCGCCTCATCGACCACCTCCGCCGTCAGGAACGCCGTCCGGCCGCCGCCGTCGACCACGCCATCCTGGCCGAGGTCGGCACCAGGACCGACGCCGCCGACGACGCACTGGGCGGCATGGGTGACGCCGCGGCCCGCCAGCTGGTCGCCGGCCTGCCGGCCGAGCAGGCCGACATTGTCCTGCTCCGGGTGGTGGCCGGCCTGACGGTGGACGAGGTCGCCGCCATCACCGGGCGGCGGCCGGGTACCGTCCGGGTCCTCCAGCACCGGGCACTGCGCCGCCTGGCGCGGGAATTAGGCGCCCAAGCTGTAACGGACGAGCGTCCGGCGGCGAAGTAGAGCGCATATGGCCCTCCGCCCCCGACTCGACACCGATACCGCCGACCGCCTGTTGAGCGGCGCGGTGCGTCCTGAGGACGCTCCGCCCGGACTGCAGGATGTCGCCGGACTGGTGGCCGACGCCCGTGCGGTGCCCGCCGAGACGGCGGTACCCGCGGCGCTCGTGGCAGGGCTGGTCCAGACCATCCAGGGCACACCCGTGCCTGCTCGCACCCTGCAAAGGACACCCTCCATGCTCGCTCGTATCCTCCGCCCGAAGACGGCCATGGCGGCCATCGCCGCCGTCCTCTTCTCCGCCAGCGCCGCCGCCGCCGGCAGTGGCTCGTTCCCCGAGCCGGCCCAGGACGGGATCGCCGATGTGGCCCGCCACGTCGGCATCGACCTGCCCGACTCCGACGACGAGGCCCGCGACGCCGCCGAGCGCGACGCCGCCAAGGCCGCACGCGACAAGGCCAAGGCCGAGCGCAAGGCCGCTCACGACGCCGACAAGGCCGACGACGACGGTGATGACACGGCCACGGACACGGCCGATGACAACGAGAGCAACGATCACGGCAAGGCCGTGTCGGACGTGGCCCGCAACGACGACGCCGAGGGCCGTGAGCACGGCGAGAACGTGTCGACGGTGGCCCGTTCCGGTCACGGCGGCGGTAGTGATGCGGACGACAAGGCCGATCACGACGACGCTGACGACGAGGGCGACGCCGACGACGACGGTCCCGACGCCGATGACGACGGCGACGATGCCGATGACGACGGTCCGGACGACGACGACGATGCCGACGACCGTGGCGGCCGCAGGGACCACTGAGCCCTCAGCGGTACCGAGTTCCCAGCAACCTGACGGCCCCTCCGGGGGCCGTCAGCGCGTCCGGTCGAAGTGGCGGTGGTGCACGATCCGGCACACCGTGAGGTCATAGGAGTCGTAGAAGGTCGTCCGTCCCCGCTCCTGTGCGTCACGGTGGACGGGGTGCTCCCGCCATGCCCGCTGGGTCTCGGGCGAGGAGAACGTGGCCAGCGACAGTCGCTCACCGTCGTCGGCCACGAACGTCTTCAGCTCGACGAAGCCCGGCATGGTCCGGGCCAGCGCATCCATCTCCGGCGCCAGCTGCTCGTACTCGGCGACCGACTCCGAGCGGAGCCTCGTGCGGAACACGGTGACGACGCGGTCATCGACCTGTCCGTCGACCCGCCCGTCAGTCATGGGGCCGACGTTACCGACTCACCCGAGGCTCAGCCGCCGGTTTGCTCCCCGGCGCCGTCGCGTTCGGCGGTCTCTTCGTCGAGGATTTCACGGAACGGGCCGGTGTCACCGCCGACCGGGCTGGTGCGCTCCGGACCGTCGCCGCGGGGCGCCTCGCCGGTGCTCCCGGTCGCAGTGCCCGGAGCGGGACCGGTGGGAGGGGTGTCGGGATCCGGCCACTCGCGGTCGGTGCGGTCCTGGCTCATGTCGGCTTCCTACCCACGTTTGGCGATGGGTAGCTACCGCTGGATGAGGATCTGGCCCGGGCAGCCCTATCCCCTCGGCGCCCACTTCGACGGGTCGGGCACCAACTTCGCCCTCTTCTCCGAGGTCGCCGAGCGGGTCGAGCTCTGCCTGTACGACACCGACGGGGCCGAGACCCGGATCGACCTCCCCGAGCAGACCGCCCTGTGCTGGCACGGCTACCTCCCGAACTGTGAGCCGGGCCAGCGGTACGGCTTCCGGGTCCACGGGCCCTGGGCACCCGACGAGGGCCATCGCTGCAACCCGGCCAAGCTTCTGCTCGATCCGTACGCCCGGGCCATCGAGGGCGGCATCGCGTGGGACGAGGCCGTCTTTCCCTACTCCTTCGCTGATCCCGAAGGCCCGCCGAGTGACGCCGACAGTGCGCCCTTCGTGCCGAAGTCCGTCGTCACCAACCCCTGGTTCGACTGGGACAACGACCGCAGCCCCCGCACGCCGCTGCACGAGACCGTCATCTACGAGACCCACGTCAAGGGCTTCACCCAGCTGCACCCCGACATCCCCCCCGAGCTACGGGGCACCTACGCCGGCCTGGCCACGCCGCCCGCCGTCGAGCACTTCCGCCGCCTCGGCGTCACCGCCGTCGAGCTGCTGCCGGTGCATCACTTCGTGCACGACCACCCGCTGCACGAGCGCGGCCTGCGCAACTACTGGGGCTACAACTCAATCGGCTACCTCGCTCCCCACAGCGAGTACAGCTCGTCGGGCCAGCGCGGCCAGCAGGTGCAGGAGTTCAAGCAGATGGTGAAGACCCTGCACCAGGCCGGGATCGAGGTGATCCTCGATGTCGTCTACAACCACACCGCGGAGGGGAACCACCTCGGCCCGATGCTGTCGTTGAAGGGGATCGACAACGCCGCGTACTACCGGCTGATGGCCGACGACCCGCGCCACTACATGGACTACACCGGCACCGGCAACAGCCTGAACATGCGGCACCCGCACGTGCTGCAGCTCATCATGGACAGCCTCCGGTACTGGGTCCTCGAGATGCACGTCGACGGCTTCCGGTTCGACCTCGCATCCACGCTGGCGCGCGAGCTGCACGACGTCGACCGCCTGTCGGCCTTCTTCGACATCATCAATCAGGACCCGGTCGTCTCGCAGGTGAAGCTGATCGCCGAGCCTTGGGACCTTGGCGAGGGCGGGTACCAGGTGGGCAGCTTTCCGCCGCTGTGGTCGGAGTGGAACGGCAAGTACCGCGACCACGTGCGCGACTTC
>DATLDH010000049.1:0-27734 GCA_035526015.1 Acidimicrobiales bacterium
GACGAAGAAGAACAGCGCCATCAGCCAGTCGTTGACGATGTGGCGCACGCCGTCGTCGAAGAGCCGAACGTACGACGCGCGCCATGGCGAGTTGGCCCAGACCAGCGCGGCGACGGTCGTCGCCAGGAGCACGGCGCCGCCGGCGACCTCGGTGTGCTCGAAACGGCGCTCGGCGGGGTCCATGGGACAACCATGGCCGATTAGGTTCGCCGCCGGAGGCGTCAGCTGACCTGGTGGCAGCCCCCGCCTTCAAAGCGGGTGGGACGGGCGATCCCCGTCCGGCGGGTTCGATTCCCGTCCGCCTCCGTACTCTGGTCGCGTCGCTGGCAGTCAGAATGCTGGCATGGAGCTTCGGTGGTTGCACGCCGGCGACGTCGATGCTGTCGTCGGCGCCGGTCACCTGTTCGACGACGATGCGACCAGGGAGTGGGCCGAGCGGTTCCTCGACGAGCCGACGCATCACCTCTGCATCGCGTACGTCGACGGTGAGCCGGCCGGGTTCGTGTCGGGTATGGAGATGACCCATCCCGACAAAGGGACCGAGATGTTCCTCTACGAGCTCGGCGTGGACGAGCGCCACCAGGGCCAGGGGATCGCGACGGCGCTCATCGAGACGTTGGCCGACCTCGCCGCTGGGCGCGGCTGTTACGGCATGTGGGTACTGACCGACGACGACAATGCCGCCGCCATGAGCGCGTACACGCGCGCCGGAGCGCGGAACCCGACGCCGCAGACGATGCTCGAGTGGACCTTTAACTGACCGTGACCGGCGGCCGGGCGGGCGTCGTCGTGATTCGTGACGGGCGCATCGCCCTCATCGAGCGGCACCGCGGTGACCGCCACTACTGGGCCGTGCCGGGCGGTTCGATCGAGCCCGGTGAGACCGTGGAGGAGGCCGCCCTCCGCGAAGCCCACGAGGAGCTCCACGCCGACGTCGTGGTCGGTCGCCTCGTGATCGAGGCCGACTTCCCCGCCGGGACCGACACACCGCGTCATCAGTGGTATTTCGAGGCGACCGTCGGCTCCGACGACATCCGCATGACCGGCCCCGAGACCGACCCGACGCGCGGGCGCGGCACCTACGAGGCGGTCTGGGTGCCGCTGGAGGATCTCGCCGGGCTCACCGTCCTGCCCCGTCCCGTGGCGCGCGCCATCAGCGAGCACGGCGGCAACTGGCCGGCGGCGCCGGTGATGGTGAGTGACGCCTAGACGGTGAGGAGGTCGCGGGCGCCGGTGTCGCTGCTCGGGTGACGGAGCTTGGACATGGCGCGGGCCTCGATCTGGCGGATGCGCTCCCGGGTGAGGTTGAAGTGCTCCCCCACCTCTTCCAGGGTGCGCGGCTCGCCGCGGTCGAGACCGAAGCGCAGGCGCAGGATCTCGCGCTCGCGCTCGTCGAGCGGGCCGAGGAGACGGCTGATCTCCTCCGGCAGCAGGGAGGTGGCGGCCACCTCGAAGGGCGACTCGGCCGTCTTGTCCTCCACGACGTCGCCCAGCTCGGCGTCGCCGTCCTCGCGGAGCGGCTCGGAGAGCGACAGGGGCTCGGCGGCGAACCGGAGAGCCTCGGTCACCTTGTCCTCGGGCATCTCGACCTCGGCCGAGAGCTCCGACAGCGTGGCGGGGCGCCCGAGCTTGAGCTCGAGGCGGGCCCGGGCCTTCTGCAGCCGGGCGAGAGTGTCGCCGGCGTGCACGGGGAGGCGGATGGTGCGACCCGTGTTGGCGATGCCGCGGGTGATGGCCTGGCGGATCCACCACGTGGCGTAGGTCGAGAACTTGAAGCCCTTGCGCCAGTCGAACTTCTCGACGGCGTGCATGAGGCCGAGGTTGCCCTCCTGGATGAGGTCGAGGAGCGGCAGGCCGGAGGCCTGGTACTTCTTGGCGATCGAGACGACGAGCCGGAGGTTGGACTGCACGAACGTCTGCTGCGCGTGCTCGCCACCGTTGATGGCCCGGCGCAGCTCACGACGCTTGGCGGCGGTGAGGTCCTTGGGCTTGGAGGCGTCCATCTCGGCCCGGGCGGCGGTGCCGGCCTCGATGGTCTGGGCCAGGCGGACCTCGTCGTCCTTGGTGAGGAGGGGGTACTGACCGATATCGGTCAGGTACAGGCGGACGAGGTCTTCCTCATCCCGTTCGACACGTTCCTTCGGCACAGGCTGTGCACCCTTCGATCGTCGCTGCGAGCTCTTCCACAGGCCAAGAGGCAACGCCCCTGCCGCCTGGGCCATTCCCGGCCCGGCCAGGGGCTTTGCCACCTTACCGGTGGCGTCAAGGCCGTCCTCGGGAGGATTCGACGCCTACGGGGCGACCTCCTGTTGGGATTTACTGGAAATAACTAGTTACTTGAGGTCGTGGGCCGAGATGCCCTCGAGGAGGTCCACGGCGGGGGGACCGGTCACCATGGCGCCCTTCACCACCGCCTCGGCCATCTCCACCATCTCCTCGGAGTCGAAGTGGGCCCGCTGGGACTCGGGGCTCTCCCATTTCTCGATGATCACGAAGCGCGTCGGCTCGGTCAACGACTGGCACAGGTCGATGTTGCGGCAGCCCGGCTGCTGGCGGCTCAGCACGACGTACTTGGACAGCACGCCCATGAGGGGGGCGGGGTCGGCGGCGTCGAAGGTCATGGTCACGATGGTGAGCTCGACTGTGTCTGCTTGGGAGGAGTCGGTCATCACGCGAGCGGGACGGCGCCGGCCGGCGAGGCCGCCGTCTCGGCGCACGCGGCCTCGACGTCGGCCCACGTGAGGCCGGTGCCCTGCCACAACCGGTCGAAGGCGGCGTCCGCAACGTCGGTGAAGCCGTGACGGTTGCGGAAGTGGTACTGCCGACGGGGGCGGCTGATCTCGTAGCCGAGCCGGGCGGTGCGGCCCATGGCGTAGGCGTCCCACGCCGTCTGGTGCATCTGGTCGACGGCCTCGCCCACCGGCGGCGCGCCGAAGGCGGGGTCGAGCCGGTCCTTCAGCTGGTGCAGCACGCGACCGAGGGTCTCGACGACCGAGTGCTCGCTCAGCGCCTTCGGGCGCTTCGGGTTCTCGAACGCGCCACCTTCGATCTTCACGACGGGAGGGTCGAGCGACTCGATAGTGCCCCGGCCGAACGGCGTCGACTCGTCGACCTGCAGGGTCACGTCGGCCGTCAGGCCGATCTCGCCGGCCAGCTTCTCGGCCACCGCGGTGATGACCGCCGGGTCGTAGTCGACGAGGTGGAACTGCTGTGGCGCGACGACGACCTTGGGCATCCTCAGCCGACCTGACCGACGGCGGCGACCTGCTCGACGGTGCCGAGCGTGCCGGGGCCGGTGATGCCCCCTGCCCGCACGAGGATGGACTCGAGCTTCCGCTGATGGGCCGCGGCGCGCTCGACCTCGTCGTCGGTCTCGAGCAGCGACTGGATGATCATCTCCCCGTCGCGCCAGTCCTCGACCTCGTCGTGCAGGGCGAAGCGCAAGGACCGGATGGTGGGGGCGTCGGTGATCGTCGAGGTGTTGTTCAGGTGGTACGTGTAGGCCGCGATCTTGTGCGGGATGAGCACGCGGTAGACGCCGACCAGCTTCTCGATGGTGTGCTCGGGCGCCTCCGGCTCGGTGAGGGCGGCGACGAACTCCTCCATCTCGGGGTTCGGGGGCACGGTCAGGCGGTCGGGGTTCATCTCCCGCAGTTCGGGGAGGCGCTTGTGCCAGAGCTCGGCGTGCCACGCATGCTGGTAGCAGTGGGTGCCGAGCCGCATCTTGACGTCGAGCTCGGGGACGGTGGCCACCCAGCCGCCCAGCGCCTCGAACAGGCGCATCTCGATCCACTTGTAGTTGCCGACGCGCCGGGCCGTCTCCTCGACGGTGAAGTTGCCGGGCAGCTCGCGCCGGTCCCAGGGTGCGAACGCGGGGCGGGGCTTCTTGGGGTCGGCCATGGCGACAGCATCCTCAAGGTGCCACGTCAGGGTCAAGGCGGACCGCCGGCGTGCGGAGGGCCTCGAGCTCGGCGACGGCGATCCCGGCGAGGATGACACCGGCGCCGATCGCGCCGCGGATGCCGAGTTGGTCGCCGGTCGCCACACCGAGCAACGCCGCGCTCACCGGCTCGATCATCAGGAGCAACGACGTGCGGGTCGGGCCCACCCGCCGCTGGCCGTAGGTCTGCAGGTACATGGCCACGGCGCTGGCGGCCACGCCGGTGTACGCAGCGGCCGCCCATGCCTTCGCGCCGAAGCCATAGCCGCCGAACCACAACCCGGGCCCCAGGCAGAGCCCACCGACGACCGCCATCTGCACGGCGTTGAGCCGGAACAGGTCGAAACGGGGGGAGTACTCGGCCAGCAGGATGATGTGGACGGCGAAGGCGATGGCGCACCCGACGGTGAGGACCTCGCCGCGACCCATGGCGTCGATGCCGCCGGTCAGGAGGAAGAGCCCGATCGTGGCGATGAGCACGCCGGCCATCACCGGCCGAGAGGGCCACCGTCGCAGCCATGCCGCCGACATCACCGGCACCAGCACCACGAGGAGGTAGGTGATGAAGGCCGACACCGGCGCCGACGTGTACTGGAGGCCGACGGTCTGGACCACGTAGCCGCTCGCCAGCGCCGTTCCACACCAGGCACCGGCGGCGGCCACGCCGCGCTCGCGCGGGGAGCGGCGCGCGAACGGCGTCAGCACGGCGGCCGCGATCAGGAAGCGCGCGGCCAGAAAGGGGATCGGCTCGGCATCGGCGATGGCGTCCTTCACCACCACGAACGTCGACCCGAACAGGAAGGCGGCGGCGATCACCGCCAGGTGGGCCCGGAGGGTCACGCGGACGTCAGCCGCGATAGGCGTTGGTGATCGGCACCCGGCGATCCTTGCCGAACGCCTTGGGCGTCACCCGGACGCCGGGCGGCGACTGGCGCCGCTTGTACTCGGCCCGGTCGACGAGGCGAACGACCTGGGAGACGATGGCGGCGTCAAAGCCGGCCGCGACCAGCTCGCCGGCCGTGAGGTCGTCCTCGACGTAGGCCTCGAGCACGGGGTCGAGCACCTCGTAGGCCGGCAGTGACTGGTCGTCGCGCTGGTCGGGACGCAGCTCGGCCGACGGCGGCTTGGTGATGACGTCTTCGGGGATGATCTCGCGGCCGGCGACGCGGTTGACGTGACGGCACAGCTCGTAGACGAGGGTCTTGGGGCAGTCCTTGATGACGGCGAAGCCGCCGGCGGTGTCGCCGTAGAGCGTCGAGTACCCGACCGCCATCTCACTCTTGTTACCGGTGGTGAGCACCATCCAGCCGAGCTTGTTGGACAGGGCCATCAGCACGACACCGCGGATGCGCGACTGGAGGTTCTCCTCGGTGAGGTCCTCGGCCAGCCCGGCGAAGGACTCCGAGAGCATGTCGAGGAACGAGGCGTGGGCCGGCTCGATAGCGATGGTCCGCATGTCGATCCCGAGGTTGTCGGCCAGCACCTTGGCGTCGTCGCGCGAGCCGCTGCTCGAATACCGCGACGGCATCGAGACACCGTGGACATGGTCAGCGCCGAGAGCATCGACGGCGATGGCGGCGACGAGCGAGGAGTCGATGCCGCCGGAGAGACCGAGGACGACGTCGGTGAAGCCGTTCTTCGAGACGTAGTCACGTGTGCCGAGGACGAGCGCGCCGTAGACCTCGGCCACGGGATCGAGGGCCGGCGTGATGGGGCCCGCCGCCGGTGTCTTCTGGGTGTGGGGCTCGGGCTGCACGAGGACGAGCGGGAGCGCCGCCGCCGTGGCCCGGCCGCGGGGATCGAGGAGGCGCTTGCGGAAACTCGGCCGCACGTCGACGTCGAGGACCATCACGTCCTCGGCGAACTGCGGCGCCGACGCCAACACGGTGCCGTCGACGTCGAGCACGAGGGACGCTCCGTCGAAGACGAGCTCGTCCTGACCGCCCACCTGGTTGACGTAGACGATCATGCAGCCGGCGTCGGTGGCGCGCGTGGCGAGCATGCGCTCACGCTCGGCGAGGCGACCGGCGTAGTAGGGAGAGGCGTTGAGGTTGACGATGAGCTCGGCGCCGCCGGCCGCCTGCTCGGCGATCGGCCCTGTCGGGCTCCAGCTGTCCTCGCAGATGGAGATGCCGACGCGCACGCCGCCGATCGCATAGAGGCTGAGTGGCTCGCTGCCCCGTGCGAAGTAACGCTGCTCGTCGAACACGGCGTAGTTGGGCAGGAGGCGCTTGCGGTACGTGCCCTTCACCGCGCCCTGCGCGCACACGGCGGCGGCGTTGTAGAGGTCGCGTCCCTGGTCGACGAACCCGACCACCGCGGTGCAGGGACCGGTGCGCGCCGCCAACGCCCGCAGGGCCTCGAGATTGTCGGCCACGAACCCGGGCTTGAGCAGCAGGTCCTCGGGCGGATAGCCGGTGATGGCCAGCTCGGGGAACACGGCCAGGTCGGCCCCGGCCGCCTCCGCCTTCTCGAGCGCGGCATGGATCCGCTCGACATTGCCGTCGAGATCACCGACGACGGTGTTGATCTGGCACGCCGCCACGCGCAACCGGCCCATGGGACCAGCCTAGAACTCGTGCATGGAAAGCCGGTCAGGCCGGCTCTCTGTGCACGAGAACGGGATCTAGAGGGCGCTGCAGACGGTGTCGGTGATGAGCCTCGTTACGACGTAGGGATCCATGTTGGCGTTGGGGCGACGGTCCTCGAGGTAGCCCTTCTGGTCGACCTCGACCTGCCAGGGGATGCGGACCGACGCGCCACGGTCGGACACGCCGTAGGAGTACTCCGTCCACGGGGCCGTCTCGTGAAGTCCGGTGAGACGGTTCTCGATGCCGGCGCCGTAGTTCTTGATGTGGAGCTCGGCCTTGGTGCCGAGAGCCTTGGCGGCCTGGATGATCGGCTCGTAGGACTCACGCATGGCGCGGGTGGAGAAGTTGGTGTGGGCGCCGGCGCCGTTCCAGTCACCGGGGATGGGCTTGGGGTCCAGGGTGGCGACGGTGTCGAAGTCCTCGGCGCAGCGGTAGAGCAGCCACCGGGCGACCCACAGCTGGTCGGAGACCTCCAGCGGGCCGAGGGGGCCGACCTGGAACTCCCACTGACCCATCATCACCTCGGCGTTGGTACCGGAGATGGCGATGCCGGCCTTGATGCAGGCGGTGGTGTGGGCCTCGACGATGTCACGGCCGAAGATCTCGTCCGCACCGACGCCGCAGTAGTACGGCCCCTGCGGCCCGGGGTAGCCGCCGATGGGCCAGCCCAGCGGGCGGCCGTCCTGCAGGAACGTGTACTCCTGCTCGATGCCGAACCAGGGCTCCTGGTCGGCGAACTTCTTCGCCACCTTGGCGCAGGCGGCACGCGTGTTGGTGGGGTGCGGCTTCATGTTCGGCAGCAGGACCTCGGTCATCACCAGGATGTCGTCGCCGCCCCGGATGGGGTCGGGGCAGGTGAAGACCGGCCGCAGCACGCAGTCGGACTGACTGCCCGGGGCCTGGTTGGTGCTGGAGCCGTCGAATCCCCAGATGCCGGGCTTCTCGCCCTTCGGTATCACCTTGGTCTTCGAGCGCAACTTCGACGTGGGCTCGGTGCCGTCGATCCAGATGTACTCCGCGCGGTACGCCACTGATGCTTCCCCTCGGGCTGGTCGGCCGGCTGACGCCGGCCGGTGGTGATCTGTGATGGTCGGTCGCGGGCAGACTAGCCACCCGGCGCCCACGCTCCCAGGTCGTCGTTTCATCGCCGTTGCCGTCCTGTGAACGGAAGGTGAACGCCCCTTCCTCGCCTGGGAGATCCGGGGCGCGGGCTGGAACAATGGGCCCATGCCCGACCCCCGACAGGACTACGTGCTGCGCACCGTCGAGGAGCGGGGGGTCCGTTTCGTCCAGCTGTGGTTCACCGACGTCCTCGGGATCCCCAAGGCCGTGAGCATCACCCCGGCCGAGCTGGAGAACGCCCTGGAGGAGGGCATGACCCTCGACGGGTCCTCGGTCGACGGGTTCAGCAGGGTCCAGGAGAGTGACGTCCTGGCCGTCCCCGACCCCCGGACGTTCCAGATCCTCCCGCTGCGGGGCGAGGACCCGGTCGCCCGTGTCGTGTGCGACATCACCGACCTCGACGGCACGCCGTTCGACGGCGACCCGCGCAACGTCCTGCGCCGCACGCTCGAGCGGGCCCGGGAGAAGGGCTTTTCGTTCTACGCCGCGCCGGAGATGGAGTACTTCTACTTCGCCGACTCCGACCCGAGCTCGACGCCGCAACCGCTCGACAACGGCTCGTACTTCGAGCTCACGGTCGCCGACCTGGCCGGCGACCTACGCAAGACCACGGTGCTGACGCTCGAGGACATGGGGATCCCGGTCGAGTACAGCCAGCACGAGGACGCGCCCAGCCAGCACGAGATCGACCTACGGCACACCGACGCGCTCTCCATGGCCGACACCGTGATGACGGTGCGGTTGGTCGTGAAGGAGATCGCCCAGGAGCGCGGCGTGTACGCCACCTTCATGCCCAAGCCGCTGGCCGGCGTGCAGGGCTCGGGCATGCACACCCACTTCTCGCTGTTCGAGGGCGAGGCGAACGCGTTCCACGACCCCGGCGACCCGCACGGTCTGTCCAAGGTGGCCAAGGGCTTCATCGCCGGCCTCCTCACCCACGCCCGGGAGATCACCGCCGTCACCAACCAGTGGGTCAACTCCTACAAGCGGCTGGTGGTCGGGTACGAGGCGCCGGTGTACGTGTCGTGGGCTCGCAACAACCGGTCCGCCCTCGTGCGGCTGCCGGTGACGAAGAAGGGTCGCACCGAGTCGACGCGCATCGAGTACCGGGCGCCCGACGGCGCGTGCAACCCGTACCTGGCATTCGCCGTGGTGCTCGCCGCCGGGCTGGCCGGCATCGAGGAGGGCTACGAGCTGCCCGACGAGGCCGCCTCCAACCTCTATGAGATGACGGCCGCGCAGCGCGCCTCGGCGGGGATCGACGCCCTGCCTGGGTCGTTGGCCGAGGCCATCGCCGCCATGGAGCAGTCGGCGCTCGTGCGGGAGTGCCTGGGCGAGCACGTCTTCGAATGGTTCATTCGCAACAAGCGCGCCGAGTGGGACGAGTACACGACGCAGGTGACGCGGTTCGAGCTCGAGCGCTACCTGCCCACGCTCTGAGATGGAACCGCTCCTGCTGTTCCCCGACCCGCCACCGCCGGAGGTGGCCCAGGCCATCGACCGTGGCGGGTACCCGTGGAAGGGCGTGGGGTCGACCCAGACGGCCCAAGGGTCGGAGCCGATCGATGGCTGGGCCGGCGCCGTCGTCTGCGCCGACGTCGACGCCGAGGGCGCGTTCGCGCTGTGCCGGGCGCTGCGCAAGCGCGACGTGCCGCTCGAGCCGTTGTTGCTGGTCGTGCGTCCGGAGCAGCTCGCCGACCTCGAGCTGCGGGAGGACCTGTTCGACGACGTCTGCCTGGTGCCCTTGCGGGCCGGCGAGCTGGACGCTCGCATCAAGCACCTGTTCTGGCGCACCGGTCGCGGCACGCGTCCCGAGCTGGTGGAGTACGGAGCCCTCGTGCTGAACCTCGAGACCTACCAAGCGGCGCTGGGCGGACGGCCCCTCGACCTCACCTACATGGAGTACGAGCTGCTGAAGTTCCTCGCCACCCATCCGGGAAAGGTCTTCACCCGCGAGACGCTGCTGTCGCGGGTGTGGGGCTATGAGTACTACGGCGGTGCGCGGACGGTCGACGTCCATGTCCGACGACTCAGGGCGAAGCTCGGCGAGGAGCAGGCGCACCTCATCCAGACGGTTCGGTCCGTCGGCTACCGGTTCGGGCAGACTCGGTGGGGTGACTGACAGCAACGGAATCCTCGATGCGGTGAAGGCCTCGGCGGGCCTGATAAGGGCGGAGGCGGAAGGGTCGGAGCGACAGCGCCGGCTCACCGAAGCGGTGGTCGGCGCCCTGCGCGACGCCGGCGTGTTCCGCATGGCGATGAGCAGGGCCATGGGTGGCCCCGAGCTCCCGCCGCTCCAGCAGATCGCGGTGATCGAGGAGCTGGCGGCGGCCGACGCCGCCGCCGGGTGGTGCGGGATGATCAACTGCGACGGCGGTTTCGTCACCGCCTACCTCGACCCGGTCGCGGCCAAGGAGCTCTATCCGTCGATCGACCAGCCGACGGTGTTCGTGGTGAACCCGACGGGAACGGCCACGGTCGAGGGCGACGGATACCGGGTGAGCGGCCAGTGGCCGTTTGCCAGCGGCTCGTCACACGCCGAGGTGTTCTTTCTCAACTGCCTCGTGTTCGATGCCAGCGGGATGCGTATGGACGGGGAAATACCCGAGATGCGCGTGGTCGGGCTCCGCCGCGATCAGGTCGAAGTGCTCGACACCTGGCACACCACTGGTCTGGCCGGGACGGCCAGCAACGACGTGAAGGCGACCGAGGTCTTCGTGCCCCGTACCTACAGCTACGCGCCGTTCGTCGACCGGGCCGTCGACCCTGCGGCGCTCTACCGGTGGCGGTGGCTGTTCCTCGCCAAGATGCCGGCCGTGCCACTCGGCGCGGCGCGCGGAGCCATCGACGAGGCCATGAGCGTGGCGACGACCAAGGTGACGATGCCGAGCTTCGCCCTGGCCCGGGAGGACGCGACCGTGCAGTCCAACATCGGCCGCGCCACGGCCCTGGTTCGCAGTGCCAGGGCCTACGTCGACGACACCATCGGCACCGTCTGGGATGCCATGTGCGCGGGCCGGGAACCGACCGCTGAGGAATGGGTCGATGCGCGCCTCGCCATCACCATGGCGTTCACCAACAGCAAGGAGGCCGTGTCGCTGCTCTACGAGGCACTGGGCACGACCGGCGTCTACCGGAAGTCACCGCTCGACCGCCAGCTGCGTGACGTCACCACCATGGGCCAGCACATCGTCAGCCAGACCAAGACCTACGGCGCGTCCGGCCGCCGGCTGCTCGGGCTGGAGCCGAACATCCCCGGCTTCTGAACCGCGTCAGCGGTTGAGGTCGATGAGCTCGCTGCCTTCGTGCTCGGCGTCGGCGTTGGACTTCAGCACCCAGCCGAACAGACCGGTGAGGACGGCGGCGCCTCCGAGGAAGGCGACCGGGAAGCCGATCACCAGCAGCACGACGAGGACGATGGCTCCGGGCACGGGACCGTTCTACCCCTTGGCGGCGCCAGGGCGCGCCCACGCCTCGATCTCGACCAGTGCACCGGCCGGCAGCGCGCTCACGGCGATGCAGGTGCGCGCCGGGCGGTGGTCGCCGAAGGCCTCCACGTAGACCTCGTTCACGGCCGCGTAGTCGTCCATGTCGGTGAGGAAGATCGTCGCCTTCACCACGTCGGAGAGGGCCGCGCCTTCACTCTCGAGGAGGTCACGGAGGTTGGCCAGGGCCTGTGCCGCCTCGGCCCGGACGCCGCCGCCCACGATCATCCCCTCGGCCAGTCCGATCTGACCGGACGTGACGACCCAGTCGCCCGCCCGCACCACCGGCGTGTAGGGCCCAAGCGGCTTGCTCATCGGTGCGTCCTCCTCGTGGGCCAGTCCTGGGCCAGCCCGTCGTGGGCCCAGACTGCCGCAGCCACGGCCGCGAACACCACATCGGAGCCGTTCACCGGGTCGCCGCCGTCGTCGTCGATGGCGACCTCGACGGCCGGCATGTCCTGGGCGCGCAGGATCCCGAACGAGCGGATGGTCAGGTCCTGCGGCGCACCGTGGCCGTCGACGGCGATGCCCTCGCTCGTCACCCACCCCAGCGCCATGTGGGCGGCACCGACGCAGTAGCTCCGCAGCACCGTGGTGTCGAGGGGGGCACCGCACCGTACGCGCACCGCGATGGTGCCGTCGGCGGCAACGGCCGCCGATGCCCAGGACCCGTTGGGCGCCTCGATCTGGTCGGCGCCCTGTGCCGCGGCGAGAAGCACCGCCGCCTCGGCCCACCCCGCGCCGCGGGGCGCGAGCGACGTCGGAGGCCCCGCCACGTCGAGCTCCTCGACGACGACGCCGGGGGCGACGCTGCGGACCGCGTCGGCGATGCCGGCGGTGCGCGCGGCGCGCAGCACCCCCCGGCCGTCGGCGTCGATGCCGGCCGCGATAGGCGGTCGCTTCGGCCCGTGGCGGACGACGTCCTCGCGCGACCACAGGGCGCGCACCGCCCGGCCGTGCTCGTCGGCGAGCCGGCGGGCCACGGCGGGCAGAGGGCTGGTCGCCTTGCCACCGAACGCACCCCCGTTCGCCAAGGACGGGTAGGGCTCGCCGCCCGGTGCGCACCATGACGCGTCCGGCTCGAGGTAGGCGGGCTCCACCCAGGTCGTCCGCAGGGTGCGGGCCCAGTCGCCGGGCGGCACGTCGAGGGGCCAGGTGACCGGGACGGTGGAGCGGCGACCCTGCACCTTGCCGGCCAGACGGCGCGCCTCAGTGAGGGTCTCGGCGACCACCCACTCACCGTCGAAGGTCATGACCGCCACCAGGGCGTCGACCGGCGCCCGGTCGTCGGCGAAGCCGGCGTCGCCGCCGCACACGTCGGCACCGACGCGCTGGGGCGCGTGACCCTCGAGGGCGGCGCGTCGTGCCGCGGCGGCGAGGTCGCGATCCACGGCCGGCGTCGGCGTCGGGCCGATGGCGGCGTCGACGATCGAGCGCCAACCGGTGCAGCGGCAGAGATGGGCGAGGAGCGCCTGCTCCACGTCGGTCACCGCGGGCCGGGCCGGCGCCGTGCGGTGCTCGAGGGCAGCGAGACGCACGATGATGCCCGGGGTGCAGAACCCGCACTGACTTCCGCCCGTGACCAACAGCCGACGTGCCCAGTCGTCGCGCACGGACGGGTCGAGGCCCTCGAGCGTGGTCACCGTCCGGCCGGCGACACGGCGGGCCGGGGTCACGCACGCCACGCGCGGCGCCCCGTCCACGAGCACCGTGCAGCACCCGCACTGCCCCTGCGGGCTGCAGCCGTCCTTG
This sequence comes from Acidimicrobiales bacterium, assembly GCA_035526015.1. Taxonomy (GTDB): domain Bacteria; phylum Actinomycetota; class Acidimicrobiia; order Acidimicrobiales; family DATLDH01; genus DATLDH01. The sequence goes on from DATLDH010000049.1 coordinate 12,891, forward strand.
GCCGACCGCAGGCCGAGGCGGTCGCGCAGAACCTCCAGGAGCGACGCACCGTCGTCGGGGACGGTCACCTGCTGACCGTCGACGTCGAACTGAACGGTCACGGGTCTCACGATAGGTTGACCGACGTGGCGGACATCTCTCGACGCGGCTTTCTCGCCGCCGGCGCCGGGCTCATGATCGCGGCCGCATGTGGCGGCGGTGGCAAGGAAGGTGACGACGCCACCGCGAACGAGGGGACGACAGGGGCCACGACACCGTCGTCGGTGGCACCCGACAAGTCCATCAACGTCGTCCTCGGGTCGTTCAACCTCCTGGCCGGCGTCGACCAGCGGGTGAGCTTCGGGATCCTGCGCGGTCAGCGGCCGGTCGACGGGTCGGAAGAGGTGCTCGTCCGGTTCGGCAAGGTGGGCGACGAGGTCGGCGGCGCCCTGCCCGCCACGCGCCGGGCCACGGGCATCGAGAACCGGCCCATCCACGTCGTGCGGAACACCTTCACCGAGCCGGGGACCTACCGCGCCGTGGCCACCGTGGGCGGGGTGTCCGGCGAGGCCGCGCTGACCGTGATCGACCCGGCCACCTCCAGGATCCCGGTGCCCGGCTCGGAGATGCCTCGCCTGACCACCCCGACCAGCGCCGACCACCGCGGCGTGGAGCCGATCTGCACCCGCCAGCCGACCTGCCCGTGGCACGACGTGTCACTCGACGCCGCCCTCGCCGAGAAGCGGCCGGTGGTCCTTCTCATCTCCACCCCCGCGCTGTGTCAGTCGCAGGTGTGCGGGCCTGTCCTCGACATCCTCCTCGGCCTGCGTGAGTCGTTCGAGGCCAAGGTCAGGTTCATCCACGCCGAGGTGTACACCGACAAGACGGGCGCCACGACCACACCGACGGTGCAGGGGTTCAACCTCGAGAACGAGCCGTGGCTCTTCCTCGCCGGCGCCGACGGCCGCATCCGCGAGCGGCTCGAGGGCCCTTACGACCGCACCGAGGCGGCCGAGGCCCTCACCCGGCTCGTCGAGTCGAAGTAACTAGGAGAACGACTGGCCACAGCCGCAGCTGCGGGTGGCGTTGGGGTTGTCGATGGAGAACCCGGCGCCCTGGAGGCCGTCCTTGTAATCGAGCGTCGCACCGGTGAGGAGCTGGCCGCTGGCGGGGTCGACGACGACCCGCACCGAGCCGAAGGTCGACGTGATGTCGTCGGCGGCGATCTCGGTGTCGAAGAACATCTCGTAGCTGAAGCCGGAGCATCCGCCCGGTCGCACCGCCACCCGCAGGGCGAGCTGGTCGTTGCCCTCCTGGGCGATCAGCTCGGCCACCTTGGCGGCCGCGCTGTCGGAGATGGTGATGGTGCCGGTGGTCTCGGTCGTGCTCACGGAGAACTCCTCGGTAGGTGGGGCCAGGTTAGCGGACGGCCAGATCGACCCGGCAGGGGTAACGATCGACGAGCGTCGCGAATTCCTCGACCCGGGCACCGCCGGCGCCGGCCACGAAGCCCTCGACCAGGCCCCGGTGCAGGTGGCACACGAGCTCGGGGAAGGCCTCGGCCAACTCGCGGTAGGGGCAGTGGGTGAAGGCGACGGTGGTGGTGTTGCCGTCGACCGCGACGGCGGGGTCGAAGCCCAGGTCGGCCAGCTCGGCGACCAGGGCCGACACGCACGAGCCGGCGTCCGCCGCCCGGCGCGACGCGGCCGCCGAGCCCTCGGGCCGCGCCACGGCCGCCACCGCATCCGGTGCAGGGCCGAGGGCGCCGGCCACGCCGGCCAGCAGCTGGGCGATCAGGGGGAAGGCGGCGGGCTCGAGCCCCAGTGAGGGAGCGTCGGCGGCCAGGGAGTAGCGGTGCTGGGGCCGCCCCACCGAGCCGCGGCTGTCGGCCACGACCTCGAGCAGGCCGACATCGCGCATGCGCTCGAGGTGGGGTCGGACGGTGTTCGGGTGGAGGCCGAGGGTCTCGCTGATGTCGGCCGTCGTCAGAGGTGAGGCGGCCCGGGCCAGCTCGAGGTAGATGGCGTACCTGGTGTTGTCCCCGAGGGCCTTGAACACCTGGAGCCGGTCCACGCAGGAAGATATTACCGGGCTTGGCCGTTAGAATCGACCGTGATGCCCGCACCCACCGCCGAGGCCGTGACCGGCGCGCTGCGGGGCGTCATCGACCCGGAGCTGGGCGACAACATCGTCGACCTCAAGATGGTGCGGGGTGTGGACATCGACGGCGGGGTCGTCATCGTGCACCTGGCGCTCACCATCGCCGGCTGCCCGCTCCGCACCCAGCTCAACGACGACGCCGTGGCCCGCGTCTCGAGCATCCCGGGTGTCGAGTCGGTCAAGGTCGTCATGGGCGAGATGGACGCCGCCGAGAAGCGGGCGGTGATGGAGCGGGCCCGCTGGAAGATCCGGGAGAACGCGCCGGCCACCGAGATTCCGCCGACGGCGCGCGTGGCCGCCATCGCCTCGGGCAAGGGCGGGGTGGGCAAGTCGTCGGTGACTGCCAACCTGGCGGCCGGGCTGGCGCAGCGCGGCTTCACCGTCGGGGTCATGGATGCCGACATCGCCGGGTTCTCCATCCCCCGCATGCTCGGCACGCGTGGTCGACACGTCGAGGCGGTCCCCAACCCCAACGACCCCGAACGCCCGCAGTTCCGGCCCATCGAGCAACGCGTCGGCGATGGGTTGCTGAAGATCGTGAGCATGGGGTCGCTCCCCGGCGCCGGCGAGGACGAGGCGCTCATGTGGCGCGGTCTGGTCCTGAACCGCGCCGTGCAGCACTTCCTGGAGGACGTCCGGTGGGGCGACATGGACTACCTGCTCATCGACATGCCGCCCGGCACCGGCGACATCCAGATGGGCCTGGCCCGCATGCTGCCCCGCGCCGAGATGATCATCGTGACCACGCCGGCACTCGCGGCCCAGAAGGTGGCGGCCCGGGCGGCCGACATGGCTCGGCGCGGCTACCTGCGCGTCGTCGGTGTGATCGAGAACATGAGCGCGTTCGTGTGCGACCACGGCGAGCACTACGAGCTGTTCGGGTCGGGCGGCGGTCGGCGGCTCGCCGCCCAGGTCGGCGTGCCCTTGCTCGGATCCATCCCGCTCGACACCTCGGTGGCAGCGGGGGGCGACGCCGGCACACCGGTCGTCGTGGGTGGTTCGGGCCCGGCGGCCGAGGCCTATGCCGCGCTGGTGGAGCGCCTTGTCACCGACGCCATGCCGCCGGTGGAGATGAGCGGATGCAGCGCCCGCCTCGCCGACCTTCTCAGTCGGTCTTGAGTCCGAGGAGGAAGCGGCTCGCTCCGCTCGGCGCGCGCTGGAACCGGATCGAGCCTTCCATGGCCTCCAGCAGGCCACGGGCCAACGCCAGCGGTGACCGCTCACGGCCGACCGACCGCACCGGGGCGAACAACCCGAGTGTGTCCTCGTCGTGGAGGCCGGGCCCGTCGTCGGTGATGCTCAGCTCGACGTCGCTCCCCTCGTGGCGCCCCACATCGATCACGACGGGCGGCTCGCCGCCCTTGACCACGAACTCCACGACGTTGGCAACGGCCTGCTCGAGGCGACGGGCGTCGGCGCGCACCGTGACCCCGGCCGGGACACGTACCTGCACCCAGTCGGCACCCTCGACCGACCCCAGGGCCGCGCTCACGACCTGAGCCAGGTCGACGGGGCGCACCGCCAGCTCCAGGGCGCGGGCCTCGAGCTGGCTCACGTCGTGCAGATCGTCTGCCATCCGGGCCGTGCGCTCGGCCTGGTGACGGACGGCGCGCGCCATCACCCGTACGCGCTCGGCCGGCAGCTCGTCGGCGTGGGTCTCCATGGTCGCGGCCAGCCCGAGGATGGTGTTGAGAGGGTGACGCAGGTCGCCGGTGACGATGGCGAGGAAGTCCTTGCGGCCGGCCTCCAGCTCATGGGCGGCGGTGACGTCGCGCACCACGCCCTGGAACCCGACGACCTCGGCCTCGACATGGCGGGGCAGCACGCGCACCTCGATGACGCGGCGACGGCTGTCGCTGCGGACGATCTCGAGCTCGACCACCTGGCCCTCGGCGGGGGGCTCGGTCAGCAACGGAGAGAGCTCGGCGATCGAGCCCGTCGGGACGACGACCTCGGTGAGGTGGGCGCCCTCGAGCTCGTCACGCTCGAAGCCGAGGATGGCGGCCAGCGAGCGGTTGGCGTAGCGCAGCCGGCCGTCGAGGTCGACCTCGTACACCCCGTCGGAGGAGTGCTCGGTGACGTGCTCGTGCCGCTGGCGGTGCTCCTCCTCGCGCTGGACCACGGCGTTCCAGTAGCCCTGAGCCAGGGAGTCGGTGAGGCGGTCCATGGCGGGCAGGACCCGCGTCAGCAGCAGCGAGAGGGCCAGACCCCAGTGCCTGCCCCGCTCCTCGGCCAGCTCGACGGCCGTCTGCACGACGAGATCGCGCGAGATCCGCAGCACCACGAGCAGCTGCGGGAGAGGCGAGCCGGCCATGGCGGCGGCGGCGCCGACCTCGAGCAGGTCGGCCACCAGCGCCTCGTCGACGGCCACGCCCTGGCTGGTGACGGCGAGAATGGCCTCGAACCTGGCCCTGGCCTGCTCCACGAACCGGGCCTGCTCGGTGAGGGTCCACGACGCCGTCTCGGGAAACGCGGCGGAGAAGATCTCGAAGGCCCGCCTGGCCATGTCCTCGGACTTGCCGTCGAGGGCGTCGAGCAGCGCCTGCGGGTCGGTGTTCGGCTCGAGGTCGAACAGGTTCCCCGAGCCGTTGTCGGCGTTGCGCGCCAGGAACGCCTTCAGGTCGACGAGAGGGATCCCGGGGCCGTCGTCACGTAGACGAGGCCGGAAGTAGCCCGCGCCGACGAGCGCCGTCACCGTGTCGACAGGGACGTGCAGGAACTCCGCCGCCTCGTCGAGGGGCAGCAGGTGCTCAGTGCCCGGAACGTCCGCCATGTCCCGGTACTTCGACGGCCGACTGTCCGTGACCTACCTGGGCGCGGCCTGCCACTCGGAGGCGAGATCGTCGGGGTCGGTGGTCGTGGCCCGACCGTCGGCGGCCAGCTTCCGGAGGTGGGCCCACACCGAGTAGCGGGCGATGGGGTGCAGATGGTCGGGCACGTCGGTGTACACCGCCTCCACCAGCTGCTCCACCGTCGCCGTCCCGGCCCGGCCCAGGGCGGCGGAGATGGCCTCCTCCCGGGCGCGTCGGTGAGTGAGGTACTCGTCGACCTTGCCCGTCGGGTCCTCGATGACGTCCCCGTGGCCGGGGAGGATGGTCGCCACCTCGAAGCCGCGCAGCCGCTCCAGGGCCTCGAAATAGGCCGCCATGTCGCCGTCGGGCGGGGCGATGACGACGGTCGAGCCGCTCATCACGTGGTCGCCGGAGAACAGGACCTTCTCGTCCTCCAGCAGATAGCAGAGGTGGTTGGACGCATGCCCCGGGGTGTGAATGGCGCGGAGCGTGAAGCCGGCGTCGGGAAGCACGAAGTCGTCGGCGATGAGCGTGTCGGGCGAGAAGCCGTCACGCTCGGACCAACCGAGGACCTGGGCCCCGGTGCGCGCCTTGAGGCCGGCTGCCCCCGGCGAATGGTCGCTGTGGGTGTGGGTGACGAGGATCCAGCGGATGTGGCCCTCGCCGGCGGCAGCCACGAGGTCGAGGTGGGCGGCGTCGTCCTCACCCGGGTCGATCACCGCCACGTCACCGCCGTCGGGGCCGATCAGATAGGTGTTGGTGCCCGGGCCGGTCATCACCCCGGGGTTGGGCTCGAGCACGCGGCGGACGAGGGGCGAGATGCGCCCCACCTGCCCGGCGACGAGGGGCGGTCGTTCAACCATTGGCCATGGCCTCCTCGTAGCCGGCGTCGCCGGGGAGCAGGATCCGCACGCCCTCTGGCCCGCTGGTGATGCGGGGCAGGATGGCCGGCACGTCTTGCACGGCGGCGGCGGCATCGAGCAGGTCGCGGCTGGTGGCGAAGCGCGAGATCGCCTCCAGGTTTCTGATGGTCGGGAAGATGAGGTCGAGCTCACCCGCTTCGTGGCGCGCCAGCGCGTCCACGGGGCGGACCCACAGGTTGGCGATCGTCTCCCGGTCGTCGTGCAGGGGCACCTGGCCCGGGGGCGCGGCCGTGACGAAGAACCGCGTGTCGTAACGACGGGGCGGGCCGACCGGCGTGATCCAGTGGGCGAAGTAATGGATGGCGCCCACGTCGAGCTGCAGCTCTTCGTGCCGGCACAGGTCGACCAGACGGAGATCGCCGGCGTCGACAGCAGCCCGGTGGCCGGCGTAGCGCGCCGCCACTGCGGCCTCGGCGAAGGACACGACCTCCCCGTCGACACCGGTGGCGAGCAGGACGCCGGCCTCCTCGAAGCACTCACGGATGGCGGCGACCCAGTACGCGAGGCCGCCACGCTCGACGCCGAGCAGCACGCTCGCCTCGTCGTCGGACCGGCCGCGGCAGACCGGCTCCAGGTCGGCATGGCGATCGGCCTCGTCGACGGCGCCGCCGGGGAAGACGTAGGCCCCACCGACGAAGTCGGAGTTCAGGTTCCGGCGCAGCATGAACACCTCGAGCCGCGAGCCGCCGTCGGCCCGCTCGTCGGTGTCACGGACGAGCATGACCGTCGCCGCGTCGCGCACCTCGGTGGGCGGATCGGCCATCAACCTCGGCGTCGTCACCAGCGGTCGACGCGGCCGAGACGCAGGACGGCCGACCGCCGCGTCAGGAACCGCGTGGCGCTGCCGCGCACCACGGCGCGCACGGGCGGGAGGAGCAGGAGCACCCCGAAGACGTCGGTGAGGAATCCCGGCGTCAGCAGGAGCGCGCCGGCGAACAGGATGAGGACGCCGTCGACGAGCTCCCGGCCCGGCACCTGGCCGGCGTCGATCCGCTGCTGGGCCCGCCGCAGCACGCCCAGGCCCTCGCGCTTGACGAGCCCGGCGCCCACGATGCTCACCAGCACCAGCAGGACGACGGTCGGCAGGAGGCCGATGGCGCTGCCGACCTGCAGCAGGACGAACAGCTCGACGAAGGGCACGATCAGGAACATCAGGGCCAGTGCGCCGAACACGGGAACGAGCGTAGCGACGGATAGGGTCACGGCATGCAGGAGGAACACGACGGCCTGTCGAGGCGCGAGCGCTTCCTGCCCTCCACGGTCAAGGGCATGACGGCCCTGATCCTCGCCTTCTCGGTCGGAGCCGCCTTCAGTGGCACCGTCCTCTACGCCTTCTACGAGTTCCGCCTGAACCGCACCGAGGACAAGGTGTCGCGGTTCGTGAAGGGCTTCGACCAGCGGTTCAAGACCGCGACCAAGACCATCGATGCCGAGCGCGAGAACGCCAAGGCCGAGATCGACAAGGCGATCGAGCCGCTCCGGCAGATCAGGGCCGAGGGCGAGACCCTCGAGGCTCTCGTCAAGAAGACCCAGCCGTCGGTCTGGTTCGTCCGCACGCTGGACGAAGCGGGCCAACCGTCGGTGGGCTCGGGCTTCGTGGTGGCATCCGACCCCGACCAGTCGCTGCTGCTGACCTCCTACACCACCGTGCGCGCCGCCACCCAGCAGCCCGGCCCGGCCGTGTTCGTGCGCAAGGGCGACAGCGAGGTGAAGGCGACGGTCTGGACGTGGCAGGAGGACAAGGACATCGCCCTGCTCATCGTGGACCGCGGCAACATCCCGAAGCTGTCGTTCGCACCCAAGGACCCGCCCAGCAAGGTCGGCGAACGCGTCTTTGCCGTCTCCGGCCTTGGCGCGGGTGGTGGGGCGATCGCCCAGGGTTTCGTCGCCGACGTGTCGTCGGCGGGCATCCAGCACGACGCCGGCGTGGGGCCGGCCTTCCAGGGTGGGCCGCTGGTCAACTCACGGGGTCAGGTGCTCGCCGTGTCGAGCCGGGCCTATGCCCCCCTCGGGTTCCAGAGCGAGGCGGTCTTCTTCGCCCCGCCGGTGCGGGCCGCATGCGGCAAGGTGCTCAACTGCCCCTCCGGCTCGGTGGCCGGGGCGGGCGCCCGCCGCCGCTGACCGCTACGGCCGCCCCAGCGGGAAGCGGTCCGTCGTCGTCGTCGTGGTCTCCTCGGGTCGAGTCGTCGACGTGGTGCTCGTGGGCGGCGTGGCGCTCGGCTTCGGCACCTGTTCCTCGTAGGGCCCGCCGTAGTCCACCGGTGAGAGCGGCCGTCGCGTCCCCGGGTCGAAACCGCTGCGCGCCTTGCGCTTGAGCGCGTCGGCCAACGGCTTGATCGGCGCCGGCTCGTTGAACTCGGTGACGGGCACGTCGGCCAGTGCCTTGCTCATGAACTGCTTCCACACGCCGGCCGGGATGGTGCCACCCGCCACGTTGCGGACGCCCTTGATGTTGTGGAGCGGCCTCGGCCTGTCGTAGCCCATCCACACTGCGGTCGACAGCGTGGGGGTGTACCCGATGAACCACGCGTCGCGGTACTCCTGGGCCGTCCCGGTCTTGCCCGCCGCCGGTCGACCGATGTTGGCCCGCGTCCCGGTGCCGCTCGTGATCACGCCGCGCAGGACGTCGGTGACGTTGTCGGCGATGACCTCCTCGAGCGCCCGTGACGGGTTGGGCTGGGTGTTGTCCTCGAGCACCTTGCCGGTGCGGTCGACGACCTTCACGATCGGTGTCGGCCTGGCTCGCATGCCGCGGGCTGCGAACACGCCGTAGGCGGAGGCCATGTCGAGGGGCGACACGTCCACGGTGCCGAGGGCGTAGCTCAACCCGTGGACCCGCGGGCTGTACCAGGCCGACGTGACGCCGAGCCGCTTGGCCATGCGCGCCGTGGGCTCGACCCCGACGTCGTTGATCAGTTGTGCGTAGACGGTGTTGATCGACTTGTGCGTCGCCCGCCGCAGGTCGGACGAGCCGAACGAGGCCCCCTCGTAGTTGTGTATCTCACAGCCCTTGGCCGTCTTGCACCCGGGCACGCGGTAGACGTTCGGCGCCGCGTACACCCGCGCCGGCGTGAAGCCCTCGGCGAAGGCGGCGGCCAGCACGAACGGCTTGAACGACGACCCCGGCTGACGGCCGCTGCCTCCACCTTCGACCGTCTCGTTGTTCCAACACGTCGCCTTCACCTGCACCGGGACGTCGGCGGCGGGGCGGTAGCACCCGCCGAGGGCGAGATTGACCTCCGACGACCCGAAGTCGCGACCGCCCACCAGGGCCTTGACGTAGCCGGTCGGGGGCTCGACGGACACCATCGACATCTCGAGCGGGTGCTGAGTGCCGGCCAGGCCGTCGCGGACCGCCTTCTCGGCCGCTTCCTGCAACTCCGGCTCGAGCGTCGTCTGGATGCGGAGGCCACCCCGGAAGACGGTCGCCGGTCCGTACTTGCCGACGAGGTAGCGCCGCACGTAGTCCACGAAGTACGGGTACCGCGTGAGCTCCTGCCGGGGCGGGTACACGACAGTCGCGCCCGGCGGCGGCGGGCCCTGGGCCGCCAGCCACAGCTTCTGCGCCACCGCGTCGGCGTGGTCCTTGGCCGTGATCATCTGCAGCGCGAGCATCCGCCCCAGCACGCGCACGCGTTTGCCCTCGGCGGTGACCGGGTTGCCGCGGGGCGCGTAGCGGCTCGGAGCAGGGATGAGCCCGACGAGTAGCGCCGCCTCGGACAAGGTGAGCTGGCTGACCGGCTTGCGGAAGTAGCTCTCGGAAGCGGCGCCCACCCCGTACGTGCCGTCCCCGAGGTAGATGGTCGAGAGGTACTTGAAGAGGATCTCGTCCTTGTCGACCTGGCGGTCGAGCTGGCTGGCGAGGATGGCCTCCCGCACCTTGCGCACGAGGGTGCGGTCCTTGCCGACGTACGCGTTCTTGACGTACTGCTGGGTGATCGTCGATCCACCCTGTACCGCCTTGCGGTTGCGGAGGTCGGCCCACAGGGCGCGCACGCTTCCTCGCAGGTCGACACCTCCGTGGCTGTAGAAGGTGCGGTCCTCGGCGGCGATGACCGCCTTGACGAGAAAGTCGGGGATGTCGGCGCGCCGGACCGGGATGTTCTGCTCGAACTCGCGGAACACTGCGATCTCGACGCCGTGGGCGTCGTAGACATGGCTGATCTGTGAGGCCACCGTCGGCTTGGCGTCGGGCAGCGCGGCAGGGAGCGGCAGGAAGATGAACGACGCCAGGATCGTGACCGTCACCGCGATCGGGACGGCGGCCGAGCAGAGGAAGAACACGGCCAGAGCGCGGAGGAGGCGACGCATGCCCTCCGAAGCATGGCACGGGCAGCGCCGCCGTTAGCCTCGTCCCCGTGCGTCCCCCGTCGGTCGATGCCCTGGCCCGGACGCTGGCCACAACCGGCCTCCCCCACCCGCTGCTCGTCGACATCGCACGCGACGCCATCGCCGACGGTGACGTCGAGTCGGCGACGGCGCGTGCCGAGGACGTACGGGCGTCGCTGCTCGGCCCGGTGGTCAACGCCACCGGCGTGCTGCTGCACACCAACCTGGGCCGGAGCCCGTTGGCCGCCGGGGCGTCGCACTGGCGCTATGCCAACGTCGAGCTCGATCTCGGCAGCGGGCGGCGGGGGTCGCGGCGGGCCCACGCCGGTGCACTCCTGGCGCGCGCCATGGGCGCCGAGGATGCACTGGTCGTGAACAACGGTGCAGGGGCCATCCTGCTGGCGCTCACGGCCCTGGCGCGAGGCGCGCGTGTCGTGGTGTCCCGCGGTGAGTTGGTGGAGATCGGCGGCGGCTTCCGCGTGCCCGAGGTGATGGCCGAGTCGGGTGCGGCCCTGGTCGAGGTCGGCACGACCAACCGGACCCGCGTCGAGGACTACGCCACCGCCCTGACCGCCCACGACGACGTCGCCGCCGTGCTCAAGGTGCACGCCTCGAACTATCGGATGGTGGGCTTCACCGGCGCCGTCGAGGTGGGAGCGCTGGCCGGCCTCGGCGTACCGGTCGTGGTCGACCTCGGGTCGGGCCTGCTCGACGCCTCCACGCCGTGGCTGCCGGACGGACCGCCGCGTTGGCTCAGGGACGAGCCGGCGGCGCGCCAGACGCTGGCGGCGGGCGCCGCCATCGTCACGTTCTCCGGAGACAAGCTCCTCGGGGGACCCCAGGCCGGAGTCATCGCCGGCCGCCGCGAGCTCGTCGACCGGTGCGCGCGCCACCCGCTGTACCGCGCCCTGCGCGCCGGGAGCCTGGTACTGGCCGCATTGCAGGACACCGCGCTGGCCTACCTGGCGCGCCGCACCGACGACATCCCGTTCTGGCGGATGGCCACCGAGCCGGTGGAGCGACTACAGGCGCGCGCCGCGGCCATCGGCGTCGGTGCGGTCATCGACACCGTCGCCATGGCGGGCGGTGGGTCGGCGCCCGGAATGGAGATCCCCTCGGCCGGCATCGCCGTCGACGGGGACCACGCCGCCGCCCTTCGCCGCGCCGACCCGCCCGTCGTGGCTCGCGTCAGCGACGGACGCACGGTGCTCGACCTGCGCACCGTCGATCCCGACGACGACCCCCACCTCGCCGCCGTCCTCCGTCTGCTCGCCTGATGCCGGTCGTCGTCACGGCCGGCCACGTCGACCACGGCAAGTCGACGTTGGTGCGGGCGCTCACCGGCACGGACCCGGACCGCTGGGCCGAGGAGAAGCAGCGCGGCCTCACGATCGACCTCGGCTTCGCATGGACCACGTTGCCCGGAGACCACGAGGTGGCGTTCGTCGACGTGCCCGGCCACGTGCGGTTCCTCAAGAACATGCTGGCCGGCGTCGGCGGGGTCGACGGCTGCCTCCTGGTCGTCGCCGCCACCGAGGGATGGAAGCCGCAGTCGGAGGAGCACCTGCGCATCCTCGAGCTGGTGGGCATCGGGCGGGGCGTCGTCGCCCTCACCAAGGTCGACCTCGTCGGCGACGAGCGCGTGGCCGAGGCCCACCTCGAGGTGGCGGCGCGGCTCGCCGGCTCGTTCCTGGCCGACGCCGAGGTCGTGACCGTCGACGCGCCGCATGGCGTCGGCGTGGCCGGGCTGGGCGGCGCGCTGGCGCGCCTGGTCGCCGGCGCCCCCGTCGCCGAGGACCGGCAGCGGCCCCGCATGTGGGTGGACCGGTCGTTCGCGGCCCGCGGCAGCGGCACGATCGTGACCGGGACACTCACCGGCGGTCGACTGGGCGTGGGCGAGACGGTGGAGCTCCACCCCGGCGGCGCGTCGGCCCGCATCCGCGGCATCCAGTCGCACCGGGCCGCCCTCGATCAGGTCGGTCCGGGGCACCGCGTCGCCCTCAACCTGGCCGGCGTCGCCCACCGGGATGTCGAACGCGGCCAGGCCGTCGTGCACTCACGCCAGTGGGAGCCGACGACGACGATCGACGCGTCCCTCTCGGTGCTGGCCGCCCTCGACCATCCCGTGTCACGTCGGGGCGCGTTCCACGCCTACATCGGGGCCGGCGAACACCCCGTGCGGGTCCGCATCCTCGGCCCAAAGCAGCTGGGGCCGGGCGAGACCGGCGCCGTGCGGCTCCATCTCCCGGTGTCACTCCCGCTGCTGCCCGGTGACCGGTACGTGCTGCGGGAGTCCGGTCGGGGCGAGACCATCGGCGGCGGTGAGGTGCTCGATGTAGCCCCGGTGGTGGCGGCGGCGCGGGCGAGGCCGGACCGCGATGTGGCGCGGGTCATCGGCGAGCGGGGATGGATCGACGCCGACCTGCTCGAACGACTGACCGGCCTGCGACGTGCCCCTGACGTGGGTCGGTGGGTGGTCGACCCCGACGTCCTGGGCGCGGCCAGGGCATCGCTCGTCTCGGCCGTCGACGCCGCCGGCGACCGCGGGCTCGACCTCTCCACCCTCGACGACCGCACCCGCGCCCTGGTGCCGAGCCTCGGCTTCGCCGTCGACGGCGGGCGGGCCCGCCGGCCCGGCTCCGCCGTGCCCGACACCGACCCCTGGGTCGACGCGCTGCGCGCCGCGCCGTTCGCCCCGCCACCGCCGGACGGCGTCGACCGGGCGCTGCTCCGCGATCTGGTGCGCCGCGCCGTCGTCGTCGAAACCGATGGCGCCTACTTCGCTCGGGAGGCGGTGGAGGAGGCGGCGCGCGTCGTCGCCGGGCTGCTCGCCGCCGCACCGGAAGGCGTCACCGTCGCCGCCATCCGCGAGGCGCTCGGCACCACGCGCAAATGGGCGCTTCCGCTGGTCGGGCACCTCGACGCCACCGGGGTCACCCGCCGGCGCGGCGACGTGCGGATCGCCGGCCCGCGCCTCCCTAGCTGACCCGGCGGTAGGTGGCCTCGGTGGCCTTGGCCTCCTCGCCCGCGGGCGTGACGTTCCAGGCGGTGATCACCAGCTCGTCGGCGGCCGGTCTTTCGAACGTCGTCCGCCATCCCCAGGGCGCCTCGGCCGGGCCGTAGGCCACCTGGACATCGGGCCCGGGCCCGCCCGTGCAGAACATGATCCCGTTGGCGGTGTGCCATGTGTCGACCCACGCCACCTCCCACCGATCGTCGGCCGGACGCGCCATCAGGAAGCTGCCCTGCTGGGGGCCGTCGAGATCGGTCCAGTCGTACTCCACGGCCACGAAGCCGCCGCCGGCCACCGCCCGGCCCGTCGCCGTCGTCGGCCCTTCGGTGCGCAGCACGTTCGGCTCGAGCCACAGCCGGTAGGTGCCGTCCCACTCGCCGACGAGCGCCGGCAGGAGATCGTCCATCGGCTGCACCTACGCGGGCTTGCCCTCGGCGCGTGCCTGGCGCCGGATCAGGCCGCGGATACCCGAGCGGGGCGGCTCGAGCTCCTCGATCTCCTTGGCCATCTCGGCGACCTCGATGACGTTCGTCATCACCTCGCCGAACGCGTCGGGGTCGGCGAGGAGCCACGAGTGGTTGCCCTCGATCACCTTGCCCTGGGCGCCGATGGCGGTGCACAGCGCGTCGAACGAGGCCCTGGGGATGATCTTGTCGCCCGAGCCCCACAGGACGACCACGGGGAGCTTGCGGCGCTTGAGCTCCTCCAGCTCGGCGGTGAGGTCGGCCTGGCGCACCAGGTTGGCGACCTTCCACAGTCCGCGGGGGTTGCGCACCACGTTGGTGAGGGCGTCTTCGAGCACGACCGGGAGCACGCGGGTGAGGTGCGGCAGCGGCAGCACGTCGCCGGGGAAGTGGATCCCCCAGTCCCAGAGCGGGCGGTCCTTCAGGGCCTTGACCTTGCTCTCGCTGGTCGACCACGTGGCCCCGCCGACGGAGTTGAACAGCACGAGCGTCCGCACCCGGTCGGGGTGGTCGTGGGCCAGCTGGATGGCAACGGCGCCGCCGAAGGAGTGCCCGAGCACGAATGCCGGCTCGGTGACGCCGACGGCGTCCAGGAAATGGTCGACCCACCGGGCGTAGCCGGCGAAGGAGAACTGCGTGCCGTGGAGGTCGGGGGTACCGCCGAAACCGGGCAGGGCGGGGGCGTAGACCCGGCAGCCGAGATGGACGAGGCGTTTCATGGCCCGCTTGTAGCTGTGGTGGGCCAGTCCCCACCCGTGGAGGAAGACGACCGGGCGCCCCTCGCCGGCGACGCCGTACACGGCGGGTCGACCGTCGACCGTGGCCCGGGTCCACACCAGGTGCTCGCGCGCGTCCGACTCGCCGTGAACCATCGCGAGCACGTTACGCCCGTGTGACGGGCGGGTGGTGGCGGGCGGGCGGCGGTGCCGCTAGCCGGCGCGGGCGACGAGCTGCTTGCGCTCGAGCTCGTTCAGCCCGCCCCAGATCCCGTGGGGCTCACGGATCCGCACGGCGTAGTCGAGGCAGGGCTTGCGGACCGGGCACTCGGTGCAGATGGCCTTGGCCCGGTCCTCGCGCTCGTCCTTGTCGTCCTTGCGCTCGAAGTGCGAAGGGGGAAAGAACACCGCGGCCTGCGGTCCGCGGCATGCGGCCCGGTCCTGCCACAGCTCATCCACACGTTGGAC
>DATLDH010000079.1:0-13499 GCA_035526015.1 Acidimicrobiales bacterium
CGTGCCGGGTTGACCAACGAGTCCAACGTGGTCAGCACGACGGCGGTGGGGATGTCGATGTCCTTGATCCACTTGTGGCTGGTGAAGCGGCCGATCGACCAGCCGGCCTGGAGCACCACCGAGGGGTCGTTGCGGCGGATCTCGGCCGCACCCCACTCGGCGATCGGCCGGCCGGCCACCCGCGACGACGTGGCCCGGTCGAAGGCCTGGCGCCGCACGTTGTTCGGCACCAGGCGCGCCGCCACCGACAGCCCGAGCATCGAGGCGAACAGCACGCGGTCGGTGGCGCGCCGTCCGAAGCTGCGGCTGGTCGCGCACAGCACCATCCCCGACACCCGTTCGGGGTGACGGTGCCAGGTGGTCTGGGCGATGGCGCCGCCCATCGAGTAGCCGACGGTGACGAATCGCTCGATGCCGAGGGCGTCCGCCACGGCCACGACATCATCGGCGCAGTCGTTGATGCCGAAGGGCCGCCGCTGGCGAATGCCGCGACCGTGCCCGCGGTGATCCATGGCCACGACGCGGAAGTGCCGCCCCACCGACTCGTACGCCGTGAACCAGTTGAGATCGGCCGTCGCCATCCACCCGTGCAGCAGGAACACCGCCGGCGCGTCGCCACCCGGGCCCGGTAGCTCGCGGATGAACGTGGTGCCCCGCTTGCCGAGATCGA
Source organism: Acidimicrobiales bacterium (assembly GCA_035526015.1). Lineage (GTDB taxonomy): Bacteria > Actinomycetota > Acidimicrobiia > Acidimicrobiales > DATLDH01 > DATLDH01. Next base: position 671 of record DATLDH010000079.1, read on the forward strand.
GCCGCCGCCCGGGCGGCAGCTTGGGCGCGCCCGGGTGCGTGGACTCGGGGCTCAGGCGCCGACCTCGACGATCTCGACCTCGAGCATCCCGCTCGGCGCCTCGTAGGAGACCTTGTCGCCCTTCGACTTCCCGATCAACGCCACGCCCAGCGGGGACCCGGGGGAGATCACCGCGATGTCATCCCGCCGCTCCTCGATGCTGCCCAGGAGGTAGCGCTCGACCTCGTCGTCGCCGACGTAGCGGATGCCGACGACCGACCCGGCCGCCACCAGATCGCCACCGCCGGACTCCTCGACGATCTCGGCCGTCTCCAGGAGCTGCTGGAGCTGGCGGATGCGCGCCTCCATCTTCCCCTGGTCGTCCTTGGCCGCGTGGTAGTCGCCGTTCTCCGACAGGTCACCGAGGGCCCGCGCCTTCTCGATTGTCTGGGCGATCTGGACGCGGCCGCGCGTGGTGAGGTCCTCGAGCTCGGCGTGGAGGCGCTCATAGGCGCCGCGTGACAACGGGGTGCCTGCCATCGACGCCAACGCTACACTTGGTGTGTCATGTCCCTGCACCAGGTAGCGATCATTCCGTAAGCACACGCGGCCCTCCGTGTGTGCTTCGTCGACCGTCCCATCCCGGGGCGGTTTTTCTTATCCCGGGGCCGAGTCTTGGCGAGGCCCCAATGTGATCGGAGACTCTTTTCGTGGCTTCCCCTCACCGGGTTGCGGTCATCGCCGGCGACGGCATCGGGCCCGAGGTCGTGGCCGAGGCCCGCAAGGTCGTTGCCGCCGCGGGCGTCGACCTGGCCACGACCGACTTCGACCTGGGTGGGGCCCGATACCTCCGCACCGGTGACGTCCTGCCCGACGAGGTGCTGGAGGAGCTGCGGGGCTACGACGCCATCCTCCTCGGCGCCGTCGGCACCCCCGAGGTGCCGCCCGGCGTGCTCGAGCGCGGCCTGCTGCTGCGCCTCCGCTTCGCCCTCGACCTGTTCGTGAACCTGCGCCCGTTCGACGGCGGCGGGCTCGACTGCGTCGTCATCCGCGAGAACACCGAGGGCACGTACGCGGGCGAGGGCGGCTTCCTCCGCAAGGGCACGCCACACGAGATCGCCACCCAGGGGTCGGTCAACACCCGCATGGGTGTCGAGCGATGCGTGCGATTCGCCTTCGACCTGGCCCAGCAGCGCGATCGCCATCACCTGACGCTGGTGCACAAGACCAACGTGCTCACGTTCGCCGGCGACCTGTGGCAGCGCACCTTCGACGAGGTGGCCGCCGAGTACCCCGAGGTCACCACTGCCTACGACCACGTCGACGCCGCGTGCATCCATCTGGTGGAGCGGCCCGATCGCTACGACGTGATCGTCACCGACAACCTGTTCGGCGACATCCTCACCGACCTGGCCGGTGCCGTCTCCGGCGGCATCGGTCTGGCCGCGTCGGCCAACCTCAACCCGGCCCGCACGGGCCCGTCGCTGTTCGAGCCCGTGCACGGCTCGGCGCCCGACATCGTCGGCACCGGCCGGGCCAACCCGCTGGCGGCCATCCGCACCGCCGCCATGCTGCTCGAGTTCCTGGGCGAGGCCGACGCCGCCGCCCGCATCCGCAAGGCCGTGGCCGACCCGTCGGCGTTCAGCGGCACCACAACCGAGATCGGCGACCTCGTCGCAGAAAGGCTCTGAGGAATGGCCAAGCTGGAGAAGGTCGACAAGATCTGGATGGACGGCGAGCTGGTGGACTGGGACAAGGCCACCGTGCACGTCCTCACCCACACCCTGCACTACGGCAGCGGCGTGTTCGAGGGCATCCGCGCGTACGAGACGTCCGAAGGCCCGGCCGTGTTCCGCCTCACCGATCACATCGTGCGGCTGTTCGAGAGCGCCAAGGTGTTCATGATCGACGTGCCGTTCTCGGTGGAGCAGCTGGTCGAGGGCACCAAGGACACGGTGCGGGCCTCCAAGCTCGACGCCTGCTACATCCGGCCGCTCGTCTACCTCGGCTACGGCGAGATGGGGCTCAACCCGCTGCCGTGCCCGGTGAACGTCAGCATCGCCGTGTGGCCGTGGGGCACCTACCTCGGCGACGAGGGGATCAAGCACGGCGTGCGCTGCATGATCAGCAGCTGGCAGCGTCACCACCCCAACGCCGTGCCGCCGGCGGCCAAGGGCACCGGCATGTACGTCAACTCCTCGATGGCCAAGGTGCAGGCCCTCAAGGCCGGCTACGACGAGGCCATCCTCATGAACCCGGCCGGCAACGTGGCCGAGTGCACGGGCGAGAACCTGTTCATCGTCCGCAAGGGAAAGGTCATCACCCCGCCGACCAGTGCCGGCGCCCTCGAGGGCATCACCCGCGACTCGATCATGACGATCGTCCGCGATCTCGGCTACGAGCTGGTCGAGGCCGACGTCCTGCGCAGCGACCTGTACCTGGCCGAGGAGGCCTTCCTCACCGGCACCGCCGCCGAGGTCGTGCCCATCCGCTCCATCGACGACCGCGAGATCGGCGAGCCCGGGCCCATCACCCGCAAGGTGCAGGAGACCTACATGGCCACGGTGCGGGGCCAGGTCGACCGGTACAAGGACTGGGTCGAACATGTCGGGTGAAACCGCGGACGCAGTGGCACCCACGCGGACGGAGGCGACGCCGGACGCAGTGGAGATCTACGACACGACGCTGCGCGACGGCAGCCAACGCGAAGGCCTGTCGCTGACCGTCGACGACAAGCTGCGCATCGCCGAGCAGCTCGACCACCTCGGGCTGCACTACATCGAGGGCGGCTGGCCGGGCGCCAACCCCAAGGACGACGAGTTCTTCGCCCGCGCCGCCACCGAGCTGAAGCTGACGACCTCGACGCTGGTGGCCTTCGGGTCGACCCGCAAGGCCGGCGTCGCCCCCGCCGACGACCCGACCCTGGCCCATCTGGTCGGCGCCGGCGTCACCACGGTGTGCATCGTCGGCAAGTCGTGGGACTACCACGTCACCGAGGCACTGCGCGTGCCCCTCGAGGAGGGTGTGGCCATGGTCGGCGACTCCGTCGCCTTCCTGAAGGCCAACGGCCTGCGCGTGTTCTTCGACGCCGAGCATTTCTTCGACGGGTACCGCCGCAACCCCGACTACGCGCTGGCCGTGCTGGCTGCCGCCGTGGAGGGCGGGGCCGAGGCGCTCGTGCTGTGCGACACCAATGGCGGGACTTTGCCCGACGACGTCGAGCGCATCGTGGGCGACGTCGTGACCCGCTTCCCCGACACCGTCGTCAGCGGCCATTTCCACGACGACGCCGGGTGCGCGGTGGCGAACGCGCTGGCCGCCGTCCGCCAGGGTGCCCGCCAGATCCAGGGCTGCATGAACGGCTACGGCGAGCGCACCGGGAACGCCAACCTCACCACGATCATCCCGACGCTGACCATCAAGATGGGCGTGGCGACCATCCCGCCCGAGCGCATGGAGCGCCTCACCCCGGTTGCCCACCACGTGGCCGAGCTGGTGAACATCAGCCCCGATCCCCAGCAGCCCTACGTCGGGCAGTCGGCGTTCGCCCACAAGGCCGGGCTGCACGTGAGCGCCATCGTGCGCCGGCCCGACGCGTACGAGCACATCTCTCCCGAGGCCGTCGGCAACGGCACGCGTTTCGTGGTCAGCGAGCTGGCCGGCAAGTCGACGTTGCAGATGAAAGCTCAGGAGCTCGGCCTCGACCTCGACGGCGAGGCCCTCACCGGCGTGCTCGAGACCCTCAAGCGCCTCGAGTACGAGGGCTACCACTTCGAGGTCGCCGACGCGTCCCTCGAGCTGCTGATGCGGCGGGCCGCCGGCTGGAAGCAGGACTTCTTCCGGCTCGAGTCGTTCCGGGTGAACATCGACCATCTTCAGGACGGCGCCTATGTCACCGAGGCGACGATCAAGGTCCACGTCGGCGACGAGCGCATCGTCACGACGGGCGAGGGCAACGGCCCGGTCAACGCCCTCGACGCCGCTCTGCGCAAGGCCATCGGCGGGGCGCACGAGTCCCTCGCGTCGATCCACCTCACCGACTACAAGGTGCGCGTGCTCGACACCACCAAGGGCACGGGCGCGGTGACCCGGGTCCTCCTGGACTCCACCGACGGTGAGCGCACGTGGACGACCATCGGCGTCTCGGAGAACATCATCGAGGCCTCCTGGCAGGCGTTGGCCGACTCCATCGTCTACGGGCTGCTCAAGGCCGAGGCAGACTCCGGGGCGTGACCCAGCCCGACCACGTACCCGTCGCGCCCGCCGACCGGGTGCGGCAGCTCGAGCGTCTCCCCGCCCCGTCGCGCTGGCGGGCCGACCGACCCGGCGACATCACCGGCGTCCAGCCCGTCGGCCCCGGCCTCGGCGTGCCCGGGCCCGACCAGGGCTTCGGCCTCAAGCTGGCCCATCGGTTCGCCACCAAGCTGCAGCTGGTCGCGGCCGAGCACACCGAGGACGCCGTCGTCGGCTGCCTGGGTGTCGGCCTCCGGCGTGCCGCGCTGTTCGGTCGCGGCCCGGTCATCTACGACTTCGAGCTCGCCTACGACCTGTGGGGGTTCCTCGGCGGCGCTCCGGCCGACCTCGTCGAGTTCCGGCGGCCGCTGTTCGAGGCCGTCGCCCACGACTACGCCCGGCAGCGCGACATCGTCGACCTGGTCCCGGAGGCGACGCTGCGTCTCACGCCCATGGAGGTCCACCAGCGGCTGGCCGACTGGAAAACCCTGCTCGGACGCCGGCAGTAGGGCTCCGAGCGGTGGGTCCGGGGGGACGCATGACCAGCAGGCGAGAGGACGGGTTCACGTTGATCGAGCTGATGATCGTCGTGCTGATCATCGCCATCCTCATTGCCATCGCCATTCCGACGTTCTTCGGCGCCCAGGACCGCGCCGGCATCCGCCGGACCCAGACCGACCTGCGCAACGTGCTCACCACGGCGCGGGTGATCGCCACCAACCACGAGGGCAGGTTCGTCCCCGACGCCGGTGACGCCGACTTCGCCGTCACCCTCGGCCGGCTGGAGCCGGCGCTGGCTTACACGATGATCCCGGCCGAGGTCATCGACCACCGCATCGGCGTGTGGGTCGACACCGTCAACAACGAGGTGCACCTCTGGGCCAAGAGCGAGCCGGGGGAGTGGTTCGGCGTCCACGCCACCCACCAGGGCCGGACGTTCTACTGCCGTGGCACCGAGGCCGCCGTCCGTGAGACCTCGCCCTGCACCCGCACCAACTGGTGACGATGCTCGCCCGGCCCGGCGCGAGACTCGGGTCATGAGCTTCAGCCTGACCGAGGACCAGCGCGACTTCCGCGCCACGCTGCGCCAGTTCGCCGAGCGGGAGATCGCCCCGCACGCCGCCGACGTCGACCGCCAGGCTCGCTATCCGTGGGAGAGCTTCAAGGCCTGCGTCGGCATGGAGCTTCCCGCCCTCGGCATCCCCGAGGAGCACGGCGGGGCCGGGGCCGACCACGTCACCCAGGCGATGATGATCGAGGAGCTGTCGCGGGTCTGCGCGTCGACGGCGCTCTGCATCCTCATCTCCAAGCTCGGGATGATCCCGGTCATCAACTGGGGTTCGGACGAGCTGAAGCAGAGGTATCTGCCCCGGGTCGCGAGCGGCGAGGCCCAGGCTTCGTACTGTCTGTCGGAGCCCGACGCCGGTTCCGACGCGGCGGCCATGAAGACGCGCGCCGTGCGCGACGGTGACGACTACGTCCTGACGGGAACCAAGTACTGGATCACCAACGCCGGCATCAGCGACACCTACACCGTGTTCGCCAAGACCGATCCCGACGCCGGCCACCGCGGCATCTCCTGCTTCCTCGTCGAGGCCGACTGGGGCGTGAAGATCGGCAAGCTCGAGGACAAGCTGGGCGTGCGCGGCAGCCCTACGGGTGAGGTGCTCCTCGACGAGGTCCGCGTGCCGGCCGCCAACCGCATCGGCGAGGAGGGCCAGGGCTGGTACATCGCCATGCAGACCCTCGACCGCAGCCGCCCGACCATCGGGGCCCAGGCCGTCGGCATCGCCCAAGGTGCCATCGACGCCGCCGCCGCGTACATGAAGGAGCGCAAGCAGTTCGGCAAGCCCATCGCCGAGTTCCAGGGCCTGCAGTTCATCCTCGCCGACATGGCAATGAAGACCGAGGCGGCGCGCCTGCTCGTCTACCGGGCGTGCGGGCTCATCGACGAGGGAGACCCGCGCGACGAGTTGTCGATGGCGGGCGCCATGGCCAAGTGCTTCGCGTCCGACACCGCCATGGCCGTCACGACCGACGCCGTGCAGCTGCTGGGCGGTTACGGCTACACGCGCGACTTCCCCATGGAGCGTTACATGCGGGACGCCAAGATCACCCAGATCTATGAGGGCACCAACCAGGTGCAGCGCATCGTGATGGCCAAGCGCCTGCTCAGCTGAGTGCCTGCATTGGAGACGGACTATCTGGTCGTCGGCGCCGGCGCCATGGGGATGGCCTTCACGGATGCGCTGATCGATCACGCCGATGTTCATGTCACGCTGGTCGACCGCCGCCATGCCGCCGGCGGGCACTGGCAGGACGCCTATCCATTCGTCCAGCTCCATCAGGCGTCGGTGTTCTACGGCGTGGCGTCGACCGTGCTCGGTAGCGGCGCCATCCAGCGCAGTGGTCCGGAGGCGGGCCTCCAGGAACGGGCCCGCCAGTCCGAGATCCGGGCGTACTACGACGACATCCTGTTGCGCCGCTTCATCGGCTCCGGTCGAGTCACCTTCCTCGGGGGCAGCGACTACCGGTGCGAAGGCTCCTCTCACGCCGTTCGGTCCCGGGTGTCCGGCGAGGTCGTGCAGGTCGACGTGCGACGCCGGGTGGTGGATGCCACCTACCTGTCGCCGACCATCCCCGCGACGACACCCCCGCCATTCGGCGTTGCCGACGACGTCGGTGTCGTGGCCATCAACGAGCTCGCAGCGCTGAGCGCGACGCCGAGTACCTACGTCATCGTCGGCTCCGGCAAGACCGCGACCGACGGGATCGTGTGGCTGGTGACCAACGGCGTCGCTCCGGACCGCATCGTCTGGGTGCGTCCCCGTGAGCCGTGGATGCTCAACCGGGCCGTGGTGCAGCCCGACCCGGTGGTGGCGCTCGGTCTGGCGGCGGACACCATGGCGTCGGCTGCCGACGCAGAATCGCTCGACGACCTGTTCCTGCGCCTCGAAGCTGCCGGTGTGATGCTGCGGATCGACCGCGGCGTCGTGCCCACGATGGCGAAGACCCCGACCCTCGGCGAGTGGGAGCTCGATCTCCTCCGCACCGTCTCCAACGTCGTTCGTCTCGGGCACGTCAGGCACGTGACCCGCGGCGAGATCGTCCTGGACGGGGGGTCGGTTCCCTTGCCGGCGGACTCGCTCATCGTGCACTGTGCCGCCGCGGGGCTGCAGTACCCGCCTCTCGTTCCGCTCTGGGCGTCGGACAAGATCCGGCTCCAGACGATCCGGGCCGGCTTCCCGTGCTTCAACGCCGCGTTGGCCGGCTACGTCGAGGCGACCCGCGACGACGACCGGGAGCGCAACCGGCTGTGCCCACCCAACACCCTCCCCGACACCAGGACGACCTGGGCCCGCATGCAGGCGCGCGGCGCGGTCGCGAGCGCCACCTACAGCGCCGAGCCGGACATCGCCGCCTGGGCCAATGGTTGCGCCCTGAACCCGGCGCGCGTGAGCCCGGAGCAACGGAGCGATCCTGCGGTGCAGGCGGCGGCCTCCCGCCTGGCCGCATGCGCCAGGCCCGGCCTCGCCCGGATGACCGAGCTCGCCGAGGAGCCGCTGGCATCATCGTCGGCATCATGACGCCCACAGCGATCTTCCATCTGACATCGAGGCAGCACTGGGTCGAGGCCGAGGCGGCCGGCTCCTACGTGCGCTCCACCGTCGACTCCACACTCGAGGAGGTCGGGTTCATCCACTGCTGCACGGAAGACCAGATCCCCGGCATCCTCGAGCGTTACTGGGGTGGCGGTGACCCCGACACGGTCGTGCTGACCATCGACCCCGACGCCGTCGGCGCCGAGGTCAAGGTGGAGAACGGCTACCCGCACATCTACGGACCGCTCCCGGTCTCGGCCGTGACCGACGTGCGCCCCGCCCTCCCGGGCTAGGCGCCGACCGACCCGTCGACCATCTCGCGGATGAGATCAGCGTGGCCGTTGTGCCGCGCGTACTCCTCGATCATGTGGGTGAGGATCCAGCGCAACGAGACCTCCTTGCCCCGACGCAGGCCGGTGTCGTCGAGCTCATGATGCGCCGCCGCCTGGCGGGCGAACTCGCACTCGGCGTGCCATGTCGCCAGGTCGGTCTCCCAGTCGGCGTCGTCGAGGGGGACGATCTCGCTGTCCTCGATCCGCGGGTCGAACCAGATGGCCGGTGTCTCGGGCGCCCGCTCGAGTACCCGCCGGAACCAGCTGCGCTCGACCTCGGCCATGTGACGGACGAGTCCGTGCAGCGACAGCACCGATGTGGGCACCGGCCGCGCCTTGCGACCGGCGTCATCGAGACCTTCGCACTTCAGCAGCAGCGTGACGCGGTGGTAGTCGAGCCACTCCTCGAGCATCTGCCGTTCGCCCACGCCGTCGAAGCGGGGCTCGATGCGGCGGGGATCCTGCAACTCGTCGACCATCTTCTGAGCCTAGGGAGCAGCGCTGCCGGGCGAGGTGACGAGGCGGTAGCCGCCGTCGTAGGTGTCGTGGTCGAGGAGGTGACCGTACTTGTCGTGCCACGTCCCATCGGCCAGCTCCCCGGCGAGGCGCGCCATGCCGGGCTCGACGCCATGGGCCGGCAGTCGGGCCAGGCCGGAGATGCAGGCCCGCACCGAGGGGTCGAGGTACGCCTCGGGCCTGGCCCAGTAGGCGACGAAGAAGCCGTCGATGCAGTCGCTGGGCACGGGCACCGTCTCGATCGAGCCGCCACCGAGGGCCTCGGCCACGCGCTCGGGGCTCGGCGTGTGCTGGTCGAGGGTCTTGGCCATCGGCACGTAGTCGTCGACCAGCCAGAAGCGGTCGGCCGCCTCGGCCTCCCAGGTCAGCACGACGATGGGGCCGCGCACGACGCGTCGCACCTCGGCCAGCCCGGCCAGTGGATCGGTCCAGTGATGGACGGTGAAGACGGCCATGCCCGCCGCGCACGACTGCGAGGCCAGCGGGAGCGCTTCCGCCACCCCACGCACGACGGGTCCCGCGCCGGCCGGGCGATGGGCGATCATCGTGACCGACGGCTCGACGGCGACCACCGCGAGATCGTCGGGCTCGTACGCCCCGGCGCCGGCGCCCACGTCGAGCACGGGCCCGATCGCCCCGAGCCGCGCGCGAATGAGGGCGGCGATGCGAGGGTCGGGGCGGCGGTGCGCAGTGTAAGTGGTGCCGATGCGGTCGTAGACGGCCACCGGCTCAGGTGGCGGCGAGCAACGCCGCCAGGTCGTCAGCCGTCATTCCGGCCAGCGTGCCGCCCGAAAAACGGTCGTCACGGGTCACGTCGAGGCGGGCCTCCGGCGGGTCGGGAAGAAGGGGCTGGCCGACGGCCAACTCGATCTCGGCCAAGAGGAGGCCCTCGAGGTGTCCGTAGAAGCGGTCGATGCTGAAGCGATGGCCGGCCCGGTGCATCATGTAGCGGGTCTTGCGCAGCTCGGCGGCAGGGAGCCTGGCCAGCGCCGCGTACTCGTCGGCGGACAGGTACATCGTCGTCAGCTTCACGACCTCGGGGGAGTCCTCCGACACGCGCACCTTCTGCCCGAGCTTGTAGGTCGTGACCGAGCCGATCTCCACCCGTCGCAACCGGAGGCGCGTGCCCTCCAAGTAGTGGTCGATGATTCGGCTCGGTCGCTCCAGGCCCGACGGCAACCGGTCGAGCAGCCAGCGCTGCTCGCGCTCGACGGCGGCATACCTCCCCTGGCCGGGTGAGCGGTCGCCGGTGTCGTGCGCCATCAGGCCTCGGGATCCAACTGCACGACCTGATGATGGTCCACGCGGTCGATGGTCCAGGAATCCGGGCCCGTCACCGGCTCGGGCGCCGGTCCCGGCACGAAGGTGTTGCGGTAGCGGATGGCGCCAGGACGGCCGCGGCCCACCCAGTCCCGGAGGTGGGTGACGAGCGCGTCCGCCAGATCCACACCGTGCTCGCCGCGGTGCAGCACGCCGCTCTCGTGGAGCATGGCCAGCGACCCGGTGGCGTCGGCGAGCGCGCCGAGGCGCGACGTGCGGTGGTCGACCAGGGAGAGGAAGAACGAGAACTCCCAGAGGGCGATGCTGCCGAGCCGCCGGCGCCCGGCCGAGGCGGCAAACGGCTCACCGAGGCCGTTCGGGAGCTCGACGCGTGTGAACGGTCCTTCTCCGTCGCAGCGGGTGAAGGGCCAGGGGGACCGTCCACCCGCCTGGTGGCCCTGGATGTACACGAAGCCCGATCGGCCGACGATCCGGGCGCGACGCACGCCATCGGCGGTGGTCGCCTCGAACAGCGGGTGGACGCCGCCGTGCTGGAGCGGGATCACCATCGAGCCGCCCGGAGCGAGCTGGTCGAACCAGGCCGGCGCGAGGTCGGTGCAGCCCACCGTGGCCACCACCCGGTCGAACGGAGCCCGCGCCGCGACGCCCCTGGCGCCGTCACCGCTGACCACCTCGATGCCTTCGTAGCCGGCGTGCGCCAACACGACGCGTGCCGTGTCGATGAGCTGAGTGTCGATGTCGATGCTCGTCACGAGGGCCGCGTCACCGACCATCTCAGCGAGCAGGGCGGCGGTGTAGCCGCTGCCGGTCCCGACCTCGAGGACGCGCATCCCCGGCTCGAGACGGAGCAGGTCGAGCATGCTGGTCAGGAGGCCGGGGGCCGAGACCGTGCTGGTGGTCCGGCCGTCGCGGCGGGCGAGACCGAGGGCGCGGTCGGCGTCGTAGATGCGGTCGACCACCTCCGGTGGCGCGTCGGCGACGGCGAAGAACTCACTGGTCTCGGATGATCCGGGCGCCACGGCATCGAAGAACACCGGGACGAATGCTTCGCGCGGGACCGCCGCCACTGCCGCCAGGGCCCGATCGGAGAGAGGCCAGCGGTCGGCGATAGCGGTGACCATCCGGGCCCTTCCCTCGGCGTAGCGGTCCGGCACGCCGACGATCTACCACGCAGGGTGCCGGGTGCGGTAGCACTAGGGGTATGGACCGTCGTTTCCCGTTGATCGTGCGCATCGTGCTGGGCGTGTTCGGAGTGATCGACGTGGCGACCGGGTTGTGGGCGGTGCTGAAGCCGGAGAAGTGGTTCAGCGACTTCCCGGGCGCCGGGCGCCACTGGGTCGCCGCCAGCGGCGGGCCGTACAACGAGCACCTGGTGGTCGACGCCGGCGCCGGTTTCCTGGCCGTCGGTGTGGCTCTCGTGGTGGCGGCGGTGTGGATGGAACGGCGCGTGGTGCAGTGCGCGTTGGCTGTCCTCCTGGCCCACTCGGTGCCGCATTTCCTCCATCACGTGACCAGTGACGCAACCGACAAGATGTCGACGTTCGACAAGCTCAACGGCGTCTACTCCCTCGGCCTGCAGGCCGTCGTCGCCATCGCTTTCCTCGTGCTGATCGCCCGTCGGCCGGTGCGCGAGCTCTACATGCGATGAAACTGTTCAGGCGCCTGGCGCCGCTCATGCGGCTGCGCCCTCGACGCAATCGTCTAGGGGTCATGGCGCATCTGTGGCGGCGCCCGGCGATGGCGGCCGCTTTCAGCGGCTACGAGGTGGCCGTCCTCGCCAGCAACCGGGTGGAGCTGCGAACCAAGTACCTCGCCATCGTGCGGGCCTCGAGCCGGATCGGCTGCCCGTGGTGACTCGACATCGGCGCTGCCGTGTGCAGGGCGATGGGAATCGACGACGAGACTCTCGCCGATCTGGCGCGGTTTCGTGAGAGTCCACGATTCGACGAGGTCGAGAAGCTGGCGCTCGAGTTGGCCGACGCCATGACGGCAACGCCGGCGGCCGTGACCGACGAGCTTCGCGACGCGCTCCTCGGCCACCTGGGCCGGGCTCAGTACGTGGAGCTGGCGTCGACCATCGCATGGGAGAACCACCGCGCCCGCCTCAACCGGGCCCTGGGTGTCGAGTCCTCGGGCTACTCCGACGGCGCCTACTGCGTGCTGCCCCACCGCTCGGAGTGAGCGTCAGGCTCGTCGCCACCGACCTCGACGGAACCGCCCTGCTCCCCGGCGGCACCGACGCGTCCCCCCGGGTGATCGCCGCCATCGCCGCGGCTCGCGCCGCCGGCATCGAGGTGGCGGTCGTCACGGCCCGGAACTGGCGGTCGGCGGCGACCCTGGCGGCCATGCTCGGGGCCGAGCCCCGTCCGACGGACGCACCGCGCCGGAGGCGCCCCCACGGCTGTCGGCAGAGGAATGAGGGAGCCGGGGCCGGCTTTGCCGTCGTGGATGACCGAGGCCGACATCGTCATCGGGACGCCTGAGGAGCTCATCCGCTACCCGCTCGCGAAGCTCCTCGTCCGGACCCCAATGACACCGGCCGAGGCTTATGCCGCCACCGAACGGTTGCGGCCACTGGTGCAGGAAGTGGTCGGCGATCGGACCGTCATCACGGTGTCGGGCGGGTCGTTCATCGAGTTGTCGGCGCCGGGGGTCGACAAGGCCAGTGGCGTCGGCGACCTCTGCCGCCTGCTCGGCATCGGACGGGCCGATGTCGTCGCCGTCGGCGACCATGTCAACGATCTCCCGCTCCTGCAGTGGGCCGGGCGGGGAGTGGCCATGGGCGACTCGCATCCCGATGTGCTCGCGGCCGTGGCCGAGCGAACCGCCACGAACGCCGACGAAGGGCTCGCCCTCGTCCTCGAGGGCCTGCTGGAGCCCCCCGGT
>DATLDH010000136.1:0-11060 GCA_035526015.1 Acidimicrobiales bacterium
ACGATGCCGTTCTGGAACAGCGACTGGAACGCCTCGATGTCCGACGTCATCCGGGTCATCACCCGGCCGGCCATCTCCCGCTCGTAGAAGTCCATGCCCAGCCGCTGCAGCTGGGCGAACACGCGCATCCGGAGGGCGAAGAGCAGCTGTCGCGACGTGCGCCCCGTGAACAGCCCGGCTGCCCACACGAGCCACCAGTTGGCCATCGACACGGCAGCGAAGAGTCCGGCCGCGACCCACAGCGCACCGGTGTCGCGGGGGCGGATGCCGGCGTCGACACCGTGACGGATGATGGCGGGACCGGCGAGCGAGACCAGGGCAGTGGCCGTCACCAGCACCATGCCCGACGCGATGCGGCCCCGGTAGGGCGCCACGAATCCGCGCAGGGTGAACTCGCCGACCGTGGGCTGCAGCTCCCGCTCGACGTCGATCTCGGGCGTGTCGACGATGGGCGGCAAGGCGTCGATGCGCGCCTGCAGCAGCGGGTTGGGTGCCATCGACCCCGCCGCCTGCCCCACGGTGTCCTCGGCGTCGGGGTCGACGGGGGGCCACGCCTCGGCCGTGACCCGGTCGGCGTCCTCCTCGTCATCGACCTCGTGGTCGTCGACCACGTCGATGTCGTCGTCGGGGCCGGCCAGCAGTTGGCGGTAGAGGCGGCAGCGCGCCAGCAGCTCGTCATGGGTGCCGGTGTCGAGGACGCGCCCGCCGTCGACCACCACGATGCGGTCGGCCAGGTCGAGCGTCGAGCGCCGGTGGGCCACCAGCACCGTGGTGCGGCCCGGCATCAGGGTGCGCAGCGTGCGGTGGATGTCCTCCTCGGTGCGCACGTCGATGGCCGATGTGGCGTCGTCGAGCAGCAGGATGCGCGGGTTCGTGACGAGAGCCCGGGCCAGGGCCAGGCGCTGCCGCTGCCCGCCCGACAAGGTGTAGCCCCGCTCACCGACGATGGTGTCGTAGCCGTCGGGGAGCCGCTCGATGAAGATCTCGGCGCCTGCCGCCCTCGCTGCGGCGCGCACCTCGTCGTCGGTGGCGTCGGGCCGGCCGTAGGCGATGTTGGAGCGCACACTGTCGGAGAAGAGGAACGTGTCCTCGAACACGACACCGACCTGGGCCCGCAACGACCGCATCGTGACGTCCCGCACGTCGACGCCGTCGATGGTGACCGACCCGTCCTGCACGTCGTAGAAGCGCGGCAGCAGCAGCGAGATCGTCGACTTCCCCGAGCCCGACGCCCCGACGAGCGCGACGGTCTCGCCCGCCTCGACGCGCAACGAGAAGCCCCGTAGCACCGGCTCGGAACGGAGGTAGCCGAACGTCACGTCGCCGAGCTCGACCACCCCGCTGACGGCGGCCAGGTCGCCGGCGTCGGTCCGCTCCACCACGACCGGAGTGGAGTCCAGCAGCTCGAAGATGCGCTCGACCCCCGCCCTGGCGTTCTGGGCCTGGGTCAGGAACGAGGCGAAGGACCGCACCGGCGCGACCAGCTGCACGAGGTAGGCGTTGAACGCCAGGAAGGTCCCCAGCGTGATGCGCCCCTGGATGGTGAGCCAGCCACCCAGGGCCAGGATCGCCACCTGCCCCAGACTCGGCAGCAGCTCGAGCAGGGGCGAGTAGCGGTTCACGATGCGGACATTGCGCATCCCGGTGCCGAACAGGCGGGTGGCCGCGGTCTGGAGGCGCTCGATCTCGCGCTCCTCCTGGCCGAACCCCTTGACGATGCGGACGCCGGAGACCGCCTCCTCCACCACCCCGGCCACCTCGGCGGCGCGCTGTTGGGCGTCCCAACTCGACGCGTACACCGACACCCGCATCCGCCGGGCGACGAGCCAGACGGCGGGCAGCACGAGCACGGCCACGGCGGTGAGGGCGGGCGAGAGCACGAGCATCGTCCCGAGCGAGATGAAGAGGAGGAGGACGTTGCTCGTCATCACCGGCAGCCACTGCAGGATGCCCTGCACCAGGTTCACGTCGCTGTTGGCGCGGGAGACGAGCTGACCGGTCGCCATCTCGTCGTGGCGGGCGAAGTCGAGACGCTGGAGATGGTCGTAGATCGAGGTGCGCAGGTCGTACTCGATGTCGAGGCTGAGCCGGCCGGCGCTGAAGCGCCGCACGAACGCGGCCCCGAGCCGCACGGTGCCGAGGCCGAGGAGCACGCCCACCCACGGCAACACCGGGCGCTGCCGCCCGAGCACGACCTGGTCGACGACGGTCCGTAGGACGAGCGGCACCGACGCCGTCACCGCCATGCTCACCACCGCCGCCGTCAGCGCCACCGCCAGGCGCGCTCGACGGGCGAGCATCAGGCGCCCGAGGCGGCGGACCCAGCCGGAGGTCGCAGGGTCGGTCGTGGGCGGCACGGGATAGTTACGCTACCGGTCGCGATCGCGCGCCGAGCCGTACGAGAGGTGGGGGAGTGGGAACCGAGACTGTCGACGCCGAGCGCCGGTGGCGGGACCTCCCGTGGAGGGAGCGCTTCGACCCGAACAGGCTCACCGACGGCCTCCCGGTGTTCCCGCTCGGCGTGCTGTTCGGGCTGAACGCCGTCGACGAGCTCGACCGCACCGCCTTCAACGTCCTGCTGCCCGAGATCAAGAAGAGCTTCGGGCTGAACCTCAACGGCGTGGTGGCCCTCGTCACGGTGGCGGCCGTGTTCGCCCTCCTCATCGAGCTGCCGGTGGCCTACTGGGCCGACCGGCGGCGGCGGACCCGCATCGCGGCGGCCGGCGCGGCCGTCTGGGCGTTCTTCACGCTCCTCACCGGTGTGTCAGGTGTACTGCTCAGCCTGCCGCTGCTCTACCTGGCGCGCACCGGCTCGGTGCTGGGCAAGACCGCCAACGCCACCCACCTGAGCCTGCTCTCGGACTACTACCCGGTGACCTCGCGGGTGAAGGTCGTCTACGCCCACCGCCTGGCCAACTCCCTCGGCCAGTTCGCCGGACCCCTCATCGCCGGCTTCCTCGCGCTGTGGATCGGCTGGAAGGCCCCGTTCTTCCTGCTCGCGGCGCCGACCCTGATCTTCGTGTTCATGGCCCTGCGCCTGCACGAGCCCAAGCGCGGGATGTACGAGCGGTTGGCGGCGGGTGCCGATCAGGAGACGGCCGAGAGCGAGGACGACCCGAGCCGGTTCATCGAGACGTTCCGCATCCTGTGGCGGAACCGTTCGGCCCGCCGCATCTACGTCTCGCTGCCGTTCCTGTCGGCCGGGTCGATCGGCCTGAGCCAGCTCCTGAGCATCTACTACGACGAGGAGTTCGGGCTCGACGCGGGCCAGCGCGGCATCCTCTTCGCCTCCATCGAGCCCATCCAGATCGTGGCCATCGTGATCGGAGGGATCGTCGTCTACCGCATCGCCCTGAAGAGCCCCGGACGGGCGATGTTCATGCTCTGCCTGGGCGTCACGGTGCAGAGCGCGTGCCTGCTGGTGATGGCGGCCGCACCGTCGCTCTGGGTCGCCGTCCCGGCCCACTACGTGCGGTCGTTCTTCGACGCCATGCTCGTGCCCGGCATCTATGCCCTCATCTCGTTCTCCGTGCCGCCTCGCATGCGCACGGCGGGCTTCGCCACCGGCAACCTGTGGCTGCTCGTCGGCATCCCCGGCCTGGTGGCCGCCGGCGCGGTCGGGTCGACGTGGGGCAACCGGGCCGGGCTCCTGGTGTTCACACCGATCTACCTCATCGGCGCCCTCGTCCTGGGGTCGTCCGGGAAGTTCCTCGACGCCGACATCGAGACCAACCAGCGCACCGCCCGGGAGCAGGCCGAGGAGCGGCGCGCGTCGACGGGGCCGAAGCCGGCGAGACGACGACCGTTGCGGGCGGCCGGCCGCTAGGTCAGGGGAGGCGCGTCGAGGCCATCGGCCCGCTTGGCGAGAATTTTGACCACGTCGCGGTCGAGGACCGCACCCACCCCGATGAGGCCCTGCACGAGCTGGTGGTCGGCATCGTCCTCGACGAGATGGCAGAGACGCTCCTTGAGGAGCGCCTCGGTCGTGCGCAGTGCGTTCTTGCCGGCATCGGTGAGGCGGAGGTTGATGCCCCGCCGGTCGCCGCTGACGCGCAGACGCTCGACGAGGCCTTCCTTCTCCAGGCCGTCGATGAGCGAGGTCAGGGTGGGACGGCTCACCGCCGCCCGGCTGGCCAGCTCGCCGGCCCGCTGCGACGCGCCGGCCACGAACAGCAGCAGCCGGTACTGCGGCAGGCTGAGCTGACTCTCCTGGCACGCCCGTTCCACGAAGCGCGTCAGCCGGGCCAGCACCCGCACGGCGCGGGCCATCTGCCTGTCGTCCTCGTCCGAGATGGTCATGTCGTTAGGGTACCGAACAAATCAGAGGTTGCTCTTCAGGGCGGCGGTTTCCTCACAGGCCTTTTCGACGTCCGACCACGACAGGTTCTCGCCGTCCCACAGTCGCTGGAACACCCCGTCGATGTCGTCGCTGAAGCCGTGCCGGAGGCGGAAGTGGTAGATCCGCCGCTGTTGCCGCGTCGGCAGGCCGAGACGCTGCAGCCGGCCCTCGGTGTAGGTGTCCCACGCCGAGGTGTGCTGCACCGTGAGCTCATCGCCGGTCGGTGCCTCCGCCCACGCCGGGTCGAGGCGGTCGCGCGCCCGCAGGAGGTGGGTACCGAGGATCAGCCGCGTCCGCTCGGGCGAGAGCGTCCTGGCCTTGTGCAGATCCTCCAGCGCACCCCCGGTGACGGAGATGGTGATGGCGTTGCCCACGATGCTCGACTCGACCCGCGGCATGATCACCGTCTCGTCGACCTCGACGGTGATCGGGACGTCGTCCTGCAGCCCGATGAGCGTGGCCAGCTCCTCGGCGATCGAGCGGATCACGCCGGCGTCGAACTCCACGAGCTCGAACGCCTCCGGCGTGACGGTGACCGTGGCCACGGCTAGGCCTTCGTCGGCGCGCCCATGCGGGCCAACGACTCGGCCGCCGCCTCGTTGGACACGTCGGCGATCTCCTCGATCTCCTCGCTGCTGAAGCCGGCGATCGAGCGGAACTGGCGGGCCAACTTGATCGGCGCGTCCTCGTGATCGCTGCGCTGGCCGCCGAGGCTGAAGATCTTGTCGACCAGGCGCTGGAAGTCGAGGGCCTGCTTGCGTCGCTCGGGGTCGTTCTCCGTCAGCCGCCGGAGCCAGTCGGACCCCATCTTCACGTGGGTCACCTCGTCGGCGAGCATCCAGTCCTCGCAGAAGGTCATCACCGGGTCGCCGGAGCGCTCGCCGAAATCCTTCATGGTGTTGAAGACGTCGATGGCCAGGCCCTCGAGGGCGCGGTTGACGCCCGTGAGCCGCATGGCGGGATCGGCGTTGCACGCCGCCTCGTAGAGGAAGGTGGCCTCGGCGAACTCACCGATGTCGGTGCCCATCCACTCGGTGAGCTTCACCGAGATCTCGACATGCCGCGCCTCGTCCCAGCACTGGCGGGCCATGTCGAGCTTGAGCTGGAACGGCGTCTGGTCGAGGTCGAAGTCGAAGGCGGTGCGGCCGGCCGCCTCGAGGGCCTGGATCTCGCCCATGAAGATGCCGTGCATGAGCGACCGGGCGCCGTCGGCGGCCTGGGGCTCGTCGGGGTTGAAGCGTCCGGGCCGCTGGTAGGTGCCTCGCACGCGCCCGGCGCCGATGCGCGGGTCGCTCATCTGCTCCTCCATACGCGTGCGCCAGAAGCGCGAGTCGCGGGCCAGCTCCTGCACGGGCAGCATCTTCTTCATCAGCCCTTCACCTCCGTCACGGCCGCCACGGGCGTGCCGCCTAGGGTCGCCGGGCCGACGAGACCGCCCGACTGAACGAACAACATCTCCAACCGGGCCTGGAACGATGCCGCCCGCTCCACGGCGTCGGTGGACGTGAGCTGGGCCTGCACGAACAGCTCGAGATCGCGACGGTCGTCGTGCTCGTCGTCGAGCAGGAGGCGGAACCAGCGGCCGCCGGTGGCGTCCAGGTCACGCCCGACCGCGGTGCGGTGGTAGGTGTAGGCGGCGATCAGCCGGGGGAGCACGACGCGCGACAGCCCGACGAGCTGCTCGAACGGCGGGGCGCCGGCGACGAGGTCGAGGACCTCGGCGGCGGGGCCGTCGGGCGTGGCGTCGCCGGGGAGCGTGGCGCCGGCCGGCACCAGCTGCTCGGTCCACAACGTGGCGTGCCACTCGTGATGGGCGGCCTGCCGCGCCAGCACGTCGGTGACGGGGCCGTCGGCCGCGGCCGCCGCACCCGTGAGCACCGCGGCGAGGCGGCGCTCGATCCACGCGAACGCGGCCACCCGTCGGCCCGACTCGTCGGCGCCGAGGACGTTCGGCAGCGTCCGGTCGTCCCAGGGCGTGAACCCCGGGCGGTTGTCATACGACATCGTCATCTCCTGGTTCGGACAGTGATCCCATGAAGCGGGTCATCAACTCGTCCCAGCCGCCCTGTTCGGGGCGGGGGAGGTCGATGGCCTTGAACAGCAGTGACCCGAAGGCGAGGGCGAGACCGAAGCTCACGAACGCGTCGCTGTCGACGGCATCGGCGATGGCACCCTCGGCTCGCGCATGCTCGACCGTGGCGCGCAGCTTGGCGCGCTGATCGTCGATCGTCGTCCGGATGAGTGACGCCAGTTCGGTGTCGCGTCGCGCCGACACGAGCGCCTCGATCAGCAATGCCTGCCGGGTCGAGGTGGCACCGGCCATCAGCTTTCGGCCCATGGCCAGCATCTGGTCGGCGGCGTCGCGCTGTACCTGCTCGCGCGGCGTGATCAGCTGGTCCAGCTCCTCGGCACTGCGTGAGCCGATGGCCTCCATGAGCAGCTCGGCCTTGCCCCGGAAGTTGCCGTAGATGGCGCCCGTCGTCAGGCCGGCCCGGCGAGCGATCTCCTGGACCCTGGCGCCGTCGTAGCCGTGGGTCGAGAACACCTCGAGGGCGGCCGCCAGGAGCCTCTCCCGGGTGCTCGGGACCTCGGTCGCCCGCATGGCAGTCATCACCGACGATAATAACGGCTGTTATGACAGTCGCATATACCGACGGCGCCTGTCTGGGGAACCCCGGCCCCGGAGGCTGGGCGTGGGCCGAGCCGGGCGGGGCCTTCGCCGCCGGGCCCGATGGCGCCACCACCAACCAGCGCATGGAGATCCAGGCCGCCCTCATGGCCGTCCTCGCCCACCCCGGCCCTATCGAGGTGGTCAGCGACTCGACCTATGTCGTCAACTGCTTCCGCGACGGGTGGTGGCGCAACTGGCTGGCCAACGGGTGGCGCAACAAGGCCAAGAAGCCCATCGCCAACCGCGACCTCTGGGAGCCGCTGATCGCCCTCGTCGTCGACCGCGGCGACGTCACGTTCCGGTGGGTCAAGGGCCACTCCGACGATCCCATGAACGACCTCGTCGACCGACTGGCGGTCGAGGCCGCCACTACCCAGCAGGCCCGCAGCGGGGACACACCCCCTACGGAACTGGGACCGCCGGATCGCTGGTAGTGCGACGGGGCAGGTGCCGCGACGCGGCGATGCCGAGCACGGCCGTCACGAAGCACGCCGCGAACGCCAGCGCGATACCGGCCCGCGGCTCCCACCCGGCCCGCTCGCCGAGGCCGACCGCCGCGCCGCCCACGCCGGCGCCGAGCGACACCCCGAGGACGTCGGCCAGCTGCAGCCCGGCCGAGGTGGAGCCCTCCCGTCCCGGTGTGGCCGCCGCCAGCGTCATCAGCGTCCCGCTCTGGAACGCGATGCCCATCCCGAACCCGGCGCCCGCCCAGGCCAGGGCGGCGACGGCGATCGGCACCGACGGCAGCAGCGCCAGCCCCAGCCCGGCCACACCGACGGCGAGCAGCACGAACCCGGCCGGCACCATGCGGTGCCATCCCCACACCAGGCCACGGCGCTCCTGCACCCACGCGCCGAGCGTCCACGCGACCGTCGTCGCGGTCAGCGTGAGACCGGCGGCGGTGAGGCTCTGGCCCCGCACGTCGGTGAGCGCCAGGGTGAGGAAGGCCTGGGCGCCGAAGTAGGCGAACGTCAACAGGCCCCGCGTCGCCACCGCGGCCGGCAGGCCGGCGGCGGCGCGCAGGGTGCCGGGCGGCAGCAGCCGGGACAGGGCGGGCACGCCGATGGCGAGCCCGGCGCCGAACAGGGCGATGGCGACGACCGGGTTCGGGTTGCCGAGGCCGGAGAGGGCGAGCCCGGCACCGATGACGAGCCGCACGGCGCCGGCGGTGGGGCTGGCCTCGTCATGGGTCGCCGGCTCCGGCGGCGGTCCGAGGCGACGGAGCGACGGGAGCGTCAGAACCGTGGCGATGCCCAGGACCGGGAGGATGCCGATGAAGGCAAGGCGCCACGTCAGATGTTCGGCCACCGCGCCACTGATGGCGGGGCCGACGAGGCCGGGCAGCACCCAGGCCGTCGACAGCCACGCCAGCATGCGGGCGCGGCCGGCGTCGTCGAAGGTCCGCCCGAGGCTGACGTAGACCACGGAGGCGACCGCCCCTGCACCGAGGCCCTGCACGGCCCGACCGAGCACGAGCGCCGGCATCGAGGGGGCGGCGCCGGCCACGACCAGGCCGGCGGCGAACAGCACCATCCCGACGCTGTACGGCGAGGCCGGCCCCCGGCGATCGGCCCATCGTCCGGCCACGGTGATGCCGAGCAGGTCGGCGAGGGTGAACGCGCTGAACGCCCACCCGTAGAGCCACAGCCCGCCCAGCTCGTCGCGAGCCGACGGCAGCACGGTGGCGACGCCGAGCGCCTCGAAGGCGAACATCGTCACGGTCAGCACAAGGCCGACCGCCAGCCCCCGCCTCGTCTCCATGGCCACGGCCGCAGTCTTTCAGTGCCTCCTAAGCTCGCCCCATGCGAATTCCCGGAGCAGCCGCGATCGTGACCGGTGGTGCGTCAGGCCTTGGCGAGGCGACCGTGCGTCGCCTGACCGAGGCGGGGGCCGAGGTGACGATCCTCGACCGCAACGCCGACCGAGGCGAGGCCGTGGCCAAGGAGCTGGGCGGTGGGACCAAGTTCGTCGCCGCCGACGTCACCAACGAGGCCGAGGTCACCGAGGCCGTGGCCCTGGCCGGTGAGTCGGCGCCGCTCCGCATCGCCATCAACTGCGCCGGGCTCGGCATCGGCATGCGCACCATCGCCAAGGACGGCTCGCCCCACGACCTCGCCGCATTCCGCTTCGTCCTCGACGTCAACCTGATCGGAACCTTCAACGTCATGCGCCTGGCGGCATCGGCCATCGCCAAGGCCGACCCGCTGGAGGACGACGAGCGCGGTGTGATCGTCAACACCGCGTCGATCGCCGCTTTCGACGGCCAGATCGGCCAGCTCGCCTATTCGGCCTCCAAGGGGGCCATCGTCGGGATGACACTGCCGGCGGCTCGCGACCTGTCGGTCGTGGGCATCCGCGTCGTCACCATCGCTCCCGGCACCTTCGACACGCCGCTGCTCGGCCAGCTGCCGGAGGAGGCTCGCGCGTTTCTCGGCGCGGGCATCCCGTTCCCCAAGCGTCTCGGCAAGCCCGAGGAGTTCGCCGCCCTCGCCCACCACATCTGCGAGAACACGACGCTGAACGGCGAGACCATCCGGCTGGACGGCGCCCTCCGCATGCCCCCCAAGTAGCGGTGCGGTACGTCACCGCCGGCGGCGCCCGGGTGTCGGCCATCGGGCTCGGCACCTGGCAGTTCGGCTCCCGCGAGTGGGCCTACGGCGACGACTACGCCGAGAACACCGCCGTCGACATCACCCGCAAGGCGTTGGATCTCGGCATCAACCTCATCGACACGGCCGAGATCTACGCCTTCGGTCGGTCCGAGCGCATCGTCGGCAAGGCCATCGCCGGGCGCCGCGACGAGGCCTTCGTCGCCACCAAGGTGTTCCCGGTGGCGCCATTGCAGGCGGTGGTCGTCGACCGCGGCCGGCGCAGCCGCGACCGCCTCGGGATCGACGTCATCGACCTGTACCAGGTGCACTGGCCGAACCCGGTGGTGCCCCTGGCCATGACGATGAAGGGGATGGCGAAGCTGCGCGACGACGGCGTCACGCGTCACCTCGGCGTCAGCAACTTCTCCCTCGGCCGGTGGATGGACGCCGAGCGCGAGTGCGGCGGCCCCGTGCTGTCCAACCAGGTGCAGTACAGCCTCGTGGCCCGCAAGCCCGACCGCGACGTCGTGCCCCACGCCGCCGCCAACGACCGCATCGTCATCGCCTACAGCCCGCTGGCCCAGGGGTTCCTCTCGGCCCGCTACGACGGCACCAACACGCCGGGCGGCGTCAGGTCGTCGAACGCCATCTTCCTGCCCGAGAACATCGAGCGGGCCCAGCCCCTCCTCTCCGCTCTGCGCGAGATCGCCGCCGCCCACGACGCCAGCCCGGCTCAGATCGCCCTGGCGTGGGTGATCCACCATCCGAACGTCGTCGCCATCCCGGGTGCCAGCTCGGTCGGCCAGGTCGAGTCGAACGCGGCGGCCGCCGACATCTCCCTCACCGACGACGAGTTCGCCCGCCTGACGGAAACCTCCGACGCCTTCACCCCCGTCAGGGGCATCGACGCCGCCCGCCGCCTCGTGCGGGCCCGGTTCGGGCGGTAGGTGCCGGTGAGCACGCGCAAGCTGATCATCGCCGCCCTCCTCTGCGGCGTCGCCATCCTCGCCGCGTCCGCCCTGCAGCTCGTGCTGGCCTCCCGGTAGACCATCGGTAGGCTCCGGGAGGGAGGTGGTCCACCCGTGGCCCAGCAGCAATTCGACGTCGTGGTGATCGGTGGAGGCCCGGGCGGCTACGCCTCGGCCCTCTACGGCGCGGCAGCCGGCCTGAATGTCGCTCTCGTCGAGCGCGACCGGGTCGGCGGCACGTGCCTGCACCGCGGCTGCATCCCGGCCAAGGAGTTCCTCGAGACCGCCACGGTGTTCCGCACCGTGGCCGGGGCCAAGGAGTTCGGCGTCAACGCCGAACAGCCGCTCGTCGACTTCGGCGTGAGCCAGGCCCGCAAGCAGAAGGTCGTCGATCAGTTGTGGAAGGGCCTGCAGGGCCTGCTGAAGCAGCGCAAGGTCACCACCTTCGCCGGCACCGGGTCGCTCGGCCCGAATCACACCGTGACCGTCGA
>DATLDH010000133.1:0-11503 GCA_035526015.1 Acidimicrobiales bacterium
CGGACACCCCGCCTTCGTGGTGCGGACCCCGGGCGCAAGGTTGCGACCGGCGGCGGACCGTCCGGGCGTCGACCTTCGACTGCGGCTGGCGACGTCGTTCCACGGGTGCGTCAACCTCTGTGGCGCAGCCACCCTCCCGCAGGCTCGTCGCACCGGCGCCTGGGGCGCGCTCGTCCGCGAGCGGGTCGGCGACGCGCCGGACCTTGCCGCAGTGGCATTCACGAGTGACTACTCCCGTCCGGGCTTCGAGCACCTCGGGTTCGTGAGCGTGCTGCGGTTCACGATGTGGATGAGGACCGCTAGTAGCGGTCGAACCAGTTCTTGATGCCGGTGGTGCCGAGATCGTGGCTGGTGAACTGGTGGCCGAGCGTGTGCTCGACCTTCGCCGTCGTGAACCCACCCTGCACCAGCTTGTCGTAGTAGTTCCGCATCCCGGAGATGAGCACGGTGCCGTCGTTCGTGCCGTGCCAGAACTTGGTGGGCGGGTGATTGGTCGGCAGCGTGGGCACGCTGCTGCAGGTGTACGCGCAGGTGGCGTAGGACGCGGCCACGATGCCGAGCGCCTTCCACGTGTTGGCGTTGCCGGTGCCGCTGTTGAACGTCACGGCCATGCGGCTGCTGTTGAACCCACCGCTCGAGATGCCGTAGGCGTAGCGCCGGTTCATGTTGTACTGCGACGCCGGTCCGTAACTGCCACTCTTGATCTCGCCGAAGAAGTCGGGGAAGAACTGGTTGTCGCAGCTGGCGCTGTAGGGAAAGACGGTGTTGGTGTGCCACGCCTGGACCCAGCCACCGGTGGCGGGCGGATCGGCGACGAGCACGGCGTAGCGCTTACCCGTGCCCGACGGATCATCGAGCAGTTCGTGCAGGATCTGCGGCTCGTACTCGACTCCGTAGGCCTCGCCGTAGTTGCGGCTGAAGGCCGAGGACGTGTCCGTCGGCTGCGTGCCGGCGAAGTAGAAGGCGACGGGCCAACCGCCGGCCGGTGGCGTGCCGTCGGGCACCTGCCAGCGCACGGTGCGGGGGATGTAGTAGCCGCCGCACCAGTAGTAGTTGTACCGCTTGTTGTGGGTACAGCTCCATCCACTGGCGCTCGACGTGCAGCGGTCGACAGCGGCCTCCGCCGCCGGCGCCCTCACAACGCTGAAGCCGACGCCGGTCAGCAGGAGCAAGGTGACGCCGAAGGCCGCCGAGAGCCGACGGGTTGAACGCATGAAATCCCCTCTCGGTTGACCTTGTTGCGCATAGTACGGCTTGTCGCCGAAACGGGCCCGCTTCCCCGCGCGAAGATTCCGGGATGGCACCCTCCAGCGAACCCAGGGACGTCGTGATGCGGTTCCTCGAGCACGGGTTCCGCGACGGCGAGTGGAACATGGAGGTGATCGACGAGTGCTTCGACGAGCGCTACTGGTCACACACCTGGCAGGGCGACCTGGCCCACACGGGGGCTCGCCAGGGCCGGTTCCTGGCCGGACTGCAGACGGTCGAGAGGATCTCCGACGATCTCGTCGCCGAGCGTGACCTCGTCGTGCACCGCTCGACGCGACGGATGCGCCACGTGGGGGAGATCTTCGGTGTTCCCGCGACCGGCCGCGAGATGACCGTCGAGGGAGTCGAGATGTGGCGGGTGACCGACGGAAAGATCGTCGAGCACTGGGGCGGACTCGGGGCCGGCGCCCAGCTGTACCGCGCCATCACCGTCCCGTCGGAGGGCTGACGGTCGTGAGCGAGCGAACGGGCAACCAGCGGGACGTCACAAGGGTCGCGGACCGGGCCATGCGGGTGGCGGAGCAAGTGGTGTACGCCGCAGTCGGCCTGTTGCTCATGGCCAGCGCGGTCGTGGTCCTGGTGGCCATCGGGTGGGAGTTGGTGCACGACCTGGACGGCGGCGCCGTCGGGGCTGTCACCGGCGCGCTCGATGGACTGCTGCTCGTCTTCATCCTCGTCGAGCTGCTCGGCGCGGTGCGGGCGACGGTGGCCGAGCGTCAGATCGTGGCCGAGCCGTTCCTCCTCGTGGGGATCATCGCGTCGATCAAGGAGATCGTCGTGGCCAGCCTCAAGGCCGGCCATGCCGAGGGAGAGGCGTTCGACGACTTCGTCGCCAAGGTCGCCCTTCTCGGCGGTGTGGTGCTGCTGCTGGCGATCAGCAGCTACCTGGTCCGGCTCAAGGAACGCGAGCCGACGGAAGGCTGAGCCCCGACTCCTACCGCGGTGGGGGGGCCGGAAGGGTGCGGGTGCCGGCGACGCGGTTGCCCACGACGAAGGTGATCGTGACCTGGCGGTCGGTGGCGATGCCGAGGTCGGGGACGCGGCTGAGCCCGGCTGCCTGCAGGTCGATGGTGAGCGCGGCGACCCCCGCCAGCGAACCAGTGAGGCGCGGCTCGCGTGCGGCTCCGGCGCGGGCCACGTCGTTGCCGGTCAACACGTACGGCGAGGGCCCGTCGACGCCGGCGCCCTGCACCGCCGTCTGAGCTCCGCGCGTCCGCGCGATGCCGTGGCTCGTCAGGTTCACCGCGCCCGTGACGTCGGCGGTCTTTGCCCCGGCCACCACCACGTCGCGCACCCAGTAGGCCCCGTCGACCTGCGCGCCGACCTCGTCGAGGAGGCGTGAGAGGAGCGGAACGAGGTGCTTCCGGTCGGGCGAGAGCAGTGAGGCGGGCCGGACCCGCAGCGTCACGTCCCGTGGGCTCGTCGTCCGGGCCGGATGGCCGGCGAACCATGCCGCCTCGCGGCTCCAGTCGTCCTTGACCGAGAACGACAGGTGGTCCTCGCCGGGGTGCAGCGAGAACCGGTACTCGTGGCCGAGCTCGCCGAACCGCTGCGCCTGGCGCGTGACGCCGTAGGCGGGCACGAGCTCGTCGAGCACCCCCTGGGTGATCCAGAACGGGACGTGGCGGGTGTTCTCGAGCTGCGGGTAGGTGAAGTACGGGTCGTCGGCCGGCATGTCGAGCCCGGTCCAGATGCCACTGGTCGGCGGTCCCACCACGCTCACCGCCGAGGCGAAGCTGTCGGGCGCCAGCGTCGAGAAGCGGTAGGTGCCGTACCCGCCCATCGAGTAGCCCGTCACCAACGACTTCTCGCGGTCGATCGAGGGGAAGGTGGCGAGCGCGTCCGACCAGACCTCGAGGGTGTCCACGAACGCCTCGTCGAGATACCAGCCGTCGGGGCCACGGCCCAGCGGCGTGACGACCACGGCGTCGAGGCCGTCGCCGAGCTGTTCGTAGTAGGTCGAGTACGTCGGGCTGGTGCCGCCCCGATACTGGTTGTGGTGCACCGACAGGCTGTGCAGGCTCAGGAGCAGGTGCGTCGGCCGACCCGGTCGGTAGCTGTCGGGCACCCACAGCGCGTACGGCTGGAACTTCCCTGCGTACTGCGGGAAGGACTCGCGGATCCCCTCGCCGAGCTCCTGGCGCGAGCGGAACAGGCGCACGTAGTACCCCGGCCGGAGGTCCAGCGTGGTACGGGCCCGCCGGCGTAGGGCGGTGATGTCGATCGTCTCGACGAAGGCGGACAGATCACCCGCAGCCAGCGCGTCGGACTGCGCGTCCTCGTTCCATGGCCCGCCCCGCGGCTCGTCCGACCGGCTGTTGAAGGCCACGTCGAACAGGCGATTGTCCGTCGGCCCGCCCGTGGTGTAGTCGCCTGGTTCCTGGCGGTTGTTGCCTGGCACTCCGGGCCGAAGGCCGCCGGTGCCGTCGTGGAGGCCGGCACCGATGGAGAGGGCCGCGGTGTTGCCGGTGGCGCCGCGGGGGAGCGTGAACTCGACGGTGTTGGCGCGGGGGTCGACCGTCGCGTTCCGAACCGTGAACACGTGCTCGGCTGCGCCGCTCCGCACCCAGATGGCGGGCACGTTTGCAGCCACGATCGTCTGGAGTGTCACCCGGACGTCGAGATCCTCCCGATTGGCCCTGGACGACCGGGCCCGCACCTCGACGATGTCGGCCGCGTTGCCGGCGAACTCCGGGCCCGTCGGATAGCGGGCGTCGCCGGAGGCGCCGGCCAGGGATACGACATTCGGCTGGCCCCAGGAGCCGGTGTCGGCGCCGTAGTCGTCATAGACGAAGTCGTTGTAGATCCACTCGCCCTGGTCATAGCGGGCCGTCCCCGCCACCATCGTGGCGCTTCCCACCCACGACGCCGGACCAGGAGGCGCGGCGGTTGCCTTCGGGAGGCCGATGAGGCCAGCGGTGATGACGACCAGTACAGCCAGCGCGAATGCCCGACGGCGCAACCTGCCCACCTCCCCAGTGGCGAGCGCGGCCAGCGCTCCGTGTCGATGGTGACAGATTTCACACTGCCCGGCGATCCGCGATCCTCAACCAATCGGTTGCAAGCCTGCGGACGGGGGCGTACGCTGTGTTCAACCAATCAGTTGAACGAAGGAGGGTCGTGGCCGAGGATCAGCTCTCACGGGTTTTCGCCGCCCTCGCCGATCCGACGAGGCGCGACATGGTGGCCAGACTCGCGGTGGGCGATGCCACCGTCGGCGCGCTCGCCGCGCCGTACGACGTCTCGGTGCAGGCGGTGTCGAAGCACATCAAGGTGCTGACCGAC
This sequence comes from Acidimicrobiales bacterium, assembly GCA_035526015.1. Lineage (GTDB taxonomy): Bacteria > Actinomycetota > Acidimicrobiia > Acidimicrobiales > DATLDH01 > DATLDH01. The sequence continues at coordinate 4,555 of DATLDH010000133.1, forward strand.
GCCGGCCTGGTGAGCCAGACCCGCGACGCCCAGCGTCGGCCGTGCCACCTCGAAGCCGAGGTCTTCGACCTGATGACGAAGTGGATCGAGCGGTACCGCCAGCAGGCCCAGGAGCGCTACGAGCGCCTCGATGCCGTCCTCGCCGGGGTGCGGGGCGAGGAACAGACGACACACCACCGACACCGACGACAAGGAGCAGCATCATGAACACCACCAGTAACCGCTACCAGGTCACCATCGAGGCCGACCCCGCGGTGCCGGTCATTCGCATGAGGCGGGACTTCGACGCCACCCCCTCGCAGTTGATGCGGGCCCACACCGATGCCGAGTTGTTCGCCCGGTGGGTGGGCCCGGACAGGATGGAGACCACGATCCTGGACTGGGACGCCACCACGGGAGGCCGCTGGCGGTACGTCGCCGGACGCGACGGCGAGCAGTACGGCTTCCACGGCTGCTTCCACGAAGTCGGCGAGGATCGCATCGTGCAGACCTTCACCTTCGACGGGCAGCCCGACGGCGTCGCCCTCGAGACGTTGTGGTTCGAGGACCTCGGCGACGGGCGCACCCGCCTGCACGCCCAGTCGCTCGTCGACAGCTTCGAGGGCCGCGACCAGTGGCTGGCCAGCGGCATGGAGACGGGCGTCGAGGAGGGCTACGCCAAGCTCGACGCCCTGATCGCCGAGCTGTGAGCGTCGGCCCCGCCGACGAGCACCGGCGCATCAGCGCAGCGTTCTCTGCCACGGTCGAGGGCGTCGCGCCGACGGCGTGGAGTGACCCGGCGCCGCCGGACGGGTGGGTCGCCCGCGACGTCGTCCGCCATCTGGTCGAGTGGTTCCCCGCCTTCCTCCACGGCGGGACGGGCATCGCGCTGCCGACCGGGCCGACGGTCGACGACGACCCGGTCGGGGCCTGGAGGGCCCAGACCGTCGGCGTGCAGGCCCTGCTCGACGATCCGACGATCGCCGGACGCGAGCACGACTTCCCCCACATCGGAAGGATGACGCTCGCCCAGGCGATCGACATGATCTACACCAGCGACGTGTTCCTCCACCGGTGGGACCTGGCCCGGGCCACCGGGCAGGACGAGACGCTCGATCCCGTCAAGTGCGCGCAGATGCTCGAAGGCATGCTGCCCATGGACGACGTGCTCCGCCAGAGCGGCCATTACGGCCCGCGCGTCGAGGTCGCCGACGACGCCGATGTGCAGACCAGGTTGCTGGCGTTCATCGGCCGTACCCCGTAGCGATCACCCTCGGCCGGAAGTTCGTGCACGAGCCCACCTGACAGTGGCGGCGCACTCACGGTCGCCAACGGCAACAATGACGGCGTGACCCTCGACAGCGGGTACGTGCCCGAGCAGGTCCTGACCGACGCCGATGAGGTGCAGGCCATCCTCGGCGAGCAATTCGAGAACCAGGTCAAGAAGGTGATCGACCACATCGACGATCACTGCCGGGCGTGGATCGAACGCAGTCCGTTCGTGGTCGTCTCGACCGCGTCGGCGGCCGGCGCCATCGACGTCGCTCCGAAAGGTGACCCTCCGGGCTTCGTCCGGGTCCTCGACCGGAAGACCCTCGCCGTACCCGACCGGCCAGGCAACCATCGCGGCGACACGTTCCGGAACGTCATCGAGAACCCGCAGGTCGGGTTGATGTTCGTCGTGCCGAAGCGCCGCGAGGTCGTCCGCGTGTCCGGGACGGCGGTGGTGGTGAACGACCCGCCGCTGCTCGCGTCGATGGCGGTGGGGGACAAGGTGCCGACGCTGGCCCTGGTGGTCACCGTGCACGAGGCGATGTTCCACTGCGGGAAGTCGATGATCCGCTCGCACATGTGGGAGCCCGAGCTGTGGGGTTCGGTGGACGGACTGCCGACCTACGCCCAGGCGCTCGTCGACCATGGCGCACTCGACACGCCCGTGCCCGTCATGGAGCAGGCGATGCAGTACAACGAGGAGTGCCGCCTCTACGACGAGTGAGCGGTGTCAGCGCTCCCGCCCGAGGAGCTGGGCCAACCCCTCGACGCCGACGACCTCCCGGAACGCCCGCACGGTGTGCCCGGTGAGGACGACGTCGGTCCGGGCCACCGCCGTCGCCGACCGGCGCAGGTCGAACAGGGGGCCCATCTCGCCGAAGTGGTCGCCCGGACCGACCACCGACAGCTCCACGGGGCTGCCGTCGGGCCGTTGACGGGTGAGGGCGATCTGGCCCTGGTCGACGACCCAGATGCGGTCGCTCGGGTCGCCCTCCCGGAACAGGACGGCGTCGGCCGGCAGCTCGATCGTCACCGAGGGCCCGCCCGCCGCCTGTGTGTGCGGCGCGAGTGACACCAGCTGGTCGGCCACCGGCGTCAACCGGTCGTCGTGGGTCGCCACCACGACGGCCCGACCGGGCGCGGCCAGCGAGCGGAGGATACGGAGCACGCCCTCCACCTGCACGTGGTCGAGGTGGGCGGTGGGCTCGTCGGCGAGGATCACCGGCGGATCGAGCGCGAGTGCGCGGGCGATGGCGACGCGTTGCTGCTGGCCACCCGAGAGCTGGCCGGGCCGGTGGCTCGCCCGATCGGCCATGTCGACGGCGGCGAGGAGCTCGGCAGCCCGGGCGAGCCCGGCGCGCCGCCCCCTGCCCGCGGTCCACATCGGCATGGCCACGTTCTCGGCCGCGGTGAGGCCGGGCAGGAGGTTGAAGGACTGGAAGACGACGCCGACCTTCTCCTGGCGGAAGCGGGCCAGCTCGCGGCCCCTCATGCCGGTCAGTTCGAGCCCGTCGACCACGATCCGCCCCGACGTCGGGGTGAGCAGGCCGGCCAGCGCGCTCAGGAGCGTGGTCTTGCCGCACCCGCTCGGGCCCAGGAGCAGCGCGAGGTGGCCGCCGGGAATCTCGAGGTCGAGCCCGTCGATCGGCTTCACCGCGTACCCGGCGGCCGCGTACTCGATCACCAGTGACTCGACGGCGAGGAGGGTCTTCATCGGCCCGAGCCGAAGGCCAGCGCCGGATCCACGCTCACGGCATGGCGCATGCCCACGCTGCTGCCCAGCAGCCCGACGAGGACGGCGACGGCCGGCGTGAGGGCGATCTGTCCTCCCAGGAGCTGGACGTCGAGCGGGAAGACGGGGGTGAGCAGCCGGGCCAGCACGACGGCCGTGGCCGAGGCCACGACCGCCACGACGACTGCCTGGAGCGCGAGGCCGGCGGCGATGTGGGCCGACGTCGAGCCCGTCGCCTTCAGCACGGCGAACTCGCGCGTCCGCTCCACGGCCGACAGGTACAGGACGGTGCCGACAATCGCGGCCGCCACCAGCCAGAGCAGCGCCTGCAGCACGACGAGTGAGCCCAGGGCGTTGGCGCTCGGGCGGAGGAGATCGGCACGCGCCTCGTCCCGGGTGAACGAGCGGAAACCAGCGGGAAGCGGCGCGTCCGGATCACCACCGTCCACCAGCACCATCGACGACAGGCGGGCTCCACCCAGCACGGCAGCCTGGACGTCGCTGAGGAGCAGGTACCCGGTCGGGTTGCCTGCCGAGAGCGTCCGCCGGACCGTCCGGCCCACGACCTCGTACGGCCGGCCGGCGAGGGTGACCGTGGCCCCGATCGCCACCCCGGCCGACCGGTCCAATGCAATCTCCCCCGGACCGGAGGGAGCCCGACCCTCAACGACCGGCGGCTGGCCCGGGCCGCCCGGTACGCCGGCGACGAGGAACAGGTCGGTCACGTCTTCATGACCCAGGTCGACGGCTTGGCGCACCATCATCACGGGCGCCGCTCGGCCACGCGTCGAGCCTGCGACCGTGGTGGCGACATCCTGGTCGAAGGGCGCCAACCCGTAGAACGGGCTGGTCGCCGTGGCCGGGAACACGAAGCGATCGGCGCCGAGCCCCTCCAGGGTGCGATCGACCTCGCCGTTGAGGGAGCCGACGAGGGATCCGAGCAGCAGTGTCAGGGCGAACACGAGCGCGGTGCCGACGGCGGCCACGGCGAAGCGACGCCGCCGCCACTGCAGATCACGCAAGCTCGCCAGCACCGCCCCCAGCATGAGCCCAGCATCATGACAGCCGTCATGCGGCCCGGTAGAACGGCATCCGACGGAAAGTGATCCACGAATGCCTCGGACCGATACCGCCACGCGCGTCATCGCAGCACCGGTCGAGACGGTGTTCGCCGCGCTCGTCGATCCCGACGCGCTGCTCACCTGGCTTCCGCCACAGGGGATGACGGGCCGGTTCGAGCGCTTCGACGGCCGGCCCGGAGGGTCGTACCGACTCGTGCTGACCCATGACGACCCCGTCGAAGCGCCCGGTAAGGCCACGGCGGACTCTGACATCGTGGAGGCCCGGTTCGTGGACATCACCCGGGGCGAACGGATCGTCCAAGCGGTCGACTTCGTCTCCGACGATCCACAGTACGCAGGCACCATGACCATGACGTGGGAGCTGGCCGGCCTCGCCGAGGGGACGCGCGTGACCATCACCGCGACCGACGTCCCTCGGGGTATCTCCGCCGCCGACCATGCCAAGGGACTCGCGTCGTCGCTGGCGAACCTGGCCGCGTACGCCGAGAGGTAGCCCTGCATCTAGCGTGCCCCCGTGACCACTCTGCGCATCGAGCACGCCATCACCAGTTACGAGACGTGGCGTGGTGCCTTCGACCGTGCCGCCCCTATCCGCGAGCAGGTGGGCGTCCGCGGCTACCGGATCCAACGACCGATCGACGACCCGAACTACCTGATGATCGACCTCGACTTCGACGACGTCACCGGGGCCGAGGCCCTGCTGAGCATCCTCAGGGAGCGGATCTGGGCCAACCCTGAGAACTCACCGGGGCTGGGCGGCCAGCCCGTCGCCCGCATCGTCGAAACGGTCGATGCCACCTAGGAGTCACGCCAGAGTGCGCGCAATCACCCAGTCGACGATGTCCGGCATGCATGGTGCGTACCCGTCGTCGGTTGCAACACGAAGGAGCGGCAGGTCGAACTCGGTTCGCATCTGCGCGCGGACCAGCTCGCGCTCGGGCGCGTCGAGGTAGTCGTCGATCGACCGGTGGCCGATGGCGGCCAGCACTTCTGGCCGGGTGAGGAGTGGATCGACACGATCGCGACGAGCCGCTCGCTCGGCGGCGTCGGTCGCGGTCGTGAGAATGACCAGGCACCTTGCGGCGGCCTCGAGGCGCTCGAATGCGGGCTCGCGCGCCGGAGTGACGACGAACTCGACGACGGAGCTGACGCCGGCTCGCGCCATGGCCTCGACGATCTCGACGAAGGCGTCCACCGCTGCCTCGCGTGGCACCTGCTGACGGAGCCGGCCTGTCCAGAGCCCGGCGGTGGCCAGCGAGCCTCCTCGCACCTGGTCACGGCTGAGGAACGGCACGCGGAGTGCGGTCGAGAGCAGTAACCCGAGCGAGGTCTTCCCGCTGCCCGGCTCTCCGGTGATCATGACGAGCCAGGGCCGGGAGTCCTGTGCCGCCACAGGGCGACGCTACAAGTCGGCAGGGTCCGGTCGAGATCCCTGAGGCTCGGGGATGTCTCCGGCGTCGGGTGGATGCAACGTCGGACCATGGCTCTCAGGAACCTCGCGCGTCCCGTCATCGTCCCGGCCGTACTCCTCGCTCTCCTGCTGACGGGTGAGCCGACGGCCCCCTTGCCGCCGAGCGCGGCGTCGCTCGCGGCGCAGGTCACCCCGGCGTCGTCTCTTCCGTCGGTGGCCTCGGGGGCCCGTCCCGGGCCCGACGTCCTCTACGCACCCCCGCCCCGGGCCCCGCAACTGGAGAACCGCGACCCGCGGTTCCGGGCCGCGCCACTGCTGGTGATGGGCCACGAGGCCTACGTCGACGGCGAGTACCTGTACCAGGACTGGATCTACGACGACAACGGCAGCGACTCCGGGGCCAACGACGGTGGTGGCAACGAGACGGCCGGGGACATCTCGTACCCGACCGACACCGCCCGGTACGGCGGCAACGCCGCCGACCTCGTCGAGGTGCGCATCGCACCGGGAACCGCGTCGGTTGCCTACCGGTTGACCCTGAGCACCCTGTTGGCGGCCGACTCATCGATCATCACGCTCGCCTTCGACGCCGACGCCAACCCGGCCACCGGCCGGGCGACGCTGCCACGCGACCCCGGGTTCGCCTTCCCGGGCACCGACGAGGTGATCACGACGTGGGGCACGGGTGCCGAGCACAGCCGGCTGTCGACGGCAGGGCCGACAGTGACCACGCCGGTCGAGGTTCGCGCCGACCTCGAGGCCAACCAGTTGACCGTCACGGTGCCGCGGTCGGTGTCGGACCCCCGCGGCACGTGGAGGGCGACGGTCGGCGCCGGATTGTTCGACCGAGTCACGGGCGGGTGGCTTCGGCCCGGACTCGTGGCCGACCTCACCACCCCCGGCGGGGCGGGGCCGAGTGACCCCCAACCGTCGGGGATCTTCAACCTCGGCTTCCGCTTCGACGAGACCCCCGTCGGCATCAACCCCCACGACGTCAAGCAGGCAGCCGCCATCCGGCAGAAGGCTCCGGGCGCCTACCAGCGCGCCATCGACTTCGGCGTGCTCGATCGCCACGAGTCCCGCACCACGGTGAAGGCGACCGGCACCTCGAGCCGGATCTTCGCCAGTCGGCTCACCTTCGGCGAGGGCAAGGACCACGCCGCCCTGCGGGAGTTCCCCGGTCAGCTCCAGCCGTACTCGGTGTTCGTGCCGAGCGCATACGACCCGGCCAGGCCTTCCGGCCTCACCCTCGCCCTCCACTCACACGACCAGCACCACTGGCAGTACAACGGCACGCCCGGCGTCCGGTACTGGGGTGAGAACAGGAACAACATCGTGCTGACGTGTGAATGCCGCGGGTCGGACGGGTCCTACCGGCACGACGTCGAGTACGAGGTCTTCGAGGTCTGGAACGACGCCGCCCGTCAGCTCAACCTCGATCCGGGCCGCGTGGCCATCCTCGGCTACTCCGCG
>DATLDH010000143.1:0-5918 GCA_035526015.1 Acidimicrobiales bacterium
GAGCGACTGGGGTGCGCATGCTGCTCGACGCCCAGAAGCAGGTGACCGGCGTGGCCGGCGACTACCAGGTGGACGGCGCCCGCCGTGTGGCCACACTCAACATCGGCGGCTCCTGCACCACCGTCGTCTCCTTCGTGGTGACCCGGGGAGAGTCCGGGCCGTGACGATGCGGGGGCTCACTCCACGACGAAGTCGTCGCCGTAGACGCTGAATCGGAGCGGAGCGGCGAGGGAGTAGTTGCCGGCGGCGGCGATCCGTTGCATGCACGCCACGCGATCGGTCGACTGTCGCCACGCCTCGGCGGTCTCGGCGTTGTCCGGATCTCGCAGTGTCGCGATGCGGGCGTCGAAGAAGGCGTCCAACCACGCCCGCTCGCCGGCCTTCGCCGGTGTCCCGACGTCGGCGGTGGTTCGGGCGGCGATTGCCGCCAGCCCGTCGGGATCGTCGCCGGCGCCGTGCTGGATGGCGGTGTCGTACAGCTGGGCCCGCGACAGAGCCAGACGCAGGTCGAGGGTGTCGGCCAGGTCCATCGCCGGTTCGAAGTACTCCCGATCGACGATCTCGTCCTGGGCCTTGCGGAACAGGGGGTCCTTCGCCGCCGCCGCCCAGGCCCTCATGTAATCGGCCTCGGGCAGTTTGGTCGTGTCATCGCTGGCGGCTTCACAGAGCCGTCCCAGTTCCGTGACGAAGCGGGCCAGTCCGTTCGTGGGAGTGGTCTCGCTGTAGCGCTCGATCACGGCCAGGGCATCACAGGTGGCGGTGGTGAACCCGGCCCGCCCGGCCGTCACTCCGCGGCCGTCGCCGAGATTCTCGGCGTAGTCGTAGCTGATCTCCGTGGTGCTGTTCTCGAAGGCGCTGATGAGCTGGTCGGCGCGTCGGCGTTGGTCCGCCGAGAGCCCGCCCGCTCCCTCCGGCGACGCGTCGGTGGTGGGCACGGCCGAAGCTGTCGTCGTCGGAGGTGGCGTGTCGGTCGACCCCGCGCAGGCGCCAGTCACCGCGAGGACGGCGAGCGCCAGCACGATTCGGCGAAATCCCATGCGCAGAGTATGCCGAGGGCGTCAGGCCAGAGCGCGCGGCACGCGCAGGGCGCGCCGACGGGCCATGCTCCGCAGACCGCTGTCCGGATCTCGTTCGGCCACCAGTTCCAGCGCCGTGACTATCTGCGGCGACTTGCCCCGGCCCGCCACGCGGCCGAGGGCGTCGATGGCTCCGGCTCGGACGTCGGGGTCGGGGCTGTGCAGCAGCTCGATGGCGCGCGGCACGAACAGGTCGTCGGCCGGCCGGCACGCGTTGTCCTTGCACTGGTCGCAGGCAAGTGCGTGCAGCGCCCGGCGGCAGACCTCGGCATCGTCGTCGTCGAGGGCCGCCACCAGGTCGGGCACCGATTCGTCGTCGACGAGATGATCGAGGACCGAAACGCACAACCGCCGCACCATCGGATTGGGGTGACCGAGACCCCGACGCACGGCCGGCAGTGCCGGAGCGCCTGACGACATCAGATGGCGCTTCGCCGTCGGTCGCCGGCCGGCCACCCCCAGCTGCTTGACCCAGCCGTCGAAGTCGTTGACCGCCGGTGTGCCCCGCATGGCGGCGACGGTACGCACGCCGAGCGGCCGGAGCCACCGAATTGCGCACCATCACGTCGGCGCCCTGTCGGGCAGACTTGGGCCCATGGCGACTGGGGGGCTGCCGACGGGGACGGTGACGTTCCTGTTCAGCGACATCGAGGGCTCGACCCGCCTCGCCGACGAGCGGCGGGACGAGTGGCCCGGGTTGCTCGAGGAGCACCGGCGCATCCTTCGCACCGCATTCGGGGCCCACGGCGGCCACGAGGTCAAGACCGAGGGGGATGGGTTCTTCGTCGCCTTCGGTGACGCGGGCGACGCCATTCGCGCTGCGGTCGACGCCCAACTCGGTATCCAGGCCCACCCCTGGCCGGGTGACCCCATTCGCATCCGCATCGGCATGCACACCGGTCCGGTCGAGGTCGTCGACGACGACTACGTCGGCCTGAGCGTCCACCACGCGGCCCGGGTCTCCGGCGTCGGCTACGGCGGCCAGATCATCGTGTCGGATGCCGCGCGGCAGCTGGCCGCCTCGGCCCGGCTCGGCGACATCGGGCTCGCCGACCTCGGATTGCACCGGCTGAAGGATCTGGACGCTCCGATGCGGCTCCACCAGGCCACCCACCCCGACCTTCCTTCGTCGTTTCCGCCTCTCAAGTCGTGCGTCGAGACGCCGCACAACCTGCCGCCGTCCCTCACCTCGTTCGTCGGGCGCGAGCAGGACGCGCTCATGGTCCAGAAACTGATAGGCGAGCACCGGCTGGTGACCCTGATGGGAGCGGGTGGGGCGGGGAAGACGAGGCTGGCCACCGAGGTTGCTCGCACGCTGCTCGACAACCGGCCGGGCGGCGTGTGGTTCGTGGAGCTGGCGCCCATCGCCGACGGGTCGCTCCTCCCCAACGCGCTGGCCGAGGCGCTCGGCCTCCGTCCGGCGGAGGCGTCGACGCCGATCCTCGACCTCATCGTGCGTGCCCTCGGCGACCAGCCGTCGCTGATCGTGCTCGACAACTGCGAGCACGTCGTGGCCGGGGCGGCCGAGCTGGCCGGGGCTCTGCTGCAACGGACCGACGAGTGCAGGATCGTCGCCACGTCGCGGGAGGCGCTCGGCTGCGCCGGCGAGCACGCGTGGAAGGTCCCGTCGCTGGCAGTGGACCTGGGCCGGTCCGGCCCCGTCGACCTCATGGAGTCCCCGGCCGTGCGACTGTTCCTGGACCGCGCCGAGTCGGCGGGCGCGTCCTTCGAGGAGACGCCGGAGGCGCTCGAGGCAGTGGCCCAGATCTGTGAGCGGCTGGACGGCATCCCCCTCGCCATCGAGCTGGCCGCGGCACGCGCCCGTGCCATGTCACCGGCGCAGATCTTCCAGAGGCTCGACGATCGGTTCCGGCTGCTCACCGGGGGGAGCCGCGGCGCCCTCCCGCGGCAACAGACCCTCCAGGCCCTCGTGGACTGGAGCCACAATCTCCTCGACGAGCGCGAGCGGGTGTTGCTGCGCCGGCTCTCGGTCTTCGCAGGTGGCTTCACCCTGGAGGCGGCCGAGGCCGTCACCGCCGACGACGTGCTGGACACACTCGACGTGCTGGACGCCCTCGACGGCCTGGTCTCGAAGTCACTCGTGCAGCAGGTGGTCGGCGAGGAGGGCCGGTACCGGCTTCTCGAGACCATTCGTCACTACGCCCGTCAGAAGCTCGTCGACGCCGACGAGGTCGGGCCGACGCGCGACGCCCACCTGCGGTACTTCGGCGAGCTGGCGGGGCGCGTGGGCCCCGAGCTGCGGCGCCGAGAGGCGGCGAGATGGCTCGACCTGCTGGGCGCCGAGCACGACAACCTGCGCCAGGCGCTGGCCTGGGCGACGGGCAACCCGGGGGATCCGGACACTGGTGCGGCCATCGTCGTCGCGGCGCGGCAATTCTGGCAGGCGGGCGGTCACCTCCGGGAGCTGGGAGAGGTCGCCGAAGGCCTGCTCGCCGCGGCTGGCGAACTCTCGCCGTACCACGAGGGTCGACTTCGTTTGATCGCCGCTCTCGTCCAGTCGGAGCTCACCTACATCCCCGACACCGAGGGGATGCGGTCGGCCTGCGCCGTCCACGAGGGGGCCGACGATGTCGTCGGCCTGGCCCAGGCGCTCCTCAGCCTTGCCTTCTTCGAGCGCGACTTCGGCGAGCAGCTCGCGCTGTTCCAGCGGGTCGCGGGCCTGGCGCGAGAGGCGGACGATCCCGAAACCCTCGCCCGCGCCCTCCGGGCCATTGCCAACTCGCAGCTCACGCCGCGCGCCGAGTGCCGGCTGCTCCGTTCGGAGGCCCTCGACATCGCCACGCGGGAGGGCGACCTGGTGATGATCGCCCGCATCCAGTCCGACATGGCCGCTTACGCATGCGTCGAGGCGGACTTCGAACAAGCCCGTCGCCTGATCACCGAGGCGATCGAGGCCTGCCGGCTGGTTCGCGACCTTGCCACTCTGACGATGTGCCTCAAGACCGCGCAGTTCGTGGCCATGTCCCTCGGCCGTCTCGATGAGGCGGCAGTCCTGCTCGCGGAGCAGCGCGACGTGGTCGTCCGTATCGGGGGCAAGATGCCGGACGTGCTGGCCGAGGTCGCCGTCCTCGCCGTGGCGCGGGACGACGACGACGCCTGGGACCGCGTCGAGGCGATGCTGGTCGAGGCGCGCGCCACGACCGAGGACGGCCTCCGCTGGTGGCTGAACTTCCTCCTCTGGTACACGGCGCGTGCCCGCGTGGCGGACGCCAGGATGCTCGGGCTGGCGACCGAGCTCGAGCGCCTCGCGCGGGCGTCGACCGACTCGGGGCGTCACAACGCCCTGCACACCGTGGCTGAAGTACTGCGGGCCCAGGGCGACGCCCGCGCCACCGGAGTCTTCGAAGAGATCGTGGCCGATGCCGGCGCGTCGGCGATCGCCGTGAGCGAGGCCTGCCTCGGGCTGGCTTGGCAGAAGCTGGCCCAGGGCGACGAGCACGCTGCTGCGGCGTCCCTCGAGCAGGCGCTGGCGACCGAACGAATCAGTGAGATGACCGCCAGCAAGGTGATCGCTGCCGCTGAGCTGTTGTTCCGTCGCGGTCGGCTGGAGGAGGCGGCCCGGCTTCTCGGCGCCGGACGGCCGCGGCTGTCGGCGATGGACGCCATGCCGGATGTCGAGGTGGCGACCTCGTTGGAGGCGCGCCTGCGTGCCGGGCTGGGCGACGACCGCTACGAAGCGTCGGCGCCCGAGCTGGTGGGGGCCCCGTTCGAGGACCTGATCGCCGAGACCCTCCGTCTCATCCGTGAAACCTGATGAGAGCGGGGGGCTGCCGAACGGAGACGGCGGCGGCGATCGCCCGGAACTGCTGAGGGTCAGGCGCGTCGGGTGAAGGCGCGCTCGACCCGCTCGAGGAACCGGGCCTTGGCGATCTCGTCGCTGCGGCGGTGCTCCAGCTCGGCGGGCGGCATGGCGAGGAGATCCCCGAGTTTCTCCGACAGGCCGTCGATGTCGAACGGCTTGGTGGCGTAGTCGTCCGCGCCCAGCTCCCAGGCCCGCAGGAAGTCGCGCTCGGCGGTCTGGGCGGTGAGCACCATGACGCGGCACGCCGGGGCCAGCTTTGAATCGCGCTTGGCGCGCAGCACGTCCCACCCGTCGAGGCCGGGCATCTCGAGGTCGAGGATCATGGCCGTCGGCGCATGCTCGGCCAGCCGGCGGAGGGCGTCCTCGCCGCCGCTCGCCTCCTCGACGGCGAACCCGTCGGCCTCCAGCACGATGCCGAGCACATGGCGCAGGCTGGCGTCGTCGTCGACGACCAGCACGTCACCCCGGGAGTCCATTCCCAGATTCTTCCCGACGCGGACGGCGGGCCGTCCATAGAGTGCTGGCGCGGCCAAAACCGCGCCGCCACGACGAGGGAGGCACCATGCCCGGCTTCATCCAGATCATCGAGTTCACGACATCGAGGTTCGACGAGGTGTCGGCCGCCGTCGACGCCTACCTGGAGGAGTCGAAGGGGACACGCAAGGGTGTCCGCGGCAGCCAGACCAAGGACCGCGACAAGGAGAACACCTACGTCGAGGTCGTCGAGTTCCCCTCCTACGAGGCGGCCATGGAGAACTCGAATTCCCCTGAGACGACGGCGTTCGCGGAGAAGATGCAGTCGCTGTGCGACGGCCCGCCGATCTTCCGCAACCTCGACGTGATCCGCACCGACGAGATGTAGGTCCAACACCGCGGAGAGTGGTCGTCGACGTCCCCGGCGATTGTCGCCACAGGGCCCCGGGTACCGTCGCCGCGCGGTCGTGATCCCGCCGCGAGCGTCCCGGGACCCCGGTCGCTCAGCCTCACCAATGGTGCAAGGACCGGTGCAGGACGATGGC
>DATLDH010000151.1:0-12105 GCA_035526015.1 Acidimicrobiales bacterium
CACGCGCCACGGCACGATGGCACCGGCGTCGCCCCACGCCGGCGCACCGTCCTGGGGGTCGACGACCTTGGGCGCCACGTCGGGGAAGCCGCCGTCAGCGCTCTGACCGTCGACGACGTCCCACATCCACTTGGTGAGGAATGCGGCCACGTCGCGGTTGAAGGCGGCGGTGGCGGCGAACACCTGGATGTCGCCCATCCACCCGAGACGCTCGTCACGTTGGGGGCAGTCGGTCGGCACCTCGAGGAAGTTGCCGCGCAGCCCCCACACGATGTTCGACTGCAAGGTGCTCACCATCTCGTGCGAGCACTCGAAGGTGCCGGCCGGCTCGAGGAGGGAGTGGACGACCACGGCGGTGAGCGCGCCCGCCGGCGGCGGGCCGCCGCCCGGCCACCCTGTCACCTCGACGAAGCGGAAGCCGTGGAACGTGAACATCGGCTCCCACGTCTCGGGGGTGTCGCCCTGTTCGTCGCCGGCGTCGCCGTCATCGCCGCCCCCGAGCGTAAAGCTGTCGACGGCCTGGGCGCTGCGCAGGTTGTCGGTGTAGAGGTGCCCGTCGTCGCGGAGCATCTCGGCGAAGCGCAGCTGCACGACGTCGCCCCGCGCCCCCGACACCGACAGGCGCACCCAGCCCACCAGGTTCTGGCCGAAGTCGAGGATCCACACGCCCGGCGACGGCTCGGTGACGGCGATCGGAGCCAGCTCCTCGTGGGTGCGCACCGGCTCGGCCGCCGATGCGACCAGGGCCACCTCCGGGCCCGGACCATCCGTCGCGGTGGCGTGCGAGGCGGGAAGGAAGGCACGCTTGGCGTAGCCGACCTCGTCCCAGCGACCCAGGGCGCGCCGCGAGTCGTAGGTCTCGCCGAGCAGGAAGTCGGTGTCGACGATGCCGCCCGACCACACCCTCCAGGTGTCATCGGTGCCCGTCACCGTGCGGCCTCCGTCGGCGTGGTCCACCACGAGCTGGGCCCGCACGTGGGGGAACGGCCCGTAATGGGCCCGCTCGCCCAGCCACCCGAGCCGCCCGGCGTACCAGCCGTCGGCCACGACCAACCCCATGGCGTTGGTGCCCTCGACGACGAGGTCGGTCACGTCGTAGGTCTGGACCTGGACGCGGTGGCGGTAGTCGGTCCAGCCGGGCGTGAACCAGTCGTCACCGACGCGCCGCCCGTTGATCGAGGCGCGGTAGAGGCCGAGGGCGGTGACGTACAGGCGCGCCCGCGTGACCGTGGACGGCACTTCGAACTCGCGTCGCATGTGCGGCACGCGGAACCCCGGCGCCGCCATCCATCCGTGCTGCCACTCGGCCGGATCGAGCAACCCCGTCTCCCACCATGCGGGCTCGGCCCAGGGCGAGCGCTCACCGGCGTCGTCCTCGACCGAGACCGTCCAGTGGGCACGCGTGGCCGAGGGGAGCAGCGAGCCGCCGTAGACGATGTGACACGGGTCGCCGCCCTCGCTCCAGCCCGAGTCCCACAGGTCTCCGACCTCGGCGGCGAGCAGCTCCGGCGAGGACGCCACCAGCACCCTCCATGCGCGCTGCAGCACGTTCTGGCGGTCGGACCGCACCAGCCACGAGAACCGCGGCGCGGCCACGTCGATCCCCAGCGGGTTCGTGCGGTACTCGGTCCGCAGGCCGGTCGCCTCGAGGCTCACCGGTGGTTGTCTAACAGGGGAAGGAGACGGTGTTGCCCGTGCGACAGGCGGTGACCGCCGCGCCGTTGACCGTGACCGACGAGATCGTCTGGGGAGCGAAGACGACGTAGGAGTTCCCCGCCGGTCCCTTCACGTCGATGCGGTTGCCGCTGACGGCGACGGTGGCAGCCGTGCCCGTGACCTGGACGTAGGTCGCACCGGCCGAGCCGATGAACGTGCCGTCGACGAGCAGCGTCTCGCCGGCACCCTGGGTGAGTCGGCCGAACGTGCCGTCCGTCGTCGCCTCGATGCCCGTGACCAGCGCGGCGCCGTGATGCTTCGAGATGACGACGTCGTTGGTGCCGTTCCAGGCCACCACCACGCCGTTGCCACCGGTGAGTGCGAGGGCTCTGGTCGTCGCGGCGGCCGCACCTGGCGGCGTGGAGGCCAGCACGGTGAGGTGGTCATATGCCACCCGCGGCGTGCTGTCGGTGAACAGCACGGTGTGCAGCGGCGAGATGTCGGCGTAGTTCTGCTGCTTGAACGGCATGGCCAGGATGCTGCGCTCTCCCTCGGAGGAGACCATGCGGCCGGCGAGGGTGGCCCGGTTGGGAGCGGTGGCGGTGAAGCCGCTGCCGAGGAGGCTCACGGCGTTGGTGGCATCGGTGTGCAGCTGGAAGCGGTACTTGTGGGTGCCACCGTTGCGGTTGAGCGCGTCGGTGACGGCCAGGATCACGGGTCGGTTGACGGCGCGGGTCAGCAGATGGTGACGTCCGGCCCACGGCGCCTGATTTCCGTAGACGTAGCGAAGGTCGGCGTGTGACCAGGTGAAGCCAGGGGCGTCGAGGAAACCGTCGATGGTCGCCGCCGTGGTCGACTGGTTGCCGGCCGGGGCCTGGGTGAAGCGGTTCTCGTCGACGAGCACGACGTTGTGGCCCGGGGCGAGCCCCGAGTCCTGGACATCGTCGTTGTAATAGTCCTGGACGTCGATGGGGAGGTCGTTGTCCCACGGGAAGTCGTCGCTGCCGCCGCAGGCGACGCACGAGTACCCGCTGTCGACGGCCCAGGACGCGCCATGGCCGTACATGGTGAAGCTCCCGAGGTCGTGCTGGTAGTGCCCATCGCTGTCCCGGCGGGCGCCGAAGGAGCTGACCACGTCGCTGCGGGCGTTGTCGTAGCCGGTCCGGGCCACCACCAGGCCCTGCTCGGGGTACCACTTCGACGCCGGCTCGACCGCCGACGGCAAAACGGCCGGCAACTCGCCCGGCGACCGCCAGAACAGCAGGTGATAGGCGTCCTCGGGGGCGCGGGTGACGGGGCAGTACACCGGCCCACCCGGTGAGGTCACCACGTTGGAGGTGGTGCGGCAGTCGGTGTTGACGGTGAAGACCGGCGGCCGGAGCTGGCCGTAGAAGTCGTCGCCCTGGGGCCCGACGGTGTGCTGCCAGACCCACTGCGTAACACCGTCGGTCGGTGCCACACCGAACAGCAGCGCCGGCATCATCGTCGTCATGGCGGTCGCCGACGAGTCGCTGAGCGGCAGGACGCGGTGACCCTCGCCCGGGAGGGTGTGGCGCGCCACCCAGCGACTGAGCTTCTGGGCGTTGGTGCCGGCCAGGGTGTCGCGGTGGCCGAGGCGGGCGGCGGCGATGGCGAACGGCAGCGAGTTCTTCAGCCCGTAGGCCGCATAGGTGTACTCCTCACGGCCGTCCCCGTTCGCCCCCGGGAAATTGGAGAAGTAGAGGTTGGCGCGCACGAGGGCCTGCTCGAGGTTGACGGCGACGTCGGACGGCGCGCCCGCTTCACCGTCGATGGCGAGCAGGGTGAGGCCTGCGCCCACGCTCACGCCCATGTGGTTGCTGCGCGGCTTGTTGGACGGGTCGTTCCTGAACACGATGTTGAGCAGCCAGCCGGAGGCGGCGCTGAGCTTCGACATGATGAACGCCCGCTCGGTGAGCGTCATCTGGTCATAGGCCCAGTCGAAGGCGAATCCGTACCCGGCCAGCAGGTCGCCGGCCCCCAGCGTTCCCATGGTCCAGTGGGGAAAGCCCTTGTTGGCGAGCGCCACCAGCAGCAGCACGGCGTGCCGGCCGTAGCTCGTGTCACCCGTCAGCTGATGCGCGAGGCCGAGCTCGGTCAGGACCGTCATCATCTGGTTCTGACCGACGACCGAGTCGTAGACGAAGTTGCTCGTGTCGTTCTGCTGCCCGGGCGTCAGGAGCTCGCCGTCGCGGGGCCAGAAGATCAGCGCTGGGTCGACGTAGCTCGGGTTGCCCGGGGTCTTGTAGGCGTCGGCGCGGGCCTTCAGCCGCTGGAGCGCGGCGGTGAGCACCGGCTGGGCCGCGATGCGGGCCTTCATCCCCGGGACCTCGGCGGCGGTGAACAGCAACCGTGGGTGTGCGGTCGTGGCCGACGCCGGAGCCGGATGGCCCGGCAGCAACCCCGCCCCCGACTGCACGAGGCCGGCTGCCAGCACGATCGTGCAGACGACGAGCTTGATCCCGCGGCGCATCCGTTCCCCCAACTGTCAGTGTGTCGTGAGGGTAACGAACTACTTTGTGCGAAGCAACAAAACCTCACAAAGGGGCCGACGTGGCGAAAGTGACGGCATTCGAGACGCGTGTGGCCATGCGCGACGGCGTGGAGCTGGCGACCGACGTCATCGCACCCGCCGATCCGGCGCCCGCCCTGCTGATCCGTACGCCGTACACCCGGGGGATGAGCCGCAGCTTCGAGGACCCAATCGGCGCGGCCCGCAAGGGTTGGGCGGTCGTGGTGCAGGACGTGCGCGGGAGGTGGGACTCCGACGGCACGTTCTCACCCTTCCACCAGGAGGTCGACGACGGCCACGACGCGGTCGCATGGGTGGCGGCGCAGCCCTGGTGTGACGGCCGGGTCGTGGGCTGGGGCGGGTCCTACGTCGGCGCCACGCAGTACCTCGCCGCGCTGGGCGGGCATCCGGCGCTGAAGGCCATCGCACCGGTCGTGAGCGCGGCGTCCTATGACGAGGGGTGGACGACCGAAGGCGGCGCCATGGCCGCCGGCTTCGTGGTGCTGTGGGCGGCGGGGATGGCGGCCACCGACCCGCGTGCGACCGAGGCGCAGCGCCGCGCCGCGGCAAAGCTGGGCGAGGACTGGGCGGCCCTCTACCGCCAGCCGCCGTCGACCTCGCCGCTGCGCGAGATGTGGCCACCTTTCGCCCGGTGGGCGGACGGCGAGGCCACGCAGTGGGAGCCCGTCGACGTGGCGCGCAATGTCGCGCGCCTCGACCTCCCGGCGTTCCACGTGGCCGGTTGGTACGACATCTTCTGCGAGAGCTCCCTGCGCGCCTACACGACGTTGCGCGACGGGGCTGCGTCACCCCGCGCCCGGGCCGCCCAGCGACTGATCGTCGGGCCGTGGTCGCACGCCGGGCTGTACCTGGACTTCGTCGGCGACCTCGTGCTCGGTCCCGCCGCGGCTGGGGCGACCCAGGGCCTGCCCTGGGTGATGCTCGACTGGCTGCGCGCCGCCATCGACGGCGAGGAGGTCACCTCCGGCGTGCGCGTGTTCGTCCTCGGGGAGAACAGGTGGCGCGACCTCGAGTCGTGGCCGCCGCCGGCGACCGCCACCCCTCTTTGGCTGGCCGACGACGGCGGCCTGGTCTGGGAGCAGCCGACGACGGTCGAGGGGCGCTCGGTCGTCACCTACGACCCCGACGACCCGACGCCCACACGCGGTGGCCGCCTCCTCGGGGCCTACCTCCCGGGCGCGGGCGCCTATGACCAACGCGTCGTCGAGGAGCGCGACGACGTGGCGGTGTTCACCAGCGCACCGCTGAAGAAGGCGGTGACGGTCATCGGCCCGGTGCAGGCCAAGGTGCGCGTGGCCAGCACGGGCCCGTCGCTCGACGTCACCGTCAAGCTCGTCGATGTCTGGCCCGACGGCCGGGCCATGAACGTGGTCGACTCCATCCGGCGCGTCGAGGCCACGCCGGGTCGGGTGAAGACGGTGACCGTCGACGTCGGGTCGATCGCCATCCGCATCCCACGCGGTCACCGCATCCGCGTCGACATCGCGCCGGCCAACTTCCCCCGCTTCGATCTCAACCCCCACCCCGGCACCCACACGATCCACCACAAGGGCTCGTCGGTCACGTTGCCGCTGGTCTAGAGGATCTCGGTCACCAGGGAGCGGTAGGGGTCGAGGCGCTTGTCGGCGGGATCGAGATCGGTGACGAGGACGTCGATCTGGCTCCACTCCAGGCCGACGGCAAGCGAGCGCACCCGCAGCTTGGTGGCGTCGACGGCGAGCACGACCTCGTCGGCCACCGCTGCCATGGCCCGCTTGACTTCGGCCTCGTCCAGCGACGGCTCACTCTCGCCCAGCTCGGCGTCGACGCCCGCCGCGGAGGTGAAGAACCGGCGCAGCAGCAGATAGCCGGCGCAACGACAGGCGATGGGGCCGACGAGGCTGCCGGTGCGCTTGTCGAGCTCGCCGCCGGTCAGGGTGGCGGTGACCCCGGGGCGGTCCTGCAGGGCCTGGAAGGTCTCGGGGCCGTTGGTGATCACGGTGAGGTCGCGGCCGGTGAGGCCGGCGGCCAGGCGCAGCAGGGTCGACGAGGCGTCGATGCCGATGGGGCCGCCGTCGGGGACGAGCGGCAACAGCTTGGCCGCCACCTTGGCCTTGGCCCTGGCCCGCTCCTTGTGGCGGTCGGCGAAGGCGACGGGCCCGACGGCCAGCGCCCCGCCCCGCACCCGGCGCACCAGGCCCATGGCCTCGAGCTCCTGGAGGTCACGGCGGATCGTCATGTCGCTGACCCCGAGCTCGGCCGCCAGCGGGGAGATGCGGACGGCGCCGGCGGTGTCGAGGTGACGGCGGATGGTTGCCAGCCGTTCCTCCGTGGCCAGGTTCCCGAGCTGCACGGCGTGAGCCTATGTGGCACGGCACCGCCACGGTAGGAATGTGTAAAATCGCTCTTGATCGAACATCGACCGGGCGCCACGGCGTCCGTGCCGGAGGAGCCCGTGGCCCAGACACCCATCCCCGCCGAGGTCGAGGCGCTGGTCGAGCGGTCGCACCGGCTGGGCGCCGATCCGCGCACCACCAACTTCGGCGGCGGCAACACCTCGGCCAAGCACGTGGCCGTCGACCCGGTGACCGGCATCGAGACCGAGGTCCTGTCGGTCAAGGGCTCCGGCGGTGACCTGGCCACGCTGTCGGTCGACGGGCTGTCGCACCTCGACCTCGGACGCCTGCGCGCCCTGCAGGAGCGCTACCGCGGCGCCGACCACGAGGACGAGATGGTCGACCTCCTCCCGTTGTGCGCGTTCGGCCCGCCCAGCGCGGTGCCGTCGATCGACACCGCGATGCACGGTCTGCTGCCCGCCTCCCATGTCGACCACCTGCATCCCGACTCGGTCATCGCCCTGGCGGCGGCGGCCGACGGCGAGCGCCTCACGGCCGAGTGCTTCGGCCACGAGGTTGCGTGGGTGCCCTGGCGGCGCCCGGGCTTCGAGCTCGGTGTGCAGCTGGCCCGGCTGCAGGCGTCGCGCCCCGCGCTGCGCGGCGTCGTCCTCGGCGGCCACGGCCTCACCGCCTGGGGCGCCACGTCCGACGAGGCCGAGGCCACCAGCCTCGAGCTGATCGAGCGGGCCGCGGCGTTCATCGAACGCACCGGCCGGGCCGAGCCATTCGGGTCCGTGCGCCCCGGCTACACGGCCCTGGCCGATGACGCCCGCCGCGACCGGGCGGCGGCGCTGGCGCCGTTCGTTCGCGGCCTGGCGTCCACCCACAAGCGCGTCGTCGGCGCGTTCGACGACAGCCCCGTGGTGCTCGACTTCCTGTCGCGCACCGAGTGCCCTCGACTCGTGTCCCTCGGCACGTCGTGTCCCGACCACTTCCTGCGCACCAAGGTGCGTCCGCTGCTGCTCGATCTCCCCGCCGACGCCGCGCTCGACGAGCAGGTGGCGCGGCTGCGCGTGCTCCACGCCGAGTACCGGGCCGAGTACGAGGCGTACTACCGGCGTCACGCGGATGGCGACTCGCCGGCCATGCGCGGCGCCGACCCGGCCGTGGTGCTCGTGCCCGGTGTCGGCATGTTCACCTTTGGTGCCGACGCCAGGACGGCGCGGGTCGCCGGTGAGTTCTATGTCAACGCCATCAACGTGATGCGCGGGGCCGAGGCGGTCTCCACCTACGCGCCCATCGACGAGGCCGAGAAGTTCCGCATCGAGTACTGGTCGCTGGAGGAGCGCAAGCTCGCCCTGTTGCCCCGGCCCCGTGCCCTCGCCGGCCAGATCGCCTACGTCACCGGCGGCGGGTCGGGCATCGGTCGGGCCATCGCCCTGCGCCTGGCCGCCGAGGGCGCCGCCGTCGCCGTCGCCGACCGCGACCTGGCGGCGGCCGAGAAGGTGGCCAACGAGATCGGTGGCCGCGACCGGGCCGTCGCCGTGCACGTCGATGTGGCCGACGAAGCAGCGATCGTCGAATCGTTGGCCCAGACCATGCTCGTCTTCGGCGGGATCGACATCGTGGTCAACAATGCCGGCCTCTCCATCTCCAAGCCCCTGCTCGAGACCGACGCCGAGGACTGGGACGTCCAGCACCGGGTCATGGCCCGCGGCTCGTTCCTCGTGAGCCGCGAGGCGGCCCGCGTGCTGATCGCCCAGGCCACCGGCGGTTCGATCGTCTACGTCGTATCGAAGAACGCCATCGTGGCGGGACCCGACAACATCGCCTACGCCGCGGCCAAGGCCGACCAGGCCCACCAGGTGCGGCTGCTGGCCGCCGAGCTCGGCGACCACGGCGTGCGCGTCAACGGCGTGAACCCCGACGGCGTCGTGCAGGGCTCGGGCATCTTCAGCAACGGGTGGGGCGCGGCCCGGGCCGAGGTCTACGGCGTCGAGGAGTCCGAGCTCGGTGCGTTCTACGCCCAACGCACGCTGCTGAAGGAAGAGGTGCTGCCCGAGCACGTGGCGAATGCCGTGTTCGCGCTGGTGGGCGACGAGCTGCGTCACACGACCGGCACGCTGGTACCCGTGGACGGCGGCGTTCCCGTCGCCTTCGTGCGCTGAGGACGGAGAGGCATGCCGAAGATCGACGCCACCCGCATCGCCGAGGACAACGCCGCAGTCCTCGCCGACCACGAGCGCGACCTCGCGCACGCCCACGACGTGCTGGCCCGCGCCGGCATCGATGGCGCGGCCGTCACCGAGGAGGTGGCGCGGTTCAGCGTGGCGGCGCCTTCGTGGGCCGTCGGCACGGGTGGCACGCGCTTCGGCCGGTTCCCCGGCGGCGGCGAGCCCCGCACGACGACGGAGAAGCTCGACGACGTGGCCGCGCTGCACGCGCTCACCGGCGCCAACCGCACCATCAGCCTGCACGTGCCGTGGGACGACCCGGGCGACGAGGCGCCGGCCCTCAAGGCCTACGCCGACGAGCTGGGCATCGGCTTCGACGCCATGAACTCCAACACGTTCCAGGACAACCCGTCGACCACCGACGGCGGGCGGGTCTCGTTCAAGTTCGGCAGCCTGGCGCACACCGACAAGGAGGTGCGGAGGACCGCCATCGAGCACAACCATTACGTCATCGACCTCGGCGTCGCACTCGGCAGCAGGGCGCTCACCGTCTGGCTGGCCGACGGCACCAACCACCCCGGCCAGGCCAGCTTCCGCGGGCAGTTCGACCGTGTCGTCGAGGGCCTGGCCGAGATCTACCAGCACCTGCCCGCCGACTGGGAGCTCTACACCGAGCACAAGCCGTTCGAGCCGGCGTTCTACTCGTCGGTGAACAACGACTGGGGCTCCTCGCTGCTGCTGGCCCAGGCCACGGGTGAGCGGGCCAAGTGCCTCGTCGACCTCGGCCACCACCTGCCCAACGCCAACATCGAGCAGGTCGTCAGCCGCCTGGTGATGGCCGGTCGCCTCGGCGGCTTCCACTTCAACGACTCCAAGTACGGCGACGACGACCTCACCGTCGGCTCCATCCACCCGTACCAGCTGTTCCTCATCTTCGGTGAGTTGCTGGAGGCGGGCGGCGGGCGCATGCCGGCCGCGGCCTACATGATCGACGAGAGCCACAATCTGAAGGATCCGTTGGAGGATCTCATCCAGGCCACCGACGCCGTGCAGCACACGCTCGCTCTGGCGCTCTGCGTCGATCGGGGAGCGTTGGCCGACGCCCAGGAGGCCAACGACCCGGCCCTGGCCGCCGAGATACTCCACCGCGCCTTTCGCACCGACGTCCGACCGTTCGTGGCCGAGGCCCGCCGTCGCAACGGTGCCGCGCTGGCACCGCTGGCCACCTACCGCCGGCTCGGGTACCGGGCCGCGGCCGTCGCCGAGCGCGGCAGCGGCGCCGTCGCCACCGGCCTGTAAGCGACACCGACCATGACGCGGGTGGCGGCCGTCGACCTCGGCGCCACCTCGGCGCGCGTCGCCGTGGTCGAGCTCGACGGCCCCGACCCGCTCGACGTGGAGGTCGTGCATCGCTACCCGCACGCGCCGGTCCGCGACGGTGGAGGCAACCTGCGCTGGGAGTGGGACCGCCTCGTCGCCGAGGTCGAGCGCGGCCTGCAACGGGCACAGGCGAGCGGTCCGCTCGACTCCATCGGCATCGACACCTGGGGCGTGGACTACGGCCTTCTCGACGCCGGCGGCACGTTGGTGGCGCCTCCTTTCTCCTACCGCGACGCCCGCACCGAGGGCTGGGGCGATGTCGTCGGCCGCATCGGCGCCGAGCGGCTCTACGAGACAACCGGCATCCAGCTCATGGCCATCAACACGCTGTTCCAGCTCGCGGCCCACGACCGGGCCGAGCTCGACCGGGCGGCGCGCATCGTGATGCTGCCCGAGCTGCTCGTGCACGCGCTCACGGGTCGGGTCCACGGCGAGCGCACGAGTGCCGGCACGTCGGCGTTGGTCGACCTGGCGACCGGCACGTGGGAGCCGGGCCTTCTCGACGCGGTCGGTGTCGATGCCGCCCTCCTCCCGCCCATCGCCGCCGCCGGCACCCCGGCCGGCGAGTGGAACGGGGTTCCCGTGCACCTGGTCGGCGGGCACGACACCGCCTCGGCCGTTGCCGCCCTGCCCGATCCTGCGCCCGGCGCCGCCTTCGTGGCGACCGGCACGTGGTTCCTCGTCGGCGCCGAGCGCGAGCGGCCCGACGTGTCGGACGCGGCACGGCGCGCCAACTTCTCCAACGAGCCGGGTGTGGCCGGGGGCGTGCGATTCCTCAAGAACGTCATGGGCTTCTGGTTGCTCGAGCGTTGCCGCGACGCGTGGGGAAGCCCGCCGGTGAAGGGCCTGGTGGCGGCGGCCATGGCGGGCCCTCCCGCTCCGACCTTCGATGCCACGGACAACCGGTTCCTCTCGCCATCGAGCATGGAGGCCGAGATCCGGGACGCCGCCGGCCTCGGCGCGGCCGCGCCGCGCTCGGTCGTCGTCCGCAGCATCGTCGACTCGATGGTCACGGCCACGGCCCACGTGCTGGACGAGCTGGCCGACCTCCGACGCTCGCCGGTCACCGAGCTGCACCTCCTGGGGGGAGGGGCCCGTCTCCCCGAGCTGGTCGGCGCGCTCTCCTCGGCCTGCGGCGTGCCCGTCGTGGCCGGCCCGGTCGAGGCCACCGCTGTCGGCAACGCCATGGTGCAGGGCGTCGCCCTCGACGTCTTCCCCGATCTTTCCGCCGCCCGCCGCGCCATCGTGCGTCAACCCCAAGGAGCATCCACGTGAGCACCGAGTCCGTGACTCTTCCCGACCTGTCATCGCCGTACGACGTGCCGGCCGCCAAGATCACCGAGTTCCGCGTCAACGGCCACGTCATGCTCCCGGCGGTGGCGTCACCCGAGGAGATCGCGGCCTGGGGCCCGTTCATCGAGGACCTCGCCTACGCCCATGCCGACGAGCGACCCCTCGACTACGCGGGGATGGTCACCCAGGTGCAGAACCTGTGGTGCCAGGACGACCGCATGCGCGCCTACAGCCTCGGCGAGCGCTTCGGGCGCATCGCCGCCGACCTGCTCGGCGTCGACGCGGTGCGGATCTACCACGACCAGGCCGTGTTCAAGGAGGCCGCCGGCGCGCCGACGCCGTTTCACCAGGACGGCTACTACTTCCCCCTCGACGGCCATCAGGCCCTGACCATGTGGATGCCGCTGGTGCCGGTCACCGACGAGATGGGCGGCAGCATGACGTTCGCGTCGGGAAGCCAGCGGCTCGGGTACCTCGGCAACTACGAGATCTCCGACGAGACCGAGGCCGTGCTGCTCGAGGTGGCCGAGCGCGAGGGGCTGCCCATGGAGACCCATGGCGCCATGAGCCCCGGCGACACGACGTGGCACAACGGCTGGACGCTGCACCGCGCCCCCGCCAACGACACCGACCAGCTCCGCGCCGTCATGACGGTCATCTTCTACGCCGACGGCCTCGTCGGCACCGAACCGCAACACGAATGGCACTCCAAGGACTACGCCAAGTGGCTCCCCGG
>DATLDH010000158.1:0-9866 GCA_035526015.1 Acidimicrobiales bacterium
GGCACGCTCATGCCGACGACGCCCTTCACCCGGTCGGGGTGCCGCAGCGCCATGTCCCACACGATGATGGCGCCCCAGTCGTGGCCGACGAACACGGCCTGGTCCTGCCCGGCGTGGTCGAGCAGACCGAGCAGGTCACCGGTGAGGTGGGGCAGGTCGTAGTCGGTGATCGCATCAGGACGGGACGAGTGGCCGTAGCCGCGCTGATCGGGTGCCATCACGTGGTAACCGGCGTCGGCCAGGGCGGGCACCTGGTGGCGCCACGAGTACGCCACCTCGGGGAACCCGTGGCACAGCACGACGAGCGGACCGTCGGCCGGTCCCGCCTCGGCGACCTGCAGCTCCACGCCGTTGGTGGCGATCGTGCGCTGGGTGAAGGACATGGGCGGCATCCTCTCCTCAGGTGGCGATGTTGTCGAGGGCCGTCGCCAGCAGGTCGTCGGCGTCGGCCCTGGCGGCCCGGGCCGTCGTCGTCGACCAGCGGTCCTGCCCCAGCGCGTCACGAGCGGCGTCGACCCAACCGTCGATCACGGGCCGCCGGACCGGGGCCACCGCCACCTTCACGTCCTCGCGGAGGGCGGCGGCCCGCGCCAGCAGCGCCGCCACGTCGTCGTGGGCCCCTTGGCGTGCCGCCAGCCCGGCGACCTCCTCCAGGCAATCGGCGGTGAAGATGGTGAAGCCGATCCGCGGGCGCACGGCGACGGCCGTGCGGAGATGGCCGAGCGCGGTGACCACGTCGCCCTGCTCGCGGGCGACGATGCCCAGCCCGAGGGCGGGCCACCAGACCAGATTGCGCCACCCGGCCGTGGCCGACAGCTCGCTGCTCTGCTCATACAGGGCGCGGGCGCCCTCGAGGTCGCCGGTCCAGAAATGGTGATCGCCCAAGCTGTGCAACGAGGCGCCGAGCTGGCGGGGCTCACCCATGGCCCGGGCCAGCTCCACCGCTTCGTGCAGCAGCCCGGCGGCGACGGCAGGCTCGCCGTTCATCACCGCCGACCACCCGCACAGGTTGGTGACGCGCGCCAGCGCCGCCTCGTCGCCCAGCCGTCGCCATGCCGCGACCGCGGCGTCGAGATAGGCCCGCGCCGAGGCCCAGTCCCCGGCCGACAGCGCCAGCTCTCCGACGGTCGTGTACGACGCCGCCTCGGCGTCGCGCGCACCGAGGGCGCGCCAGATGGCGAGCGCCTCGTCCAGCATGGCCACCGCCGCAGTTCCTTCGCCGTCGGCTCCGCCGATCCCGGCCAGGACGGTGAGGTGCTCGGCGATGGTCTGGCGGTCACCCAGCTCGCGTGACAGCGCGAACCCCTCCTCGGCCAGGCGGCGGGCGCCCCGGCGGTCGCCGTCGGCGAAGGCCACGGTGGCGAGGGCGTTGGTGAGGGTGGCGATGACGCGCTTGTCGCCGAGACGGCGGGCGAGCGGGAGGGCTTCGGTGTAACAGGCGCGGGCCGTCTCGTAGTCGCGCTGGGCGGAGGCGAGCAGCCCGAGATTGCGCAGCGACACGGCCATGCCCCGCTCGTTGCCGACGGCGCGCCGCATCTCCAGCGCCTGATTCAGGTGGTCGCGCGCGGCCGGATAGTCGAGGCGGTACCGGTACAGGTTGCCGAGGTGGTTGAGGGCCTTGGCCACGCCCTCGGCGTTGTCGATACGCCGCCAGAGGGTGAGGGCCTGCTGCAACAGCGGCTCGGCGGCGGCCAGGTCGGCCTGCTCGGTGGCGAGGTCGCCGGCGGCGGCCAGACCGCGGGCGCGCAGGGCGATGCCGTCGTCGTCGCTGGGCAGGGCATCGGCCTCCGACAGGGCCCGGGCCAACCAGGTGCGACCCTCGCTCCAGTGGCCGCGCACCAGCCAGTAGCGCCACAACGAGGCGGCCAGCTTGAGCAGGGCGTTGGTCGGATCGCCGGCGGCCGGGTGCCCGGCGTGCGACGCCGCCCACTCCATGGCGGCGCGCAGGTTGCCGTCATCGGACGCCAGGCGAGCCAGCCACACCGCCTGGTTCGGCCCCGTGAGCTCGGGCTCGGCCTCGACCACCATCTCGGTGAACCAGGCCAGATGGCGGGCGCGCCGTTCGACGACCTCGCCCGCCTCGACCAGTCGCTCCTGGGCGTACTGGCGGATGATCTCCAGCAGCCGGTAACGGGACACGCCGTCCTGCTCCTCGACGTTCACCAGTGAGCGGGCCACCAGACGGTCGAGCAGGTCGAGGACCTCGGCCGACGCGATGCCCTTGCCGCCGCACACCGCTTCGGCCGCCTCGAGGGTGCAGCCGCCGATGAACACGGCCAGGCGCCGCAGCACGGCCTGTTCCTCGGGGCCGAGCAGCTGGTGGCTCCAGTCGACCGCGGCGCGCAGCGTCTGCTGGCGCGGCACGGCGGTGCGACTGCCACCGGTGAGGAGGAGGAACTGGTCGTCGAGACGCGACGCGATCTGGCTCGGGCTGAGGATGTTGGCCCGACCGGCGGCCAGCTCGATGGCGAGCGGGATGCCGTCCAGACGGCGGCAGATGTGGGCCACCGACGCGGCGTTGTCGTCGTTGAGGACGAAGTCCGAACGCCGCTCGCGGGCGCGCTCCACGAACAGCTCGACGCCCTCGTACGCGGCGATGGCGGCCGCGGTCGGCGACGCCAGATCCTCCGACGGGAGCGAGAGAGGAGGCACGCGCACGACGGTCTCGCCGGTGATGCCGAGGGCCTCCTGGGTGGTGGTGAGCACGTGCACCTGCGGGCAGCGGCTGAGGATGTCGGCGGCCAGCTCGGCCACGGCCAGCACCAGGTGCTCGCAGCTGTCGAGGACGAGCAATAGCTCCTTCTCGCGGAGCGAGGCCACCAGGCTGCGGTCGACGGGGGCTCCCGCCTCCTCGCGCACGTCGAGGGCGCTCGCCACGGCCTGGGCCACCCCGGCGGCATCCGACAGCGGCGCCAGCTCCACCACCCACGCGCCGTGGGGGAAGCGGTCGACGACCTCCACCGCCACCTCGAGCGCGAGGCGCGTCTTGCCGCAACCGGCGGGCCCGGTGAGCGTCACCAGGCGCGTCCCACCGACGAGCTGGTCGACGAGGGCGCGGGTCTCGCCGGCCCGACCGATGAAGCTGGTGATCTGCTTGGGGAGGTTGCCGGGCACGGCATCGCTGCGCAGCCGGGGGAACTCGCGCGGCAGGCCGTGGTGCACGAGCTGCCACAGGCGCAACGGCTCGGGGAGGTCACGGAGGCGGTGATGGCCCAGGTCGCGGACGTCGGTGCCGGGCGGGAGCACCTCGCCGGCCAGCTCGAGCGCGACGTCCGACACCACGATCTGCAGGCCGTGGGCGGCGGCGCAGATGCGGGCCGCCTGATGCACGGCGAGCCCGACGTAGTCGTCCTCGGTGACGAGCGCCTCGCCGGAGTGCAGCCCCATGCGCACGCGGATCTCCTCGCCCTCGCCCCAGGGGTGGGCGGCCAACGCCAGCTGGGCCTCGAGGGCGCCGGCCAGGGCCGAGGAGGCGTCGGCGAAGGCGGCGAACAGGGCGTCGCCGAGTGGGCGGACGACGTGCCCTCCGTGGGCGGCGATGGCGGCGCGCAGGATGCCGTAGTGGGTCTCCAGGAGCGCGGCGTAGCGGTCACCGGCGCGCTGGAGCAGGTGGGTGGAGGCCTCTATATCGGTGAAGAGGAAGGTGACGGTGCCCGTGGGCAGTTCGGCCACCCCGCGAGTGTACGGACGTCGTGCCTACGCTCCCCGGGCGAAGTGTGATCCGACCACCGTGGGCGTGCGCCCCGACGCCGTCGCCGCCCTCATGGAGCGCGCCAGGCGCGAGGTCGACGACGGGCGGCTGCCGGCGGTACAGGTCGCCCTTGCCCGCCACGGGAGGCTGGCGGCGTTCGAGACGTCCGCCGTCGCCGGAAGTGGCGCCGGCGACCACAGCCGGTTCCACCTGTGGTCGGTGACCAAGGGTGTGATGGCCGGACTGGTGTGGCAACTGGTGAGCGAGGGTCTGCTCTCCTACGACGACCGCGTCGTCGACCACATCCCGTCGTTCGGTACCAACGGCAAGGACGCCGTCACCGTCGACCACCTGATGCAGCACACCGCCGGGTTCCCCCGCGCGCCGATGCGGCCCCGCCACTGGTCGACCAGCGAGGGCCGTCGGGAGGCCTTCGCCGGGTGGCGGCTCGTATGGGAGCCGGGGACCCGATTCCACTACCACCCGTTCGCCGCCCACTGGGTGCTGGCCGAGCTGGTGAACGTCGTGACCGGGGGCGACTGGCGCACCGAGCTGAGACGGCGCGTCACCGCACCGCTCGGTCTCGACCGGCTCCAGCTCGGTGTGCCGCTGGAGGAGCAGGGCGACATCGTCGACATCACGTGCTTCGGCCCGAGGGCGACCGTCGAAGAACACGAGGCGGCCGGCGTGCCCAAGCCGGTCGACCCCGACCCGCCCATCGACAGTGGACTGTTCATGAACGACCCCCGCACGCGGGCGGCAGGTATCCCGGCGGCGGGGGCGGTCGGCACCGCAGCCGACGTCGCGCTCTACTACCAGGCCCTCCTGCACGACCCGGCCGACATCTGGGATCCGGAGGTGCTGGCCGACGGCACGGGCGTGATCCGCAACACCTTCCCCGACGCCAACCGCGCCGGCATCCCCGTCAACCGCACGCGCGGGATCGTGGTGGCGGGCGACGACGGCAACCGCCGCTTCCGCATGAACTTCGGTCGCACCGGGTCGCCGCGCATGTTCGGCCACGACGGCGCCGGTGGGCAGATCGCCTGGGCCGACCCGGCCACCGGTGTGTCGTTCTGTTATCTGACCAGCGGGATGGACGGCCACTTCGTGCGCGAGTTCCAGCGCACCGAGGAGCTGTCCTCACTGGCGGCCAGTCCTACGCTGCTGGCGTGAACACGACCTACCGGGTCACGGCCCGCAACTTCGCGGTGGCGTCGGAGAACCGGATCCACGAGGACTCCGTGGCCAAGGCCCACGGGTTCAAGGGTGGCCTGGTGCCGGGTGTGACGACCTGGGCCTACATGACCCACCCGGTGGTCGAGACGTTCGGGCCGGCGTGGCTCGCGCGGGGCACGATGACGGCGAAGTTCACCAAGCCCGTCTACGAGGGCGACGTCATCGAGATCGGCGCCGCCACCCACGACGACGTCCTCGAGCTGACGGCCACCAACGAGGCGGGCGTGGTCGTCGCCGTCGGCACCGCCGTGCTCCCTGCGATGGGTCGGCACGACGTCGATCTCGCGTCGCACCCGCTCGCGCCGCTGCCCGCTCCCGATGCTCGGCCCGACGCGACCGCGGAACGGCTGGCCGCCGGCACCGTCCTCGGCACCCTCGAGCTCGGGTTCCACGCCGACCGCCATCCGGAGTTCCTGGCCGAAATCGACGATGACCTCCCGCTGTGGCGCGCCGAGCGCATCGCCCACCCCGGCTTCCTCATGCGCCAGGCCAACTTCGTACTGGCGCAGAACGTGCGGCTCGGCCCGTGGGTCCACCTCGAGAGCATCACCCACCACCTCGGCGTCGTCCCCGACGGCTCCCGCGTCGCCGTGCGCGGCACCGTCGCCCGCGAGTTCGAGCGGAAGGGCAACCGACTCGTCGAGCTCGACGTCCTCTACGTCGTCGACGGCACCACGCCGGTCCTCCACGTGAGGCACACGGCGATCTGGAAGCTCAGACCGTCTTGAGGATCTCCTCGAAGCCCTCGACCATGCACTGGTGGAGGACGTCGGGGTCGGGGACGGCGGCCGGGTCGCTGTTGATGCCGACGTGCACCTGGTCGAGGTAGCTGACGAGGGTGAGGTTGGCCGCCGCGCCGCTCAGGGGGCCGAAGGCGAACTGGCTCACCATCTGCGCACCGGCCACGAACACCGGCACCGGGACACCGGGCACGTTGCTGGTCGTGAAGTCGACGCCCTTGAGCATCGACCCGAACAGCCCGGTGGACACCGTCGTCGGCAGCCGGTTGATGATCGAGGCGAACGGGTCGACCAGCGCCAGCGCCGGCTCGGCGCGCTGCGCCGCCACCAGTTCGCGCACCGCCCTCATGCGCTCGACCGGGTCGTCGATGCCGAGCGGAACGAGGAAGCGCGTCGGTGCGAACTGGTTCCCCGCGACCTCCGCGGAGGCCTCGTTGCGCACGTTGATGGGCATGGCCATGCGGAGCGACTCGACGTAGGCATCGTGGGCCTCGTGGTACCGGCGCCACCCTCCGAGCACGGCGGCCACGAACGCGTCGTTGAGACGGCCGCCGGCCACGCGCCCCGCCGCCTTCAGCTCCTCGAGTGGCACCGACACCGTGTCGAAGTGCACGCTCAGCGAGCGCGCCGTCATGACCGGGCTGAGCGGCTCGTTGGCGGGCGCCAGCATGCGCGCCACCGACCCGGCCGCCTCGGCCACGCCGCGAGCGGCGCCGACCGGGTCGGCGGCGACCGCCGATGCCGCCGCCGCGGCGATGGCAGGGAAGCGACGCAGCCGGCCCAGCGCGCGCCGGCGCTGGTGATCGAGGGCGTCGGCCACGCGCTCGGGCTGCGAGAGCACGCGTACTTCGGGGGCCTCCGGCATGGGCCCGAGGTCGCCGGGCTCGGCCTCCAGGTCGAACAGGACGAGGGCGATCTTGACGGCGCCCACCCCGTCGGTGATGGCGTGGTGGAGCTTGAGGACGAGGGCGGCGCCACCGCCGGCCAGCCCCTCGACCACCACCGTCTCCCACAGCGGACGGGCCCGGTCGAAGCCCTGCATGGCGACGGGCTCGGCCATCCGGCACACCTCGGCCAAGCTGCCGTCTCCCGCGGCCTTCACCCACCGGATGTGGAAGCGGGCGTCGAAATTCGGGTCGACCTCCCACCGCGGCGGGGCCAGCGAGAACGGGTTCGACACGACCCGCTGGCGCAGGCGGGGGACCTGACGGGTGCCCCGCTCGAGGCGGGCCTCGAAGGTGGCGCGGTCGGGGGCCTTGTCGAGCATGGCGACAGCGGTGATCGTCGACCGCAGCAACGGATCCTTCTCGATCGACCACATCAGCGCATCGGCGTCACTCATGCGGTTCTCGTAGTGGATCGTGTCGGCCATCTCCGAAGGCTAGGTGGACACGACCCGGGGGCGCCGGGGACCGACCGTCTACAGTTCGCCGCGCCATGGAAGCGCGGACGCAACTGCGACCCGATCCGACCAGTGTGCGCGCCGCCCGTCAGTTCATCGCCACCGCGCTGGCCGAGTGGCACCACGAGGAGCTGCTCGATGCCGCCGTCCTCCTGACCAGCGAGCTGGTCACCAACGCCGTGCTCTATGCCCGCACCGCCATCAGCATCGTCGTCGACCTCACCGGCGACCGGCTGCGCGTCGAGGTCATCGACAGCAACCCGCTGCCACCCATCCCCAGAGTTGCGGGCGAGGACGCCACGTCGGGACGCGGCCTGGCCCTGGTCGAGGCGCTGGCGCGGGCCTGGGGCATCGACACGATCCCGCCCTCCGGAAAGCGCGTCTGGTTCGAGGTGGCGGCGTGAGCGAACGGGTGATCCGACGGGTCGTCATCACCGGCGTGCCGACCGCGACCTACCAACGCCACCTGACCCATATCGAAGAGCTCGTGCACGAGCTGCGGCTGATGGACATCGGCGAGGCATCGGCGCCCGAACCGGCACCGGTACGGGTCCGTCGGCTCATGGAGGAGGTCCTCGAGCGCTACAAGGACGCCCGCGACGCCAGCCGCCAGCAGGTCGAAGCCGCCGGCGCGGCGGGCGACGAGCGGTTCGACCTCGTCATCGACCTGCCGTACGACGAGTTCAGCGGGACCCCCAGGCTGCTCGAGATCTTCGAGGAGGCCGACGAGGTGTGCCGCGGTGGGGGCCTGCTCACCCTCGCCGCGCCCCCCGATGTCGTGGCCATGCGACGCTGGATCGTCCCGCACATCGCCGCCCAGCTCGGCGGGGCCGCGCCCCTTCCCTACCCGGAGTGACCGTGACGAACGCGACGGCTCTTTCCCTGCGCGGCCGCGCCGCCATCGTCGGCGTGGCCGACGCGGCATCGCCCACCGGCCAGCTCGACCGCACCGGCCGGGCCCTCGAGGCCCAGGTCATCAAGGAGGCCCTCGACGATGCGGGGCTCACCATCGACGACGTCGACGGCGTCTTCTCGGCCGGCGACAACATGGGCCTGGCCGAGTCCCTGCGCATCACGCCGAACTACACCGACGGCACCGCCGTTGGCGGGTCGAGCTTCGAGGTCCACGTCGAGCACGCCGCCGCCGCCATCGCCCTCGGGCTGTGCGACGTGGCCATCAGCGTCTACGCCCAGACGCCGCGCACCTCCGGCGGTGGCCCCGGGCGCGGGCGCCCAGGGGGGATGGGTGGCAACAGCCCGATGATGGAGTGGGAGATGCCCTACGGCCTGCGCATGCCGATGGGCGCGTACGCGTTGGCCGCCACCCGCCACATGCACCAGTACGGCACGACGGCCGAGCAGCTGGCCGCCATCGCCGTCGCCACGCGTGCATGGGCCAGCAAGAACCCGCGGGCCCGGTACCAGGACCTGATCACCGTCGACGACGTCCTCGCCTCGCCCTATGTGTGCGAGCCGCTGCACCTCCTCGACTGCTGCCTCGTCACCGACGGCGCGGGGTGCGTCGTGCTCACCAGCGCCGAGCGCGCCCGCGACCTTGCCAAGAAGCCGGCGTACGTGCTCGGCGTCGGCACCGCCCACGACCACCAGATGATCAGCGAGATGCCGGACCTGACGCGCACGGCCGCCCACATCTCCGGGCCCAAGGCGTTCGGGATGGCCGGCGTGAAGCCATCCGACATCGACCTGGCCATGCTCTATGACTCCTTCACCATCACCGTGCTCCTGATGTTGGAGGACCTCGGCTTCTGTGCCAAGGGCGAGGGCGGGGCCTTCGTGGAGGACGGCAGGCTCGGCCCCGGCGGCGCCCTGCCGACAAACACCAACGGCGGGGGACTCTCGTATACGCACCCGGGGATGTACGGCATGTTCCTGCTGGTGGAAGCGGTGCGGCAGCTGCGGGGTGAGGGAGGTCCCCGTCAGGTCGACGGCGTCGACCTCGCGGTGGCCCATGGCAGTGGCGGGGTGCTGTCGTCGATGTCGACGGTGGTGCTCGGCAACGAGGTGACACTGTGAGCGACGCGGAGACAACCGCGTGGGGCGCGCCGTGGTCGGCGCCGTTCTGGGAGGCGAGCCGCGAGCAGCGCCTGGTGCTGCAGTGGTGCACCTCGTGCAACGTCGTCATCCACTACCCGCGGCCGGTGTGCCCGACGTGCATGGGCGACGCCCTCGAGTGGCGGCCGGCGGCCGGCAACGGTGAGGTGCACAGCCACACCGTCGTGCACAAGGGCCGTCACCCGACACTCACCGCGCCCTACGTCGTCGCCCTCGTCACCCTCGTCGAGGGGGCGCGCATGATGACCAACATCGTGGGGTGTGAGCCGTCCGAGGTGAAGGTGGGCATGGCGGTGCGCATCCGCTGGGAGCCCCAGGACGACGGCCGCCACCTGCCCTTGTTCGAGCCAACGACGTGAGCGAGCACAGCCCGGAGGAGGTGGCGGCCCGCATGGCGCGGCGGCTGGCGGGCATGGGCCTCTCGGTCATCGCCGGCGACGACCCTGACCGTCCTGCCGTGCTCACATCCCACGGCGACCGCACCTTCGGCGAGCTCAACGGCCGCGCCAACCAGCTGGCCCGGTTCATGCGCGGCCGCGGGTTCACCGCCGGCGACTCGCTGGCGTTCGTCATGTCGAACCGGCCCGAGTTCGCCGAGGTCCTCTACGCCGGGTTCCGCACCGGCGCCCGCATCACCACCATCAACTGGCACCTCACCGGCGAGGAGATCGCCTACATCGTGCGCGACTGCGGCGCCAAGGTGCTCGTGGGCGACGCCCGC
>DATLDH010000029.1:0-14903 GCA_035526015.1 Acidimicrobiales bacterium
GGCCCGGTGGACCCTCGCCCTGGCGTTCTCCTCGGTCACGCCCGTGGCGTTGGCGATCTCGCGATAGGGAAGGCCGTCGACGTAGCGGAGCAGCAGGGCCTCGCGGTACGACGGCGACAGCGTGGCCAGGGCGCGGACGAAGCCGGGGTCGGGCATGCGGGCGGCGGCCGCCTCGTGGGGCTCGACCCCGTCGACCAGCGGCAGGGCCGAGACCTTCTCCACGAGCTCGGCCTCGCGGCGGCGGCGGTTGCCCTCGTCGGCGCAGACGTTCTCGAGGATGCGGTGGAGCCAGGCGCCGAGGCGGTACTCGCCGTTGAAGCGGGGCAGGGCGCGGTAGGCCCGCAGCATGGTCTCCTGGACGGCGTCCTCGGCGGCGCGGGGCTCGCGGAGGCGGCGGACGGCGTGGCCGACCAGCTCACCCCAGTAGGCGTGGACGATCTCGACGAAGGCCTCGTCGTCGCCGGCCTTGTGCGACTCCACCAGACGCCTGTCGTCGACGCTGCTCACCGCCACGTGGTGGGTCCCTTCCCCGCATCGGACGCGCCGCACGTCCCGTTCATCGAGTGTAACCGCACTGCGTGACGATTCCCGGGGTCACGCGCAAAAGAATTCCGCCATTGGGGGGCCTCAACGCCCGTCAGGCCGGATTTGTTTCACTCGCTGTAGTCGAACTGCGTGTGGCGGCACCGTCGCGGAGCAGGGGGAGGGCCACCAGGGCCAGGGCGATCTGGACGGCGAGGGCCAGGACACGACCGGTCAGGGCATAGGCCAACGCGACCGGCGTGGAGAGCACCCCCGAGGTCAAAGCCACGAACACCGCCTCCCGCACGCCGAGACCGGCGGGGACGGGCACGGCGAGGAAGCCGACGACGGCGGCGACGATGGCGGCGCCGGCGATGCGCGCCACGTCACGGCCGGCGGCGGCGGGCACGAGGGCGGTGGCCAGGAGGGCACCCGCCGTCGCGTTGAGCACCCACACGGGGAGGTAGAGCGGCACCATCCCCGCCACGGCGCGGGCACCGGGGATCTCGCCGGCTCCCAGCACCCTCGCCAGGAGCGCACGGAGGGGGCTCCTGGGATGGAGGCACAGCGGCGCGATGGCGCCGGCCGCTCCGCAGGCGGCGGCGAGCAGCGGACGGCCGCCTGCGGCCAGCACGGCGCCCGCCACCAGGAGGGATGCCGCCACCGAGCCCATCGACTCGAGGGCGATCCAGGCGACGACGCGCCTGGCGCCGACCGACCAGCGCCTGGCCAGGCCGGCCCTGGCCACGGCGGGCCACACGGCACCCGGCACGTGCTTGCCGTGCTGGGCGACCACGTACACGGCCGCCACCCGCAGCAGGCCGGGCCGCCTCGGCCCCGCAGGCACCAGCCGCCGGAAGACCAGGGCCGAGGCGAGCCCGAACGCGGACTCGTTCACGACCACGACGGCCAGGGTCAGCGCCAGCCATCCCGGCCCGGCCCCGGTGACGGTGTCCCTGACCTGCGGCCAGTCGCGGGCCACGAGGCGGAGCAGGGCCACCACCAGGCCGACGGTGAGCAGGACGCCCACCGTCCGCCGCAGCGACCGGCCAGGGGCGTGGGTCACGGCCGTCAGGGCGGCCTGGTAGGCGTCGACGTGGGCGGCGAGGACGGCGGCGGGCGCGTGGCGGGCCACGGCATCGGCCCCTGGCGACGGGAGCGGCAGCCGGCGGATGGCGGTGGCCAGGGCGGCGGGATCGTCGGGGGGCACGACGATGCCGTCGACGCCGTCGGTGACCACCTCGGGAAGCCCGCCGACGGACGACGCCAGCACGGGGCGGTTCCGGGCCAGGGCCTCCACCGCCACCAGCCCGAGGCCCTCGCGCCGGCTGGGCACGACGAGGGCGTGGGCGGCGTCGATGCGATCGGTCATCTCCCGACGTGTGCCGGCCGGGTGCAGCCGGATCCGCCCGCCCGACGGGGCGGCCAAGGCGGCCAGGCGGGCCCGCTCCGGGCCGTCGCCCATGAGGTCGAGCTCGACGTCGACACCCTCCCTGACCAGGGAGTTCACCGCCTCGACGGCGGTGGCGAAGCCTTTTTCGGGGGTCAGGCGGCCCACGGCCACGAGGCGCAACGGCAGCGGCGGGGGCGGCACCACGGGGGGGCCGGTGGCCGGCTCGACGGGGAGCCGCAACCTGTCGAAACGGGACGAATCACCCCCCGCGGCGGGGGCCATGGCGGCGGCGAGGGCGTCGGACACGGTGCCGACGATCGTGGCCCGCCGGATCACCCAGCGGGCCAGGCGGCGGAGGCCGGGGCGGGCGGCGAGGCCGGCGTCGCTGCCGTGCACGGTGACGACGACCGGGAGCGCCAGCAGGCGTCCCACGAGGACGGCGATCAGGCCCGAAGGGAACCACCAGTGGGCGTGGAGAACCTCGGGGCGCCCGGCCCTGGCCCGGCTGAGGGCCGAGCCGAGGAATGCGAGCAGGTAGGGGGCGACCATGACGGCGCCGAGCGGTCGCCGGACCGCAGCCAGCAGACCGCCCCGGTGGGCCAGTCGCTCCCACGCCTGGGGGCCGTACCGGAACCGGTGCACGGTGACGCCGCCCCAGGTCTCGTCGACGAGGAGGCCGCGATCATGCGGCGCCAGGACCTCGACCTCTAGTCCAGCGTGAGACTCCAGGCGCGCCAGGTCGAGGATGAACGGCGCGGTCGAGTCGTCGGGGCTCCGCGGGAAGCTCGAGGTGAGGTGCAGAACCCTCAACTAGAGGCGCGGGTGGGCTTCTTGAACCCCGAGAGGAGCTCGACGAGGAGGCGGACGCCGTACCCGGTGCCGCCCTTGGACAGGAAACCGCTGTCCTCCTCCGACCGTGCCGTGCCGGCGATGTCGAGGTGCGCCCAGGGCGTGTCGCCGACGAAGCGCTCCAGGAACAATGCGCCGGCGATGGTGCCCGCCTGGCCGGGACGGCCGGTGTTCTTGATGTCGGCGATCTCGCTGTCGAGGTGGCAGCGGTACTCCGGGGGCAGCGGGAGCTGCCACACCTTCTCCCCGGACCGGTCGGCGGCACCTCTGACCTGGTCGACGAGGCCCTGGTCGTTGCCGAGGACGGCGGCGATCTCCTTGCCGAGGGCGATGGAGACGGCGCCGGTCAGGGTGGCCAGGTCGACGATGGCGTCCACGCCCTCCTCGAGGGCCAGGCAGATGCCGTCGGCCAGCACCAGGCGCCCCTCGGCGTCGGTGTTCAGGACCTCGATGGTCGTACCGTTCCTGGCCCGGAGCACGTCGCCAGGCTTGGTGGCCCGCCCGCCAGGCATGTTCTCGGTGGTGGGGAGGAACCCGAGGACCCGGATGGGCAGGTTCAGCGACGGGAGGACGGTCATGGCGGCCAGCACGGCGGCGGCTCCGCCCATGTCGGTCTTCATCTGCACCATGCCGTCGGCGGTCTTGAGCGACAGGCCACC
Source organism: Acidimicrobiales bacterium (assembly GCA_035526015.1). Lineage (GTDB taxonomy): Bacteria > Actinomycetota > Acidimicrobiia > Acidimicrobiales > DATLDH01 > DATLDH01. The sequence goes on from DATLDH010000029.1 coordinate 3,424, forward strand.
CGAGTCGAAGGTGATCCCCTTGCCGATGAGGGCCACGGTCGCCCGGGGCCTGCCGGGCGGGTCGTAGGCGAGCCGGATGAGCCGGGCCGGCTCGGCCGAGCCGGCCGCCACGCCCGCCAGCGCCCCCAGCTTCTCCCTGGCGATGTCGTTCTCGTCCCAGACCGTGACGCTGAGCCCGGCCTCCTCGCCCACGTCGGTGGCGACCTCGGCCAGGCGACGGGGGGTCAGGCCACCCGGCGGCTCGTTGACGAGGTCCCGGGCCAGGGCCACCGCAGTGGCGATGCGGGTTCCCCGCTCGATGCCGGTCGTGGCGGCCCGGGCGGCGCCGCCGACCAGGGTCAGGTCGCCGATGCGGCACGACCTGTCCTCGGTGCGGTAGGCCCCGAAGCGGTAGGACGCCAGGAGCGCCCCCTCCACGATCGCCTGCACCGCGTCGGCGGGCTTCACGGCACCGGTCGACCACGAGAACGCCAGCGCCGGCTCTTTCCATGACGCCCTGACCATGGCGGCCGCCGCCTTGCGGAGGGCGTTGCCGTCGAGGTCGGCCTCGTCGCCCATGCCGACGGCGAGGACGGTGCCGCCGTCGTCGGCCAGCAGGGCATGGGTCTGACCGAGCTTGCCGGTGAAGCCCCGGGACGCGAGATAGGTCGCGTCGAGATCCACCTGGGACCCCGTTGACTGGGTCAGCCCGGTGAACACCGGGACGGCGAGCGTGACCCCGACGGGGGCGGCGGACTGGTGGTGGAACTGCATGTCAGGGCTCCTTCGTCTCGCGGGCGGGGAGGGCGGTGCCCTCCTGCCAGCGGGCCATGGTCCACAGCAGGGTGGACAAGCGGTTGAGGTACGGGATCACCGAGGATCCCGGGACGGCGACGGCGACGGCCGCCCGCTCGGCCCGGCGGACCACCGTACGGGCCACGTCGAGGAGGGCGGCGAGGCGGTCCTGGCCGGGGAGCACGAACTCGGTCGGCGGGTCGAAGCGGGTGGCGAGAGCGTCGGTGGCCGCCTCGAGGGCGGCGACCATCTCGGGGGTCACGGCCGTGGCCCCGGGCGTGAGCTTGGCCCGGTTGTCAGGGGCGGTGGCCAGCTCGGCCATGAGCACCCACAGGTCGCGCTCGAGGCCCACCAGCAGGGTGTCGAGCTCACCACCCCGCTCGGACTCGGCGCGGGCGACCCCGATGGCGGCCTGGGCCTCGTCGACGGTGCCGCAGGCCTCGGGCCCCGGGTCGTCCTTGCGCACGCGGCCGCCGAAGAGCAGACCGGTCGTGCCGTCGTCGCCCTTGCCCGTCCACATGCGCATGTCCCAGGCAATGTAAAGGCTCGGGAGCTGCCGATGCCGTGCCGTAGCCTGGCTGCGATGTCCGGTTACCTCGAGGCGCTCCGCGAGCGGGTGGTGGTGCTGGACGGCGCGACCGGGACCAACCTCCAGCTGCGGGACCTCTCCCTCGACGACTACGGCGGCCCGCAGTACGAGGGGTGCCCGGAGATCCTGGTCGAGCGCCGCCCCGATGTGATCGCCGACCTGCACCGCTCGTTCTTCGACGTCGGCGTGGACGTCGCCAACACCGACAGCTTCGGCGGCGCGCCCGTCACCCTGGCCGAGTACGGCCTGGCCGAGCGGGCCTACGAGCTGAACAAGAAGGCGGCCGGCATCGCCCGCGAGGTGGCGTCGGGCTACGGCAGGTGGGTGTCGGGCTCCATCGGCCCGGGCACCAAGTTCCCCTCGCTCGGCCAGGTTCGGTTCGCCGACCTGCGCGACGGCTACGAGGTGCAGGCCCGCGGGCTGCTCGACGGCGGGGTCGACGTCTTCATGATCGAGACCGTGTTCGATCTGCTCCAGGCCAAGGCCGCCGTCATCGGATGCCGCCGGGCCATGGCCGCCGCCGGCCGCGCGATCCCAATCCAGGTGCAGGTGACCATGGAGCTCACCGGCCGGATGCTGCCCGGCACGGAGATCGGCGCCGCCCTCACCGCGCTCGAGGCGCTGCGGCCCGACGTCCTCGGCCTGAACTGCGCGACGGGCCCGGTCGAGATGGGCGAGCACCTGCGCCATCTCTCCCGTCACGCCCGGGTGCCGATCTCCTGCGTCCCGAACGCCGGCCTCCCGTCCGTCGTCGATGGGCACATGCACTACGACCTGACACCCGAACAGCTGGCCGACCATCACGAGCGCTTCGTGCGCGAGCTCGGCGTGTCGGTGGTGGGCGGGTGCTGCGGCACCACGCCCGAGCACCTACGGCAGGTGGTCGAGCGCGTGCGCGACCTGACCCCGGCGGCCCGGACGGTGAAGGACGATCCGGGGTTGGCGTCGATCTACAGCCATGTCCCCTACGACCAGGCCCCATCGTTCCTCGTCGTCGGCGAGCGCACGAACGCCAACGGCTCGCGGAAGTTCCGCGACGCCATGCTGGCCAGCGACTGGGACACGTGCGTCACCATGGCCAAGGACCAGGTGCGCGACGGCGCCCACGTCCTGGACCTGTGCGTCGACTACACGGGCGAGAACGGCGTCGAGGACATGGACGAGCTGGCGAGACGGCTCGCCACCCAGTCGACACTGCCGCTGATGCTCGACTCCACCGAGCCCGAGGTCATCGAGGCGGGCCTGGCCTGGCTGGGCGGCAAAGCGGCGCTGAACTCGGTCAACCTCGAAGACGGTGACGCGCCGGGCACGCGGTTCGACCGCTTCCTGTCACTGGCGCGCGAGTACGGCGCCGCAGTGGTGTGCACGTGCATCGACGAGGTGGGCCAGGCGCGCACCGCCGAGCGCAAGGTGGAGATCGCCCGCGCCATTCACGACAAGGCGGTGCACGACTACGGGTTGGCGCCGACCGACCTCATCTTCGACGCTCTGGCGCTCGCCATCTCCACCGGCATGGAGGAGAGCAGGCGCGACGGTATCGAGACGATCGAGGGCATCCGCCGTATCAAGGCCGAGCTCCCCGGTGTGCGCACCATCCTCGGGCTCTCGAACGTCAGCTTCGGGCTGAACCCGGCGGCGCGCCACGTCCTCAACTCGGTGTTCCTGCACGAGTGCCAGCAGGCCGGCCTCGACGCCGCCATCGTGCACGCGGCGCGCATCATGCCGTTGAGCCGGATCCCCGACGAGCAGGTGAAGGTCTGCCTCGATCTCATCTACGACCGGCGGTCCGACGGCTACGACCCGTTGCAGGAGCTGCTGCGGATGTTCGAGGGCGTCGACGTCTCGAAGATCGAGAAGGAGGACCGCACCGGCTGGACCGTCGAGCGCCGCCTCTCGCAACGCATCGTCGACGGCGACCGCGACGGCCTGGAGGCCGACCTCGACGAGGCGCTGGTGACGACGGCCGCGCTGGAGATCGTCAACGACGTGCTGCTGCCGGGCATGCGCGTGGTCGGCGACCTGTTCGGCTCAGGGAAGATGCAGCTGCCGTTCGTGCTGCAGTCCGCGGAGTGCATGAAGGCGGCCGTCGCCCACCTCGAGCCCCACATGGAGAAGGCCGACGCCGGCGGCAAGGGCCGCGTGGTGCTGGCAACGGTGCGGGGCGACGTGCACGACATCGGCAAGAACCTGGTCGACATCATCCTCACCAACAACGGCTACGAGGTGTTCAACCTCGGCATCAAGGTCGCCATCTCCGAGATGGTCGACAAGGCGCTCGAGGTGGGCGCCGACGCCATCGGGATGAGCGGTCTGCTGGTCAAGAGCACGCTGATCATGCGCGAGAACCTCGTCGAACTGAACGAGCGCGGGCTCTCGCACCTTCCCGTGGTGCTCGGCGGCGCCGCATTGACGCGCACCTATGTGGAGCGCGACCTGCGTGAGGTCTACGACGGTCGCCTGTTCTACGGCAAGGACGCGTTCGAGGGCCTTCACACCCTCGACACGCTGATGGCCATGAAGAAGGCGGGTGACAGCGACCCCGCCTTCGGCCGCGAGCCGGGTGGACGCGACCTGCCTCGGCGCGAGCCCCGGGCGGCGCCCGAGCCCGGATCGCTGCCGCCCCGCTCCCCCGCCGTCGAGACCGACAACATCGTGTTCGTGCCGCCGTTCCTCGGGTCCCAGGTGGTGAAGGGGATCCCGCTCGACGACATCGCCGAGTACGTCAACGAGACGGCACTGTTCCGCAACCAGTGGGGCTTCCGCCCCGAGGGTGGGGAGACCGACGCCGAGTTCAAGGCGCGCATCCGCCCGCGCTTCCGGACCGAGCTGGAGGCGGCACGCGCCAGCGGCGTGCTCGTGCCCCAGGTGGTCTACGGCTACTTCGCCGCCAACGGGGACGGCGACGACGTCGTCATCTGGAAGGACGACACCCGCACCCAGGAGTGGCTGCGCTTCCCGTTCCCCCGCCAGTCGCAGGACCCGCACCTCTGCATCGCCGACTTCTTCCGGCCGGCGGCGTCGGGCGAGGTCGACTACGCCGCGTTCCACATCGTCACCATGGGCGAGGCGGTGTCGACCGAGACCGCCCGGCTCTTCGCCGCCGACAAGTACCAGGACTACCTGTTCCTCCACGGCCTCGGGGTCGAGCTGGCCGAGGCGCTGGCCGAGCTGTGGCACCGGCGCATCCGTGAGGAGTGGGGCTTCGCCGACCAGGACGGCCCCGACATCGCCGGCCTCTTCCGCCAGCAGTACCGCGGCGGCCGCTACTCGTGGGGCTACCCGGCGTGCCCGGACCTCGAGGACAACGCCAAGGTGGCCGAGCTCCTCGACGCCGACCGCATCGGCGTCCACGTCGACGAGTCCACCTCCTGGCAGTTCCAACCCGAGCAGACCACCTCCGCGTTGATCTGCCACCACCCCAAAGCCAAGTACTTCGTGGCGCGTTAGGCGCCGGCGAGTACTGCCTTTGCTACGAGATCCGTGCCGAAGGCGGTGAGGATGGCGAGGTACAGGAGGCCGGTGGCGGCCATCACCGCGCTGTAGCTGCGTTCGCGCAACGCGGCGGCGGTGACGGCGCAGAGGGCGATGGTGGTGATGGCGCAGGCGATCCAGAAGTAGCCGAGAACGCCGCTGTAGCCGTCGTCGATCGAGCCCGAGAACACCGAGAACATGCCGACGGGCCACAGCAGGGTGGCGATCTCGAACGGCCACACGATGGCGACCAGCTTGTTGAGCTCGAGGAGCGGGGCCCTACTCAGGCCGGGCTGCACCAGGTACCAGTGACCCAGGAGCATGGCGTCGGTGACGGCGCCGAGGAACAGCGCGCCTACGAGGGTGCGGGCCAGCGACAGCGCCACCGGTCCACCGGTGTCGACCGACGCCAGCACGAGCCCGACGAGACCGAAAACCGGTGCGATGAGGTCCATGTGCGGGTGGACGGCGTCGAGGCCCTCACGTCGGTGGACGAAGGACGCGCCGACGAGACCGAGAGCGACGGCCGCGACCGCCATGGCCACGGCATCACGCTCGGGGTGACCGCCGATGGCGCTGCCGGCGGCGAAGCTCCCGACCGCGATGACGCCGTACACCGATCGGAGCAGCCAGCCGTAGCCGAGGCCGACCACGCGCCGACGCGCCGTGACCCAGAAGAAGAAGAGGCCGCCGGTCGCCCACTGCAGCAGGACGGTGCCGGCGTCGAGGTCGATCAACTAGAGCCCGGCCAGAGACCCGCCGTCGACCACCAACGACGTGCCGGTGATGAACCCGGCCGGCTCCGAGCACAGGAACGCCACGACCCGCCCGAAGTCGGCGGGGTCGCCCATGGCGTCGGGGCTCATGGTCGCCGCCAGCTCCTTCATGCGATCGGTCGCGTGCACGCCGGGGCAGGCCTGGTTGAGGGTGATGCCGTCAGCGAACAGGTCGGTGGCCGCCGTCTTCGCCCAGGCCCAGAGCGCGGTGCGCGACACGTTCGACAGCGACAGGCTCCCGATCGGCTGCTTCACCGACGAGCTGGTGATGAGGCAGATCCGGCCCCACCCGCCCGCCCTCATGTGCGGCACGGCGGCCTGCACCAGGCGGATCGAGGTCGTCATGTTGGCGTTGATGGCGCGGGCGATGGCGTCCTCGTCGACGTCGAGGGCGCGACCCGGCGGAGGACCCCCAGCGTTGGGCACGACGATGTCGAGGCGGCCGAACTTCTCGACGGCCGCAGCCACGAGATCGGCCGGCGCGTCGGGGTCGGTGATGTCACGAGCGATGGCGAGCACGTCGTCGGGAGCGCCGAGGCGGGCGGCGGCGGCGTCCAGCGCCTCCTGGCCGCGGGCACAGATGACGACGCGCACCCCCTCGGCGCGCAGGGCGTCGGCGGTGGCGAACCCCAGGCCCTTCGACGCGGCGGTGACGAGGGCGACCTTGCCCTGCAGGCCGAGGTCCATCAGGCCACGACCGTGAGCGAGTGGTCGGCGGTGTTCAGCGGGATGGGCCCGTCATCGCCGGCCACGACGATGTCCTCGATGCGAGCGCCCCACCGGCCCTCGACGTAGATGCCCGGCTCGATCGAGAAGGCGTGACCGGGCTCGAGCAGGTCGGCGTTGCCGGCCACGAGGTACGGATCCTCGTGCTCCTCCAGACCGATGCCGTGGCCGGTGCGGTGCAGGAACTCGGGGCCGAAGCCGGCGGCGTCGATGATGTCGCGCGCCGCAGCGTCGATCTCTTCGCACGGCGTGCCAGGGCGAGCCGCCGCCACGCCGGCGGCCTGGGCCTCCTGAAGCACGTCGTAGAGGCCGCGGAACTCGGGTGGCGGGTCGCCGGTGAACACGGTGCGGGTGATGTCGGAGCAGTACCCGTCCATGGTGCCGCCGAAGTCGCACACGACGGACTCGCCGGTTCCGATGACGCGATCACCGGGCTCGTGGTGGGGACTGGCGGCGTTGGGACCTGACCCGACGATGGCGAAGTTCACCCGCTGGTGGCCCTCGGCCCGCAGGCGCTCGCCGAGCTCGCGCGACACCTCGATCTCACGGCGGCCGACCAGCGGGATGTCACCGCCCAGCAGGGCGGCGGCGACACGGTCGGCGCCCTCGGCCGCGGCGCGCAGGGCGGCGACCTCGTCGGCGTCCTTCACGGCGCGCAGCGGCCCGGTGACCTCCGAGGCGCGCACCCAGTGGGCGGAGTCGAGCTGCTGCTGGAGGCCGAGGACGAACGTGGCCCAGGTGCGGTCCCCGACGCCGATGTGACGGGCGGCGCCGACGAGCCCGGCCACGATCGCCACGGGATCCTCGGTCTCGTTCCACGGCCGAAGCCGGAAGAGACTGTCGTCGGCCTCGACGCGCGCCGCCTCCAGACCGGGGACCACCAGCGTGATCTCGCCGTCGACCGGTAGCACCAGCATCGTCAGTCGCTCGAGCGGCATGGCCGTGTACCCGGTGAGCCACGGCAGGTCGGCACCCAACGACAGCAGGAGGACCTCGAGGTCGAGCTCGCGCATGCGCGCCCGCACCCGATCGATCCGCTGGGCCCTCACCGGGCCGATCCTGCGGCCTGTTTCGCGTGATAGCTCGACCGCGTGAAGGGCGACGCCTCCACATGGGCGAAGCCCATGGCCTCTCCCACTTCGCGCAGGCGGTCGAACTCCTCGGGGGCCCACCAACGGGCCACCGGCAGGTGGGCCGCCGTCGGCCGCAGGTACTGGCCGAGGGTGACGATGTCGACGCCGACGGCGCGCAGGTCGGCGAGGGCGCCGACGACCTCGTCGTGGGTCTCACCCATGCCCAGGATGATCCCCGACTTGGTCGTGAGCCCCGCCGCCTTGGCCCGGGCCAGCACGGCCAGGCTGCGGGCGTACCCGGCCGACGGGCGCACGGCTCGCTGCAGCCGGGCCACGGTCTCCAGGTTGTGGTTCAACACGTCCGGCTGGGCCGCGAAGAGCACGTCGAGAGCGGCCGGATCGCCCTTGCAGTCGGGGATGAGCACCTCGACCGCGGTGCCCGGCGATCGGCGGCGGATCGCGTCGATGGTCGCCACGAAGCCGGCGGCCCCGCCGTCGGGGAGATCGTCACGCGCCACCGCTGTCACCACGGCATGGGTCAGGCCCATCTCGGCGACGGCCTCGGCCACGCGTTCGGGCTCGCCCGGGTCGGGCGCGACCGGCCGGCTGGTGTCGACGAGGCAGAAGCTGCAGGCCCGCGTGCACTGCTCGCCGTTGAGCATGAACGTCGCCGTGCCGTCGGCCCAGCACTCGAAGATGTTGGGGCAGCCCGCCTCCTCGCACACGGTGGTGAGACCGTGACCCTTGATGGTGCGGCCGAGAGCGCGGAACTCCTCCCCCATCACCGCCGGTCGTCGCAGCCAGTCGGGCTTCCGGCTCGACAGGGCGACCGATGTGCCGTTGCTCTCGCCGGCGCCGGCCAGCCAGGCGCGGGCGCTGACCTCCTGGCGCTCGACGCCGAGGCCGCCCCACCGCCGCGTGGCGCGGGCCACCACCGCCTCCACGACGGTGTCCATGTCGACGTCGACGCCCTCGGCCGCCAGCGACGTCACCGCCTTGTCGGGAATCCCGCACGGCACGATGTGGTCGAACCACGACAGGTCGGGGTCGACGTTCAGGGCGAAGCCGTGCATCGACCGGCCTCGCGAGATGCGCACGCCGATGGCGCAGATCTTGCGGGGCGCGTCGGTGCCCACGCCGACCCACACCCCGGGATAACCGGGCAGGCGCGCCGCCCCGGGCAGGCCGACGTCGGAGAGCACGCCGATGACGAGCTGCTCGACCGATGCCACATACGCCGGCGTGTCGGCCAACGCACCTGGCCGCGGCGCGACGGTGAGGACCGGGTAGCCGACGAGCTGACCGGGGCCGTGGAAGGTGACGTCGCCGCCGCGGTCGGTGCGGATGAGCTCGGCCCCGACGGTGGCCGGGTCGACGAGGACGTGCGCCGCATCCGCACGCACGCCGAGGGTGTACACCGGCGGGTGCTCGAGCAGCAGCAGGTGGTCGTCGCCGGTGGCGGAGCCGTGCAGCGCCCGCTGCAGCGCGTGGGCGTCGCGGTAGTGCACCGTGCCGAGCCACCGGACGCGCAGCACGGCTAGAGCTCCTGGGACCAGTCGCGCGTCTCGATGATCTCCTTGACCTTGGCCAGGAATGCCGACGCATACGCGCCGTCGTAGGCGCGGTGGTCGAACGACAGCGCCAGGTTGCCGACCGGATGGATGGCGATGGCGTCGCTTCCGTCCGGGAGCTGGACCACGACCGGCTTCTTGCGGACCCCGTCGGTGGACAGGATGGCGACCTGGGGCTGGTTGATGATCGGCACCGTCAGCAGCGTGCCGTAGGGCCCCGGATTGGTGATGGTGAACGTGCCGCCGGAGATGTCGTCGGCACCGAGCTTGCGGCTGCGGGCACGCGACGCCAGGTCGGCGACCTCGCGCGCCAGCGCCCGGAGGCGCTTGCCATCGGCCTGGTGGATCACGGGGACGATGAGACCCTCGAAGTTGAGGTCGACGGCGATGCCGAGGTGGACCTCGTGATGCACGACCAGCGACTCGCCCTGCACCGAGGCGTTGACGTGCGGGAACTCGCGGATGGCGTCCACGACGGCGCGGCACACGAAGGGCAGGTAGTTGAGACCGATGCCCTCCTCGGCGCGGAAGGCGTCCTTCTCGGCGAGGCGGACGCGGTCGAGGCCCTCGTAGTCGACCTCGAAGGCGACCAGGGTGTGGGCCGAGGTGACCTGCGAGCGCACCATGTGCTCGGCGGTGCGCTTGCGGATGTTGGAGAACGCGATGGTCTCGTCACCGGTGTGGGTGGCGGGCGCCGGCCCGGTGACGGCCGCCGCCGCCGGCGCGGCGGCGGGAGCTGCGGGAGCCGCGGCCGGTGCGGGCGCCGGCTTCCCGGCGCCCTTGTCGAGTTGAGCGAGGACGTCGGCGCGCGTGATGCGGCCCCCGGCGCCCGTGCCGGTGATGGACGCGACGTCGAGGCCGTTCTCGGCGATGAGCTTCCTGACGACGGGGCTGAGGACCTTGGCGTCGCCTCCGCCCTCGGGCGCCGGAGCGGGAGCGGGAGCGGGAGCCGGCGCCGGCGCGGCGGCAGGCGGAGGAGGAGCGGGCGCCTCGGGCTCGGGCTTCGCCTCGGGGGCGGGGGCCTCGGGTGCGGGCGCCTCCTCGGCGGCGGGCGGCGCGGCCGCGCCGTTCGACGCGCCGTCGGAGATCACCGCCAGCCTGGCGCCGATCTCGACGGTGTCACCCTCCTGCACGAGGATCTCGGTGACGGTGCCGCCGACCGGCGACGGGACCTCGGAATCGACCTTGTCGGTGGACACCTCGAAGAGGACCTCGTCCTCCTCGATGCGGTCACCGACCTTCTTCAGCCACTTGGTGATCGTCCCCTCGGTGACGGTCTCCCCCAGCTGGGGCATCGTGATGTCGGCCATCAGCCGTGCAACCCCCTACCCGTCAGCGAGAGCACCGTCTCGCCGAAGGTCTCGGACAACGTCGGATGGGCGTGGATCAGGCGACCCACGTCGAGCGCGGTCGCCTCCCAGTTCACGGCCAGGTACGACTCACCGAGCTGCTCGGTGACCCACGGGCCGGCCATGTGGACCCCGAGGATGCGGCCACCGGTGCCGTCGGGCTGCTTCTCGGCCACGACCTTCACCAGACCATCGGACTCGCCGACGATGAGGGCCCGGCCGTTGCCGTTGTACTTGTGCTTGGACACGACCACGTCGTGACCGGCCGCCTTGGCCTGCTCCTCGGTGAGGCCGACGAAGGCGATCTCGGGGTGGGTGTAGATGCACCACGGCACGTTCGTGTAGTCGAGCGGCGCAGGGTCCTCCCCCAGGATGTGCTGGATGGCGATGATCGCCTCGGCGAACCCGACGTGGGCGAGGGCCGGGTGCGGCGCGGACGTGGACGGCGTCGACACGAGATCGCCGACCGCGTACACGCCGTCGGCACCGGTGCGCATGTACTCATCGACGGGGACGAAACCCCGCTCGTCGACGATGACGCCGGTGCTCGGAGTGAGGAGCCCCTCGGAGCGGGCCCGGCGGCCCACCGACATCACCACCATGTCGGCTGTCACCTGCTCGCCGTCGCCGAACGTGACGGTGGTGCCACCGCTCTCGTTCGGCGTATGACCGGTGATGGCGACACCGGTACGCACGTCGATGCCGCGCTTCTTGAACGATCGGGCCAGCACGTCGACAACGTCCTTGTCGGCGCCGGCGATGATGCGCGGGAGCGCCTCGAGCACGGTGACCTGCACGCCGAGGTCGCTCATCATCGAGGCGAACTCACACCCGATGGCACCGCCGCCCACGACGACCGCGGTCTGCGGCAGCTCGGTGAGCGAGAGGACCTCGTCCGAGGTCAGCACGACACGGCCGTCGATGTCGAAGCCAGGGAGGCTCCTCGGCACGGACCCGGCAGCGAGGATGATGTTGGTGCCGACCAGCTCCGTGCCGTCGTCGACGGTGACCGTGTGGTTCGGGCCGAGCGACCCGGTGCCGGCGAAGGTGGTGACCTTGCGCTGCGTCAGCAGGCCCTGCAGGCCCTTCCACAACTGATCGACGACCTTCTGCTTGCGGGCCTGGCTCACGCCGAAGTCGACGAGCGGCTG
>DATLDH010000038.1:0-5594 GCA_035526015.1 Acidimicrobiales bacterium
TCCGGCCCTACTTCTCAGAGGCCGAGCGGCTCGTCGCGCTGGACGAATGGCTGCACCTCTACAACCATCACCGGCACCACACCGCCCTCGGAGGCCCACCCATCAGCCGCGTCAACGACCCTGCGGGTCATTACATCTAGAGGCGGGTGATGAGCTTGAAGGCTTCGCCCGCTCTCACGTCTGCGGGCTCGCCGGCAGCGGCGGCGGCGCCGGTCACCCACTGACGGAACTGCTCGGCCTGGGTGCCGTCGTCGCCCTGGTCGATCTTCATGGTCGAGCGAAGTTGGCTGCGGTGGGCCATCAATGCGGCGAGCTTTGTCTCCATGACCGCGCCGATGTCCTCCACGTGGTCGGCCTCGTCGGCCTCCCAGAGCAGCAGCGTGGTGGGACGGTGCGGAGCCAGACCCTGCTCGGGGAAGAAGTGCGGATCGCGAGCGGCCACGATGCCCTCGACGGCGAGGAACCCGGCGTGACGATGGTCGGGGTGCAGGCGGTACCGCTTCCACGGGTCGTGGCCGAGCACGACGTCGGGCCTGCGCTCGCGGATCCAGTACGCCACCTGGTCGCGTTGCTCGAGCCCTGAGTCGAGCTCGCCGTCGGTCCACCCCAGGAAGATCACGTCGCCGGTGCCGCCCAGTGCCCGCGAGGCAGCGCGCTGCTCCTCCATCCGCTGTGCCACCAGCTCGGCGCCATCCTGGGCCGGGTCCCAGGAACCCTTCGACCCGTCGGTGCACACGAGGTGGGTGATGGCGCAACCGGCCGCCGCCCACTTCGCCAGTGTCCCGCCGCACCCGAACTCGACGTCGTCGGGGTGGGCGGCGATGGCCATGGCCCGCGCCGGGACATCGAGATCGGTCGTGTATTCGGTCATTCCGGCGCGGCGGTGAGCAGGTCGGCCGGAACGTCGACATCCCATGCCAGCTGGGCGACGTGCACGACGCGGTGCGCGACGGGAAGGCGCTCCGCCTCGGCCAGGTGCCGCGCGAACGATCCAGGCCCGTAGGCGAAGCGGAAGCCGGCGTCGACCGGCACACAGATGACGTTGGTGCCGTCCTGGTGGCGATCGGGTACGAGCGTGACGCCGTCGAACGCCGTCAGCCACGCCAGCTCACGGGCCAAGGGGAGATCGGCGTGGGCCACGAGCACCTGCGTGACCCCTTCGGCGCCGAGCTGGGCGACCGCCTGTTGCACGGCGCCGTTCAGGCCCCGGCCGGGCTCGTCGAGCACGCGGGCGCCGAGTGAGCGTGCCCATGCCGCCACCTCGGCGTCGTCGCACACGACGGCGACGGGCAGCGGCGCGGCGGCGGCCACGACCTGGGCCGCCATCGTCCTGGCCAGCTCGGCGCGCGCCCCTGCGTCGAGTGCGGGAGCGAGGCGGACCTTGGCGTCGGCGAAGGCTTTCACCGGCACCAGCACCACGGTGGGGCCGAGGCCGGAGGCGAGGGTCATGCCGATGCAAAGTCTAGGGTGACCGGCGTGGTCGACAAGGTGGCGGTCATCGGTGCCGGCTCCTGGGGAACGGCCGTCGCCGCGCTGGCATCGCAGAACGCGCGCACCGTCCTGTGGGCCCGCCGTCCGGAGCTCGCGGATGAAATCAGCACCACCCACCGCAACTCCACCTATCTCCCGTCCCACGCCCTCCCCGACGCGTTGGAGGCCACGTCATCGCTCATCGACGCCATCGGCGGCGCCGACGTCGTCGTGATGGGCGTCCCGTCGCACGGGTTCCGCGATGTGCTCGCCGAGGGTGTCGCCGCGCTGGGCGCAGGCGTCCCGGTGATCAGCCTCACCAAGGGCGTCGAGCAGGGGACGCTCAAGCGCATGACCGAGGTCGTCCTCGACGTGGCGCCAGGTCGCCCGGTCGGTGTGTTGACGGGGCCGAACCTGGCCAAGGAGGTGTTGTCGGGGCAGCCGGCGGCCAGCGTCATCGCCCTGGCCGACGGGCGGACCGCCCTCGAGCTCCAGCGCGTGTTCAGCACCGGAGCCTTCCGGGTGTACACGAACCCCGACGTCGTCGGTTGCGAAGTCGCCGGCGCCCTGAAGAACGTGATGGCCATCGCGGCGGGCATGGCCGACGGCATGGGGCTCGGCGACAACACCAAGGCCGCGCTGCTCACCCGCGGGCTGGCCGAGCTGACGCGGCTGGGTGTCGCCCTCGGCGGCCAACCGCTCACGTTCTCGGGCCTGGCCGGCATGGGTGACCTCGTCGCCACGTGCATGAGCACCCAGAGCCGCAACCGTCACGTCGGCGAGGAGCTGGGCAGGGGCCGCACGCTGGACGAGATCGTCGCCGACATGCGGATGGTGGCCGAGGGTGTGAAGACCTCGCGCGCCGTGGTCGACCTGGCCGCCCAGCACGGCGTCGAGATGCCGATCGCCGAGCAGGTCGTGGCCGTGCTCTACGCCGGCCGCACCGCGGTCGAGGCTCTCACCGCCCTGATGTCGCGGCAGTCCAAGCCCGAGCTCCACGGCATCGCCTAGCCCGATGGGCGTCCGCACCTGGTTGTTGCGCCGCGCCATGGGCCGGCTCCGCATCACCGACGACGTGGTGCGGTATCTCTCCACCTTCCAGCGCCTGGGCGAGACGGTGGAGGTCCAGCTGCCTGGCGAGCTGCTGCCGGTCGGCGCCCGCACGTTGTTCCGGGCCATCCGCACACGCGCCGCCGCCCAGCTCGGTGTCGACTGGGTGTGGCCGTTCTGGCTCGAGCGCCAGCTCGACCCGCGGGCCACGTCGTTCGTGCCGAGGGGCCACCTCCCGGTGCTCACCAACGTGACGCATCGCAACTGGACGACGGTGGGGAACCTGGGATCGAAGCTGGAGGCCATCGTCGACCCCCGGGGCCTGGTGATGCCGTGGTTCGACGGGTGGTCGCTCGACTGGTGGGTCGGCGCCGAGGACCGATGGCACTTCCCCTCGCGGGAGGGAGCCGTGCGCCAGCAGCTGGTGGGCGACGGCCCGTTGGTCGAGACGCTCATGCGCGTGCCCGGCGGCGACGTGGCCCACCGCGTCTATGCGGTCAGCGGTGACGAGGAGCTCGTGGTGGTGGAGATCGAGAACCGGACGCCGACACCTGTGGCCATCGCCTTGGCCGTGCGGCCGTACAACCCCGAAGGGCTCGCCGTCGTCGAGCGCATCGAGCTCCACGGCACGACCGTGGTCGTCGACGGCCGGCCCGCGCTCCTGCTGCCGCGGGTGCCGAGCCGCGCCGCCACCTCCACGTTCCACGAGGGCGACTCCATGCTGGCCGTGACGTCCGGCGCGGCGGGCGAGCAGTTCGAGGCAGTGCGGTGCGAGGTCGGGCTGGCCCAGGCGGCGTGCATCTTCCCCCTGCCCCACACCGCCACGTTGCGGGTGGCCATGCCGTTGGCCGCCCCCCGTCGCAGCCGACGCCGCGGCCTGGCCCGGCGGCGGGCACGGCGCGGGCCGGCCCTGCCGGCGACGCTCCCGACGTCGAACGACGCGGCCAGGGGCTGGGACGTCCATGCCGGGCGGGGCATGCGACTCGTGCTCCCGGAGGGCGGCATCGCCAGTGCCGTCGAGGCCAACCGCAGGTACCTGCTGCTGTTCCACGACGGCGACGAGATCACTCCCGGGCCATTCACCTACCACCGCTTCTGGTTCCGCGACGCCGCCTTCATGCTCACCGCCCTCGACAAGTACGGGCTCCACCGCGAGGCGGCCGAGGTGCTTCGGTCCTATCCCCGCCGGCAGCACATCGACGGCTTCTTCTTCAGCCAACGTCAGGAGTGGGACGCCAACGGCTGCGCGTTGTGGGCGATGGCCCAGCACTGGCGGCTGACCGGTGACGGCGAGCTGGCGGCCGAGTTGGCGCCATCGGTCGCCACGGCGGTGCGATGGATCGAGCGCAAGCGCCAGTCGCGTCGTCGCCCCGACCCGGCGCTGCGCGGGTTGATGCCGGCCAGCATCTCGGCCGAGCATCTCGGGCCGTTCGACTTCTACTACTGGGACGATTTCTGGTCGTTGCGCGGCCTGCTGGACGGCGCCGCGCTGCTGCGGCTGGTGGGGGAGGACGGTCCCGCCGATGTGGCGGACGCGGCGGCCGCCGCGATGCGCCGCGACATCGATGCGTCGCTGGCCATCGTCGCCGACCGGCTCGGCACGGCCGCCATGCCCGCAGGACCCCGCCGTCGTCTCGACCCGGGGATCATGGGGTCTCTGGTGGCGTGCCACCCCCTCGGCCTGTGGGCGGCCGACGATCCGGCCATCGCCGCCAGCGCGGACGTGATCCGTGAGCGGTTCTGCGTGGGTGACGCCTTCTTCCAGGGGATCAGCCACACCGGCCTCGGCACCTACCTCACGCTGCAGCTGGCCTTCGTCGAGCTGGCGGCCGGCGACCGCCGCGCGCTCGACCGTCTGGAATGGATGGTGGGGGCGGCCACGTCGACCTGGACCTGGCCCGAGGCCATCCACCCGCAGCTCGGCGGCGGGTGCATGGGCGACGGGCACCACGGGTGGGCGGCGGCCGACTTCCTCACGTTCGTGCGCGACCTGCTGGTGCGGGAGGTCGACGGAGGTCTCGACCTGTGCACGATGCTGCCGGCGGCGTGGGACGGCCAGCCCATCGAGGTGCACGACGCGCCGACCGCGCACGGCGTGCTCTCGTTCGCGGTCCGATGGCACGGCGAGCGTCCGGCACTGCTGTGGGACCTGCGGCCGCACGCGGGTGTCGACGCCGGCGAGGTGCGGTTGCGTGCTCCGGGACTCGACCCGTCGTGGTCCACGACCGAGCCCAAGGGCGACGCCCTGCTCGCGCTCAGCCCCCGGTGATGGTGGCCGTGGCGATCTGCCACGGGGCGAGGGGGAACGACCCGTCGAAGGCGGCGACGGGACGGCCGAGCAGGTCGACGAGCCAGCCCCGGCGCTCGCCCACGGTCACCGTCGTCGGTTCGGTGCTCGGGTTGAAGACCCGGAGCTCCAGCGCACCGTTGCGCCGCTGCAGCGCGGACACCTGGGCACCCTCGACGGCCAGGGCCTGACCGGCGTCGGGCCACGTGCCACCACCGGGCGCGGACACGACGTGCAGGGGGAGGAACACGTCATCGACCATCGCGAACGGATCGACGTCGCCCACGGTCAGGGCGTAGGTGGCCTCGACCGGCCCGATCATCTGCGGGCCATCCATGGTCAGCGGAGGCCCGGCCGGCAGGGGTCGGTAGCTCATCTCCACGCGCGACAGCATGCCGGTGGCGCGCAGCAGGGTGAGAGCGAGGGCGGTGCCGTCCTCCACCAGCTCGTACTCGAGCAGCCCCTCGTGGGCGACGGTCAGGCCGCCGGCCCTCACGAAGCGTCGGGAGGGGAAAGTGGGCAGGCCGCGCTCGGTCGGGCCGCCCTCGGCCTCCAGGCCGCGCTCGACGATGGCGAACGCGCACTCGGCCTGCGACGTGGTGGCCGGTGTCGGCAACGGGAACCAGGCGCGCAGGCGGTGGTCGCGCGACGGGTTGTCGAATCGGGTGTGCGCGCGCACGAACGACTCGCCGGCCTGAACTTCGAGTGTGGTCTCGACGTGCACGGTGCGCTCGCCGTGGCGGGACGCATCGGTGCGGCCGGCGACCTTCTCGGGCCAGGTGTAGAT
>DATLDH010000059.1:0-31588 GCA_035526015.1 Acidimicrobiales bacterium
TGACCAAAACCCCAAGATATGGGGTCCCCCCGCCAGGAGAGACACTAGATAGAGGAAGTTACACCACTGCAATTACAGAACGCAATGGTCGTCTCCGCGCGAATTCGCTGGTCAGGACCCGTTCGCGAAGGTTTGCGCGGAGTACCCCACTCAGGGCCTGTCGACCGGCGTGACCACGTGCAGGGACGAGCTCCCGGCCCGGTGGTCGAGCACGAAGATCCGCAGCGCCCCGCCGTCGGGGTTGCCCGTCTTCTTCCGGTCGACGACGTGCTCCACGGGCCCGTTGGCCCGCTCGGGCACCTCGACGTAGCGCTCGCGCAGCAGGTCCCACGAGTAGGACTCACTGCCCATGTCACACGGCGTGAGGGTCTCGTTGCGGTCGAGCTCGGTGCCCTCCCAGCGCCCGTAGCTCTCCTTCCACCCGCCCCGGTTGCTCATCAGCGACCCGTCCCAGTCGGGGTTCCAGCACTCGCCGGTGCCGTTCAGGCCGTAGAGGTCGGACGCGTCGAGGGCGTAGTGGGCGAGCTCGTGGGTGAGGACGTAGCCCAGGTGGGCGGGATCCTTCCAGGGCAGGACGAGCTGGCCCTGGCGCCCGACGTGGATGACGGTGCACGGGTCGTCGATGGCCCACGGCGTCCACGTGTGGCTGTCGAAGGCCACCGCCGTCTCGATGACCACGTCGGCCACGTTGCCGGCCGGGGTACAGACCGCCCCGAAGGCGACCGGCGGGTTGGCCGAATAGTCGAGCTTGGTGTCGGTGACGAGCACGGTGCCGAGCCGGACGAAGCCGTCGGTGGCGTCATGGACGCGCTCGGCCATCACGTTGACCGCCGCGGCCACGTCGTTCAGGTCGAGGTCGCTCCCGACCACCACCGGGGCCTCGGGCGCGTCGAGCTGGATGACGAGGCTGAGGGTGTAGGTCCGGCCGTTCCAGCCGTTGTAGGCGTTGGTGGCCGTCATCCGCCGCATGGGCGACGTCTCTCCCGAGATGCGGTCGCGCACCTGGAACCAGTAGGTACGGCCCGGCGTCAGTCCGTCGACCACCGCCATCTGCGCCTTGTCGGGCCCGACGGGCAGCGGCACGGCCACGCCGGAGAGGTCCTCGGGCGAGGGCCCGTAGAGCACCTCCCCCGAGACGGTCTCGCTCGCCTGCCAGGCCACGACGGCCCGGAAGCCGGTCTTGGTGGAGAACGCCTCGACGGCGGTGAACAGCGAGGCGGAGCGCGCCGGAGTGGGGAGCCCCACCAGGGCGACGACCATCACGAGGACACCCAGCAGCCGCCGCATGCCCTCCATTGTCCCATTAGCTTCCGCCCCCGTGGGCATCGTGGTCGCCATCGACGCCGGCACGACCGGTGTCCGCTCCTTCGCCGTCGACGAGAACGGGGCACCCCGGGGCTGGTCCTACCGGGAGTTCCCCCAGCACTTCCCGCAGCCGGGGTGGGTCGAGCACGACGCCGACGACATCTGGGCGGCCGTGGTCGCCACCCTCGCCGAGCTGGTCGCCACGCTGGACGAGCCGGTGGCGGCCATCGGCATCACCAACCAGCGCGAGACGGTGGTCGTGTGGGACCGGCGCACCGGGCGGCCCCTTCACCGGGCGCTGGTGTGGCAGGACCGCAGGACGGGGGCGGCGTGCGACGCCCTGCGCGACGCCGGCCACCTCGATGCGGTGCGGGCCACGACCGGACTGGTGCTCGACCCGTACTTCTCGGCCTCCAAGCTGGCGTGGCTGCTCGCCGACGGCGGTGTGGCGGCCGGGGCCGGCCTCGCCTTCGGCACCGTCGACAGCTGGGTGCTGTGGAACCTCACCGGCGGCGCTGTGCACGGCACCGACCCGTCCAACGCCAGCCGCACGTTGCTCTACGACATCCGGGCGCGGCGCTGGTCGGAGGAGATGGCGGCGCTGTTCGGCGTGCCCATGTCGTGCCTGCCCGAGGTCGTGCCCTCGAGCGGCCGGCTCGGCGTGACCGCCGACGCGCTGCCCGTGCCGGCCGGTGTCCCGGTGGCCGGTATCGCCGGGGATCAGCAGGCGGCGCTGTTCGGCCAGGCCTGCTTCGCCACCGGGATGACCAAGAACACCTACGGCACGGGCAGCTTCGTCGTCATGAACGCCGGACCGACGTGTCCCCCACCGGTGGAGGGCCTCCTCACGAGCGTGGCGTGGCAGCTCGAGTCGCCGGCCGAGTTCACGTACTGCCTCGAGGGCGCCATCTTCGTCACCGGCGCCGCCATCCAGTGGCTCCGCGACGGCCTCGGGCTCATCACCGACGCGGCCGAGATGGGCCCGCTGGCCGCGAGCGTCGGAGACAACGAGGGCGTGTACTTCGTGCCCGCCCTCACCGGCCTCGGCAGCCCGTGGTGGGACCCGTACGCGCGCGGCACGGTGATCGGGCTCACACGCGGCACCGGACGGGCCCACCTGGCGCGCGCCGCGGTGGAGGCGATGGCGTACCAAACCCGTGACGTGGTCGAGGCCATGTCGTCGGTCGCGGGTGCGGGTGTCAGCGCGCTCCGCGTCGACGGTGGCGCGTCGGTGATGGACCTCCTTTTGCAGCTCCAAGCCGACCAGCTGCAGGCCCCGGTGCAGCGGCCCACCGTGCAGGAGACGACCGCGCTCGGCGCCGCCTACCTGGCCGGCCTCGGCACCGGCGTGTGGTCGTCACTCGACGAGCTGTCCCAGCACTGGACGCTGGAAGCCGAGTTCCTGCCGAAGGTCGGGTCCGGCGCGGCCAACCAGAAGCACGCGCAGTGGCTGGCCGCCGTCGAACGCTCGCGGGGCTGGGCCGACTAGGTCAGCTGGGCCAAGCGGGCGTCGGCGATGCGGGCGAGCGCGGCCAGCTGGCGCCGCTCCCGGGCCCGGAACGGGCGGCCCTTGCGGCCGAGCACGAGAGCGAGGCCCGCCCCGTCGAACAGGGCGCAGGCCACGTCGTCGGGACCGCACTCCTGGGCCGTCATCCGCTCCGAGCTCCTCGTGCCGGCCACGAACGCCGCAAGCCAGGACTCGGTCGGGGGGTTGCCGACGGTCGCCAGCGCGCGTGGCACGGCCGGATCGATCGCGGTGGCCCACTCGGCTTCGAAGTCGCGGGCGGCGTGCTCGACGAGGGCGGTCAACAGGCCTTCGCCCGTCGACTGACTGACGAGGACCGACGCCGTCTCCAGCGCGTCGAGGCGCGGATCGTGGCTCCATTCTCCCACCTCGTGGATCTCTTCGACGTCGACGCCGTCGACCTGGCCCATCTCGGCCAGTAGCAACGGGACGAGGTCGCCATCGGCCAGCTCGACCACCAGCTCGTCGATGGCACGGCCGCCGCCCCGCTCGAGGATGTCGATGCCGACCAGGTCGCCCCGCACCGCCCCGATGCGGCTGGCCACGGCACCGAGGGCGCCAGGACGGTCCGGGATCCACACGCGCACGACGAAGCGCTTCACCGTCGGGAGGCTACGTGGCGCCGGTGAACATACCGTCTCGAATCTGTGTCGGTTTCGTGAACGGCGTTACGCGCTGGCGAGCTCGGCAGGCGCAGAGGTGCCGTTGGCGTCACGGATGTCGAGGGCCGAGTGCAGCACGGTCGGGTCGGGCGCTCCGGCCTCGGCCAGGTCCTTGCGCTTGGCGTAGTGCGAGACGTACTCCTGACCCGACAGCTCACGCAGCTCGAACATGACCTCGTCGGTGATCTGCCGCAGCCGGTTGGGATCGTCGGCGTGGCCGGCGTGGCGGCTGAAGTCCATGGGCTTGGAGATCCGGATCGTGATCGGCATGAACAGCTTGGGGAAGGCCTGGCCGATGGGCTGGGCTTCCGCGGTGCCGATCATGGCGGTGGCGCAGATGGGCGCACCGGTCTGCAGGGCGAGGCGGGCCACACCGGTGTGTCCCTTGTAGAGGCGGCCGTCGGGCGAACGCGTGCCTTCGGGGTAGATCCCGAACAGGCCGCCCTTCTCCAGCACTTCGCGGGCCGAGGCCAGCGCGCGCTGGGAAGCCGAACCGCCCTCGCGCTTGATTGGGATTTGGCCGACGGCCCGGAAGAACCAGGCCGTCTTCTTCTGCTCGAAGTACTCGGCCTTGGCCACGAAGGTGACCCGGCGCTTCAGCACCATGGGCAGGAAGATCGAGTCGCAGAACGACACGTGATTGCTGGCGAGGATGCACGGCCCCGTCTTCGGGATGTGCTCGATCCCCTCGACCTTCACGCGGAAGAAGAAACGGAGCACGGGTGTGAGGATCGCCTTGAGCACCCAGTACGCCACGCCCGGAGTCTAGAGGTGACGTCCGTCGCACGGCTCTTGACCATCCGGTCAAGTACTGCCTACGGTCGCCCCACCATGAACCGACGCCTCACACCGCGAGGCGCCGACCGGCGGCGTCAGCTCATGGACTTCGCCGCCCGGCGCTTCGCCGAGAACGGCTACCACCCCACGTCGGTGGCCGAGATCGTCGAAGGCATGAGCGTCGGCAAGGGCGTCTTCTACTGGTACTTCTCGTCGAAGGAGGAGCTCATGCTCGAGATCCTCCGCGAGTCCCAGACCGAGCTGCGCCGGCGCCAGCAACAGGCCATCGGCGACGAGCCCGACCCCGTCCGCCGCATCGAGCTCGGCATCCGCGCCACCCTCGCCTGGCTGGCCCAGCACCGGCATCTCGTCACGCTGTTCGCCCAGGCCGCCACCGAGCAGCGCTTCACCGACGCCCTCCGCCAGGGCCAGCAGGTCGCCGTCGCCGACGTCGCCCGCCACGTGAAGGAGGGCGTCGTCGCCGGACGCATCCGCGACGCCGACCCGGAGATGCTGACCCACGCCATGCTCGGCGTCATCAACCATCTGGCCCGCACCTTCGTCATCGACCGGGGCGAGCCCGCCGACGACGTGGCCGACGCCGCCGTCGCCTTCTGCCTCACGGGCCTGCTGGGCGAACCCGCCTCCTCCTGAATTCCTCATTCCCGAGGCAATGACCCGGTCGGCAGCCGGGCTATTGCCTCGAGAATCGGCACGTCGAGCAGCTGAACCGCCGCCAACGGACGCGCGGCCATGGTCACCGCACGACCTCAGATCAGCCGAGCTTGGTGAGGGCCTTCCGCAACGAGCGGATGCCCTGGGTGATGCGCTGCTCGTTCTCGATGAGGGCGAAGCGGACGAAGCCCTCACCGCCGTTGCCGAAGCCCATACCCGGTGACGTCGCCACGTTGCCCTCCGCAATGAGCAGCTTGGAGAACTCGAGTGACCCCATCTCCATGTACGGCTCGGGGATGGGCGCCCACACGAACATGGTGCCCATGGGCTTCTCGATCTCCCAGCCGATGCGCGCCAACCCGTCGCACAGCACGTCACGCCGCGACTGGTAGATCTCGTTGACGACCTTCGGGTACTCCGACGCCTCGTTCATGGTCACGGTGGCGGCGATCTGGATGGGTTGGAACGTCCCGTAGTCGAGGTAGCTCTTCAGCTTGGCGAGTGCGCCCACCAGCTCGGCGTTGCCCACCATGAACGCCACCCGCCAGCCCGCCATGGAGAACGACTTGGTCAGTGTGTACAGCTCGACCGAGACCTCCTTGGCGCCGGGCACCTGCAGGATCGACGGCGGCTGATAGCCGTCGAAGGAGGTGTCGGAGTAGGCGAAGTCGTGCACGAGCACCACGTCGTGGGCGCGGGCGAACTCCACGATGCGCGTCATCCAGTCGAGGTCGACGCACGTCGTGGTCGGATTGTGCGGGAACGACAGCACGATGACGCGCGGCTTGGGCCACGCGTTCTCCCAGGCCTCCATGAGGTTGGCGAAGAAGTCCTGGTCGGGTCCGAGCCGCACCTGGCGCACGTCGGCGCCGGCGAACAGCGGCGCGTAGATGTGGATGGGATACGACGGCGACGGCACCAGGGCGGTGTCGCCGGGCTGCACGAGCACCCACATGAGGTGTGACAGCCCTTCCTTGGCGCCGATCGTCGTCACGACCTCGGTATCGGGATCGAGCTCGACGCCGAACTTCCGCAGGTAGAGGTCGGCCACGGCGGCGCGCAGCTTGGGGATTCCCTTGGAAGACGAGTACCGGTGGTTGCGCGAGTTGTGGGCCGCCTCCGACAGCTTCTCCACGGCGATGTCGGGCGACGGGATGTCGGGGTTGCCGAACCCCAGGTCGATGACGTCGCGCCCTGCCCGCCGTGCCTCGATCTTCAGGTCGTTGATGATCGTGAAGACATAGGGCGGCAGGCCGGTGATGCGTCGGAACTCCATGCGTTGCGAGGCTACCGGAGGGCCTCGGCCAGCTCAGCCAGTAATTCCAGCTCCTCGACCGGGACGCTCCAGTCCAGCGGCGCGCAGATGATCCACTCGGCACCGGCGTCACCGAGGTCGCGGAAGTGGGTGGCGACCGACTCGACGGTGCCGTGCACCAGGCCTGGCCGCGTGCCGGTTCGCTTCAGACGGCCGGCCGCCAGCTCCTCGTTGCGCGCCACCAGCACACCGCCGCCCCAGCTCAGCGTGAAGTCGCGGCCGCCGACGTCGCGCACGAGCATGTCGACGGCATCGGTCAGGCCATCGCGCCCGACGGCCCACATGTTCAGGCCGTCGGCCTCGCGCCCGGCGACGGCGATCGTGCGCGGCGAGAGGCCGCCGACCCACACCGGAAGCCCCTCGGTCCGCAGCAGCCGGCAGCAGTCGGCGAGCTGCGCCAGTCGGTCGGCCGCGGACGGGAACGGCACGCCGTAGGCGAGGTTCTCCGGCTCGCTCAGCTTGTCGCCGGTGCCGATGCCGGCGATCACCCGGTCGCCGGCCATCTCCCGCAGGGTCGTGAACTGCCGCGCCAGGACCTCGTCGTCGAGCAAAGACACCCGGGCCACCAACGTGCCGATGGTGATGCGCTCGGTGCACGCCGCCACCGCCCCCAGCAGCGTGGTGCCGTGCAGGGCCGGCCGCTCCGGCGCGCCGATGGGCCACAGGTGGTCGAACACGAACACGCCGTCGAGCCCGAGGTTCTCCGCCTCGCGCGCCGAGGTCAGCGCCGCGTCGCCGGTGTCCCGGAACTGCGGGAGGACGACGCCGAGCTTCACGCGCCCGGGCCGACGTCGGCCGGCTGGCGGGCGAGGTCAGCCGCGCCGATGGCACCGGCCCGCTCTCCCAGCTCGGCCGGCACCAGACGCACCTCGGGCCGGTGGGCCCATCCCTGCACCAGCTCTCGGAACGCGGCGCGCGTCGGGCCGAGCACGGTGTCGCCCGCCTCGACCAGCCCGCCACCGAGGACGATGACGTCGGGGTCGACCAGCTCGGTGAGGTTGCCGAGCCCCAGCGCGACCCACCAGGCGAACTGCGCCACCAGCTCCATCGCCTCGGCATCACCGGCCGCGGCCGCGGCCGTCACGTGCTCGCCCCGCACCGCGGCGGCGTCGCCGCCGGCGAGCTCGAGGATGGCGGCCCCCCGGCCGGCGGCCGCCGCCTCACGGCCGCGGTGCCCGAGGGCGCTCCCCGCCGCATAGCGCTCCCAGCACCCGCGCTTGCCGCAGGGGCAGGGCGGGCCGTCGGGGCACACGACCATGTGGCCGATCTCGCCGCCGAAGCCGTGGGCACCACGGAACAGGCGGCCGCCGCTCAGGATGCCGCCGCCGATGCCGGTGCCCTGCGTCACGACGACGGCGGTGTGGGATCCCCGGGCCGCCCCCAGGACGTACTCGCCCCACGCCGCGCAGCTGGCGTCGTTCTCCACCCGCACGGCCGCGCCGGGGATGCGGGCCCCCAGTTCGGTGGCCACCGCCAGCATGGTCACGCCGGGGAGGTTGGCCCCGGCATGGAGCACCCCGTCGCCGTCGACCAGCCCGGGCGCACCGACCCCGAGCGTCGCCACCTCGCCGCCGGCAGCCACGGCCGCGGCCACCGCCGCCAGGGTGTCGAGGATGGCGGGCCCACCGGTCGGGGTGGGCAGGCGGTGCTCGGCCACGACGGCGCCGGCCTCGTCGAGGGCGACGCCCAGGCATTTGGTGCCGCCCAGGTCGACTCCCACGGCCAGCGCCACGCCGGCATCGTAGGCATCACCCTGCGACGGCTACTTACTCACCCTTGCATCACGAAACCTGATGGTCATATACTCAATGCGCCGATTGGTGCCGTCAGGGGGCACCGGGAAAGGGAAACGTGAGGATTCGGGAGGTACGCACCATGCCGACTCGTAGGTGGGATCCGTGGCGTGAGCTGGCGGCGCTGGAGGCCCAGGTGGGCACCATGCTCGACCGCTCGGCCCGCCCGTCCCAGAGCCAGACCCAGACCTGGGCGCCGGCCCTCGACGCCTTCCACCGCGACGGTCACCTGATCGTGCGGCTGGAGCTCCCCGGCGTCGCGCCCGACCAGGTCGACATCTCCGTCACCGAGGGCGTGCTCGTGGTCAGGGGCACCCGGGCCGACGAGAGCCAGGCCGAGCAGGGCAGCTTCGTCCGCCGGGAGCGCACCTTCGGCAGCTTCGAGCGCCAGGTCCTGCTCCCCGAGGGCACCGACGCCGAGGGCATCGAGGCCGGCTACGACCTGGGTGTGCTCGAGATCCGGGTGCCGCACCCCAAGGTGAAGGAGCCCACCAAGGTGAAGGTCCAGGTCGGGACCGGCGCATCGGCCGGCGCCGGCCAGACCGCCATCGACACCAGCTCGTCGGAGCAGGGGAAGGCGACGAGCGCCGCCTAGGCCCCTTCGACTCTCGCCTTCAGGTCGCGGAGGGCCGTATGGATGATGCGGCCCTCCGCCCGCCGCTTGATGAAGCTCGGCACGGGCAGCCGCAGGTCGACGGCCAGGTGGTAGGTGACCAGCGTCGTGCCGGCCTGCTCCTCGAACACGTACGTGCCGTCGATGCGTGAGGTGATGTCGCCCGCCGTCGACACCCACGACAGCACACGCGGCGCCTCGGCGTAGTCGTAGCGCAGCGTGTAGCTCGTGCTGCGGCCGAAGGCGGCGGCGCGGAACGTGACCTCCAGTCCTCTCCCCCGGTCGTCGCGCTCGTGGACGACCACCGACTTCAGGTCGCCGGCCCACGCCGGGTAGTGGGCGAAGTCGGTGACGACGGCCCAGCACTGCTCGGGCGTCGCCGCGATCACCATCTGCTGCGTCGTCTGCTCCGTCACGTCAGAAGCGCCGTCATCTCAGAAGCGCGTCGGCGAGGCGCGCCGCACCACACCGGAGTAGTAGCCCAGCACGATCAGGTTGCCCACCAGCAGCGGCGCGGTGACCATGGCCACGATCAACCAGCTCCGCCACGAGCGCCGGTCGTCGGGCCCGCCGGCGAAGTCGTCAGCGGGGCGGCCCGAGCAGTCGACGAAAGCCATGGCGGCGGGCAGCTCCATGCCGAACAGGAGCACCAGCCAGCGCATGGGGCGTGAGCGTACTCATCGCCCCACCCCCGCCAGTGCCCCGGTGAACTTCGCCGCCTGACCATCCCAGGAGAACTCGGCCACCGCGCGTCCGCGCGCGGCGGCGCCCATCCGGCGACGAAGGTCGGCGTCGTCGAGGAGCTTGGCGATGGCGCGGGCGACGGCGGCGGGGTCACGGGGACGATCGACCACCAGCCCGGTGACGCCGTCCTCCACTGCCTCGTGCGCTCCCCCGCTGGCGCCGGCGACCTGCGGCACGCCCGACGCCGCCGCCTCCAGGAACACCACACCGAACCCCTCCTGCTCGAGCCCGCCCCACCGGTTGCGGCACGGGGTGGCGAACACGTCGGCCATGGCGTGGAAGGCGGGGAGGTCGTCGTCGGGGATGCGCCCCAGCATGCGGACCGGCGCACCGGTGCGTGCCGCCAGCTTGTCGAGCCGTTGGCGGTCGCGGCCGGCACCGCCGAAGGCGAGGACGAGGTCGGGGCGGGTGGTCGCCAGGCGGGCACCCGCCTCCAGCAGGACGTCGAAGCCCTTGCGCGGCACGAGGCGGTTGACGTTGGCGACGACGCGCGCGTCGGTCGGGATGCCGAAGCGGGCGCGGGCGGCGGCACGCGCCTCGTCGTCGAGCGGGTGGAAGCGGTCGACGTCGATGCCGGGCGCAACCACCGTCACCGGCGGCAGCGAGTCGCCGGCGGCACGCCGCGCCTCGGCGGCCGGGAACCCACCCGCGGTGACGATGTGCACTGCGCCGCGCAGCACGCGCGCCAGTAGCTGGCGCGCGACAGGCGGCCGCGCCTGGCCCACGACGCCGCCGTGGAGGATCACCGCATAGGGGAGGTCGAGCCGTCCGTGGAGCAACCCGAGCGGAATGGGCGGGTCGAGCACCACGAGCCGGGCGCCGGCGTCGCGCGCCAACCCGTTGATCCGCCGGGCCAGGGCGGGAGTCGGCCACATGACGCCCTCCTTCACCCGCTCGACGCGGAACGGTTGGGCGGCGTCGAAGGCGGTGGCGTCGGGATGCGGCGTCGTCATGACGACGAGCTCGCCGGCCGGCTGCCGGCGCGCCAGCTCCCACAGGTAGCTCTGGATGCCGCCGTGCTTGGGGGGGAAGTCGTTGGCGACGAGGAGGACGGTCACCGGCGCGCCGCGGGGAGCGCGTCCAGCTCGTCTCGCACGGCCGGGTCGGCGTCGTCGGCGACGAGGTGGAGGAGACGGGTGAGCCCGAGGCGCGCCGCCGCCCACACGGCGTGGGCCCGCACGAGCCCGTCGGGATGTCCCAGCGCGTCGGTGATGGCGTGGGCCACGGCCGGGTCCTCCCCGTTGCCCACGTTGGCCAACGCCAGCAACGCGTTGCGCAGGAGGTAGGCGGGCCGGCGCTCGGCGATGTACCAACGGCCCCAGCGCTCGAGCAGCGTGGCCTCGTCGCAGCTGAGGATCTCGAGCAGCGGCACCCACGGCTCGTCCGCCGCGTCCGCCGGGGGTGACGGCTCGCGGCGCTCGTCGAGCCGGTTGGCCGGGCACGCGTCCTGGCAGTCGTCGCACCCGTACAGGCGGTCGCCGAGCGCATCGCGCCATTGCCGCGGGAACACCCCGGGCGCCTGCAGCAACCAGGCCAGGCAACGGCGCGCATCGAGCACACCGGGCGCGATGAGGGCACCGGTGGGGCAGGCCGGCAGGCAGCGGTCGCACGTACCGCACCCGTCGGGCAGCGATGCCGCCGTCGGCAACGGTGCGTCGGTGACGACGGCGCCGAGCACGAACCACGAGCCGCGACCGGGGAGCAGGAGGTTGGTGTTCTTGCCGTACCAGCCGAGACCGGCGCGGTAGGCGGCCTCGCGGTCGACGAGGGCGTTGTCGTCGGCCAGCACCCTGGCCGTGAAGCCGTCGGCGACGACTCTGTCGGCGATGGAGGACAGCGCGGCGCGGAGGTCGGCGTAGTGGTCGTGCCAGGAGTAGCGCGCCACCGACCCCATGGGGCCGGGGGTGGGCGGCGCCACGTCGGCGCGCTTGTAGCGGCGGGCCCCGACGACGAGGGCCTGTGCTCCCGGCAGCGCGCGATCGGGGTCGGTCGCCCGCTCCGGGTTGCGGTAGGTGAACTGCATGCCGCCGTCGAGCCCCGCGTCGCGGCGCTCGGTGATGATGCGACGGGTGGAGAGGAAGGGCTGGGCCGGTGCGATCCCGACGGCGTCGAGCCCGGCGTCACGGCCGAGGGCGACGAGCTCCTCGGCGAGGGCGGTGAGGGTCGCGGTCAGCGGGCGCGCAGCGGGCGCCGGCGCCGGCTGCGCTCGACCGGGGCGGCGGACGATCCCCCCGCCGATGCCGACTGCGGACGCGGCAGCCGGATCAGCTCGACCTCCGGCTCGGCGGGCGCCGGCGTCGGCAGGCGCCGCTCCCGCTCCTCCTGGTACCGCTCGCCGTCGACGGTCGCGGCGGGGTTGCTGCTCTCGGCGTCGGCGGCCACGACCCGCACCGTCGGCCGCGGCCCCGCCGGCCGCTCCGTCGGCGCCATCTGGTGGGTGGAAAAACTCCCGCTGTGCGTACGCTTTTCCGCCCGCGATCGCTCTGGGGTCGGCTCCGGGGTGAAGCGGGGCGGCAGCGGGGCCATGCGCGCCGCGGGAGGGAGCGTGACCGACGTGCGCCCTGACGCCGTGGTCGCCCTGGCCGCGGCTGGACGCTTCTTGGCCGGCCGCTTGGTGGTGGCCTTGCGGGCCGTCGTCTTCCTGGCCGTGGCCTTCTTGGCCGGCATCGTCTTCTTGGCCGGCATCGTCTTCTTCGCCGTGGCCTTCGTCGCGGTCGTCTTCTTGGTCGGCGCCCTCTTGGCCGTCGCGGTCTTCCGCGCCGTTGCCTTCCTGGTCGCGGGACGGCGGCCGGCCGTCGACGTCGCGGCCGGGCGCCGCTTCTTCACCGCGGCCCGGGGCTTGGGCGGCGGCGGGGGGGTCTCCGACACCTTGGGCATCTTGCGGCGGCGACGGCCAGGCTCGACGTAGCCCAGGTCGGCGGCCAACCGGTTGCGGGCGGTGACGACCCCGGAGCGCACGTCGACCTCCCACTCGGCGTGCTGCAGCTTCTTGCGATTGACGAAGGCGAACCGCACGACCCAGTCGCCCTCGCGGAGGTGGAACGCGGTCCACGACCCGTCGAAGATGTCGTCGGGCAGCAGCACGCCCTTGTCGTAGATGTTCCAGCGCACCGACTCGCCCAGCGGCTGGGCCGACGGGCCGAGGCGGGACTTGGAGAAGAACAGGTTGCGGGCCCGGTCGATGACCTGGGCGTGCTCGGCCACGATCGGGGCGGCGAAGCGCTCGACCCATTCCTCGTCGACCCCCGCCTCACGGGCGACCTGGGCCACCGAGCGTCCCGACCGCAGACGGGCCTGCATCTCGCGCGGGCTGAGCACGCTCTCGACCGAAGGGCGCCGGGCCCGGCCGTCGCCGCCGCCGTCACGACGCCGCTGCGCCTCGTCGATCTTGGCCAGCAGGCGCTTGTCGATGGGGACGACGAAGCCGCCGGACTTGGAGCCCTTGCGGGGGCTGAAGATGAGCCCCTCGTTGTCGGTGGTGAACCCCACGAGGTGGAGCTGTTGCACGCGCGCCCCCGGCCGAGGGTGGCCCGACGTTCGGGCCGTCCAGGGGCGAAGGTAGCACCGGCGCCCGGACGCCTACGCGGACCCCGCCGACGGCTTGGGCACCAGGCGCAGCTCGGGGACGAGCCCCGCGCCGGCCAGCAGCCGTACCGCCCTGGCCTCGTCGGCGTCGATGATCACGGCGTCGTCGGGCTCCCGGCCGCAGATGAAGCTCACCACGCAGTCGTCGCAGGTGTCGGTGTGCTGCATCACGCAGTCGTCACAACTGATCGTCAGCGGCTCGTCAGGACCATGCATGCCCCCATCGTGACGACCGGGTGTGACAGTCACCCGTCGGCGGGGAGCTCCTCGATCCCGGTCGTGGCGCCGCACCAGCGGCAGCTGACGGATTCGACGACGTCGTCGAGGACGTCCTCCTCCTCGATCTGCAGCTCGCCGCCGACCGTGTAGTGGTGGAAGGCACGGGTGCGGCGCGTGGTGACGACGTCGAAGCGCGTGAGGTTCCCGCAGCCCCCGCAGCGATACCGGTGGATCACGGGTGCAGAGCATAGAGTCGAACGTGTGTTCGCTCCTGTCACACCCCCTCGCCAGACTGGCGCCGTGCAGCGATCCTTCGACGACCTGGGCACGCCGCTCTGCGACGTGACGTTCGTGGTGTTCGACGTGGAGACGACGGGCGGCTCGCCGTCGGCCGACGCCATCACCGAGGTGGGCGCGGTGAAGCTCCGGGGCGGCGCGTGCCTCGGCACGTTCCAGACGCTGGTGAACCCCGGCATGCCGATACCGCCGACGATCACCTATCTCACCGGCATCACAGAGTCCATGGTGCTGCCTGCGCCGCCCATCTCCGAGGTGCTGCCCGCGTTCCTCGAGTTCGTGGGCGACGCCGTGCTCGTCGGCCACAACGTGCGATTCGACCTGGCCTTCATGGGCGCGGCCCTGCTGCGCACCGGCCGCCCGAAGCTGGCCAACCGGTCGGTCGACACCTGCGGGCTGGCCCGGCGCCTCGTGCGCGACGAGGTGCCGAACTGCAAGCTCGAGACCCTCGCCCGCCAGTTCCGGCTGTCGCACCGGCCGACCCACCGAGCCCTCGACGACGCGCTGGCCACCGGCGAGCTGCTCCACTGCCTGCTCGAGCGGGTGACGGCACTCGGCGTCACCGGCCTCGACGACCTGCTGGCCCTGCCAACCGTCGCCGGCCACCCGCAGGCCGACAAGCTGCGGCTGACGGCCCGCCTGCCGCGCACGCCCGGCGTCTACCTGTTCCGCGACCGAGGTGGGCGCGTGCTCTACGTCGGAAAGGCCACCGACCTGCGGCGCAGGGTGCGCTCGTACTTCACCGGTGACGACCGGCGGAAGATCGGCTCGCTGCTGCGCGAGCTCCACTCCATCGACCACATCGAGTGCAAGGGCGAGCTGGAGGCGGCCGTGCTCGAGATCCGCCTCATCCACCAGCTGCTCCCACGCTTCAACCGCCACGGCACCCGCTGGCGGCAGGGCGCGTACCTCAAGCTGACCCTGAACGAGCGATTCCCCCGGCTGTCGGTCGTGCGCAGGGCGAAGGACGGCGACGGCTGCCTCTACCTCGGGCCCCTGCCGTCGACGGCGATGGCCCGCCACGTGGCCGACGCCATCGAGATGGCCTCACCGATCCGGCGGTGCACCAAGCGGCCGGGTCGCGAGCCCATCGACACGGTGTGCACGCCGGCCCAACTGGGTGTCGCGGCCTGCCCGTGCGCGGGCATCACCGGCGAGGAGGAGTACGCCGCCATCGTCACCCAGGTCGTGCGGGGCCTGACATGCGAGCCCGACCTCCTGCTCGAGCCGCTGAAGCGGCGCATGAGCCTGCTGTCGGCCGCCCGCCGCTTCGAGGAGGCGGCCGACATGCGCGACCGGGCCTCGGCCCTGGTGCGGGCCATCAGCCGCCAACGTCGCCTCGACGGCCTACGCGGGGCCGGCCGCCTCCGCCTCGACATCGACGGCCACGGCCCCGCCGTCCTGGAGTCCGGCCGCCTGGAGGGACTCGAGCCCCCTGGTACCCACGTTTCCCGCGACGGTCTGCCACCCGTGGCGTGGAAAACCGCCACAGGAACCGAGGGGTTGGGGCCGCTGCCGTTGGACATGGCCGACGAGCTGTCGGTCGTGGCCGGCTGGCTCGAGCAGAAGGCGGCGCGGGTCCGCGTCGTGGAGTGCGACAACGGATGGAGCAGCGCGCTCCCCCGCCTGCCGGCGTTCGACCCGCCCGCTCGTCGCCTCTCCTGATCGCCACGACGCGGCTGTACATTTGCGGCGGTGGCGGACGAGCCGGGCCAGGCGGCCCTTCCGTCGGGGGTCGTGACCTTCATGCTCACGGACGTGGAGCGTTCGGTCGGGCTCTGGGACAGTGCCCCGGACGCGATGGCCTCCGCCGTCGAGGTGCACGACGCGCTCGTGCGTCGACTCGTTCGCGAGGGCGACGGCGTGCTGCTGAAGGCGGGAGGGGAGGGCGACGCCACTCTGTCGGTCTTCCGCCGAGCATCCGACGCGGTGACGACGGCTCGATCACTGGTGGACGAGGTCGCGTCGACGGAGTGGCCCGGCAACCTCCCGGTGCGGGTCCGGGTCGCCATCCACTCGGGCGAAGCCTCTGAGCGGGGTGGTGACTACTTCGGCCCGGCCATCAACCGCGCCGCCCGCATCCGCTCGCTCGCCAC
This sequence comes from Acidimicrobiales bacterium, assembly GCA_035526015.1. Taxonomy (GTDB): domain Bacteria; phylum Actinomycetota; class Acidimicrobiia; order Acidimicrobiales; family DATLDH01; genus DATLDH01. The sequence continues at coordinate 15,607 of DATLDH010000059.1, forward strand.
CGGGGGCCAGGTACTGGTCTCGAACGCGACGGCCGAGCTCGTGCGCGACCGGCTTGGAGACGGGGCCGTCCTCGTCGATGCCGGACGGCGTCAGCTGCGCGGGCTGGCACGCGAAGAGCAGGTCTTCGCGCTCGGTCCCGCTCATGGCGATGCCGACGACGGGGACGTCCACCAACCGACAGGGACGGTCGCCGGTCAGGTGCCGCCGCAATTGGCGAGCGGGCTGCACGAGGTGTTCGTGGGACGCACGAGCGAAATCGAGATACTCCAGCGGCAGTGGAAGGACGCGTCCGCAGGAACGCGCGGTGCCGTGCTCATCGGCGGCGAGCCAGGTATCGGCAAGACCCGCCTGGCCAGCCTCCTCGCCAACTCCGCGGCGGCCGACGGCGCCGTGGTCCTCTACGGCCGGTGCGACGCCGACCTGGCCGTGCCCTACCAGCCGTTCGTCGAGGCGATCCGGTCCTACATCGACCTCTGCCCGGCCGATGTGCTGCGCCGCCACGCCGGCCACGGCGCGGCCGAGCTCGTGCGTCTGGTGCCGGCGCTCGATCAGCGCCTGCCGGAGCTGGGCCCTCCGCTCTCGGCCGATCCCGACACCGAGCGGTACGCGCTCTTTCGGGCCGTGGAGGAGTTGCTGGCCGGGATCAGTCGCGACGTCCCCGTGCTGCTCGTCCTCGACGACCTCCACTGGGCCACACGGCCGACGGTCCTGCTCCTACGCCACCTGGTGCGCTCGACGGTCGACTCGGCGCTGCTGATCGTCGGGACCTACCGGGACACGGAGGTCGATCGGCGCCACCCGCTGGCAGACACGCTCGCCGATCTGCGCCGCGAGCCCCATGTCGACCGGATCGCGCTGCGCGGGCTCGCCACGGCCCACGTCGCCGAGGTCCTCGAGGCCGCCGCCGGGCACGACCTCGACGAGCACGGCCTGGAGCTGGCCGAGCGACTCCAGCGGGAGACGTCGGGGAACCCGTTCTTCCTCGGCGCCATGCTGGACCATCTGGCCGAGTCCGGCGCGCTCTACCAGGTGGAGGGGCGCTGGACGAGCGACGCGGCGACCGGGGGCGAGCTTCCGCTTCCGGCCAGCATCCGGGACGTCCTCGAACAGCGCCTCACCCGCCTCGGGGACCGGGGCGTGCACGCCCTGACCGTCGGAGCCGTCATCGGGCCGTCCTTCTCGGCCGGGCTGCTCGAGGCCGTGGCCGACGCGGGCGAGCTGGTGGACGTGCTCGACGACGCCGTCCAGGCCGGCCTCCTGGTCGAGCTCGCCGACGGGTACGCATTCGCCCACGCCCTCGTCCGTCAGGCGGCCCTGGAAGGTCTTACGAACGTCAGGCGCGGGCGTACCCATCAACGTGTCGCCGCCGCGCTCGAGGGCATGCCGGCACCGGAGCGCCACGCCGAAGCCCTGGCGTTCCACCACGCGGGGGCAGCGGCGGTGGCGGGGGGCGACAAGGCGATCGAGTGGGGTGCGGTCGCGGCTCGTCGCGCCGTCGACCGTCTTGCATATGAGGAAGCTCTCGCCCACGTCAGCGGGGCCGCTGCCGCGAGGGCGTCGTCGCCGGGCGCGGCCGACGATCGGCTGCTGTGTGAGCTGTATCTCGCCGAAAGCCGTGCCCACTGGGGTCTGCACGACCGCTCGCGAGCTCACGACGCCGCCGAGCGTGCCGCGGCGGCCGCCGAGCGCGCTGGTGATGCGAACGGGCTCGCGGAGGCCGCTGTCCTGCACCTGAGCGGCGGGCCGGTAGCCGTCGCCGTGCCCAATGAGGTCGGGCCCCGCCTCGCGCAGCGGGCCCTGGCCGCCCTCGGCGACGCCGCCAGCGTGGCACGCGCTCGGGTCCTCGCCGCCCAGGTGTGGCATGAGGTCGAGGGGGCGGGTGGTGGGGTCCGGTGCCTTCCCGCCGCGGAGGAAGCAGTCAGCGTGGCGCGGCAGGTCGGCGACGACCGGGCGCTTGGCACGGCCCTCGTGGCGCGCGCTGCCGCGCTCTGGGCCGGCGACGACATGGACGTACGGCTCTCCGCCATCGACGAGCTGCTCGAGCACGCGACCCGGGTACGAGACGGCACGGGCCTGGCCGAGGGCTTCATCATGCGAACTGCACATCGGCTCGAAGCCGGTGACCTGGCGGGCGTGGACATGGGGATCGAGCGCCTCGGTCACGTCGGCGAGGACCTCAGGTCGGGCTACATGCAGTCGTGGGCGACGGCGTTGACCGGGATGCGGGCGATCATGGCCGGCCGCTTCGACGAGGGCGAAGCGCTCGCGCAGGAGGCTCTCGACGTGGCGGGCGGCGACATCAACGCCATGAACGTCTACTTCGCCCAGGCGATGCTGTTGCACCACGAGCGGGGGGCCTTCGCCGCCTTCGAGCCGGTGCTCGAGGTCGGAGCGGCGCAGAGCCCGGGTGTCGTCGTCTACCGGGCCGCGCTCTGCCTGTTCCGCGCCGAGCTCGGGAACCACGAGGCTGCCCGCGCCGAGCTCGACGCCCTGAGTGTCGACGGATTCGCCGGCGTCCCTCGCGACCAGACCTGGACCGGGTCGCTGATGGCGCTCTCGAGCGCCGCCGCGATCCTCGGCGCCGGTGGGCACGCCGCCGTCCTCCTCGGGCTGTTCCGAGGTCACGCCGGTCGGCTCGTGGTGTCCGCCGGAGGGGCGATCTGTCTCGGCGCCGCGGACCGGTACCTGGGCATGCTGGCGATGACCTCGGGCCGGCCCGACGAAGCGGCCGAGCACTTCCGGAGGGCGATCGCCCTCGAGAGCCGCGTCGCCTCGCCGCCCAACCTCGCCCGGACGCGCCTCTGGTACGGACGGCTGCTCGCCGCCGACGACCCCATCGCCGCGCGGCCCCTCTTGCAGGACGCGTCGGCCACGGCGGCGGACCTCGGGATGGTCGCTGTGGCGGCCGCAGCGAACGGGTTGCTCGAGACCTCCTAGAAGGCTGTCGCCTAGGGAGTGCTCAGAACGTGATGACCGTCCGTGCCACTTCGCCGGCACGCATGGTGTCGAAGGCGCCGTTGACCTCCGACAGCGGCACGCGCGCCGACACCAGCTCGTCGAGCTTGAGGCGGCCCTGGAGGTACAGCTCGACGTAGCGGGGCATGTCGACGCGGAAGTGGTTCGAGCCCATGGTCGAGCCCTGGATCTTCTTCTCGGCCAGGAACTCATAGCCGTGCAGCTCGATGGTCGTGCCGATCGGGATCATCCCGATGACCGTGGCCGTGCCGCCGCGGGCCAGCATCCCGAAGGCCTGCTCGGTCGTCTGCTTGAGCCCGATGGCCTCGAAGGAGTACTCGACGCCGGCACCGTCGGTCAGCTCGCGGACCTGGGCGACGGCGTCGCCGTCGGATGCGTTGACGAGGTCGGTGGCGCCGAACTGCTCGGCCATCTTCAGCTTCGTCTCGTTCATGTCGACGGCGATGATGCGGTTGGCGCCGGCCAGTGCCGCCCCCTGCACGCAGTTGAGTCCGACGCCGCCGCACCCCACCACGGCGACGGTGGAAGTGGCCGGGACCCGGGCCGTGTTGAACACGGCGCCCAGCCCCGTGGTCACCCCGCAGCCGATGAGGGCGGCCCGGTCGAGCGGGATGTCCTTGGAGACCTTCACCAGCGCGTGCTCGTGCACGAGCATCTGCTCGGCGAACGACGACATGGAGATGAACTGGTGCACCGGAGCGCCGTCGCGACTCAGGCGCGGCGGCGCGCCCGCCGGCCGCTGGGTCGACGGGTTCTGGCACAGCGACGGGCGGCCGGTGAGGCAGTAGCCGCACTCGCCGCAGAACACCGACAGGCACGTGATGACGTGGTCGCCCGGCTGGACGTAGGTGACCTGGTCGCCGACGGCCTCGACCACGCCGGCCGACTCGTGGCCGAGGACGCACGGTGTCGGATACGGGTACTTCCCCTCGACGAAGTGGAGGTCGCTGTGGCACACGCCGGCGGCGGCCACCCGCACGAGCACCTCGCGGGGCGCCGGTGTGTCGATGGTGATGTCCTCGATCTCGAGCTCACCCGGAATGCTGTTGAGCACCGCTGCCTGCATGACGACCCCCCTGATCCGACGAGGGGGCCATCTTGGCGCGGGCTACGGGGTGCTGCTCGGTGAATCGGGCGGGACGCTGCCACCGGGCACGCTGGGGTCACTGTTGCCGGGCAGGGCCGTGGTGGTCGACTGTTTGGTGGAAGTGGGCACCGGCTCGCCGCCGGGTGCGCCCTTCTCGTTGTCGTCGCTGCAGGCGGCGGAAAACCCTCCGAGGCCGAGCAGGAGCATGGCGAGTACGGCACGCAGGCGTCGCGACATGCTCACGGTCCTACCCGTCAGCGGCCTCCTGCGACACACGGACGAGGGCATCGAGGGTGGCGGCGGCGCGGCCGTCGTCGAGGGCGGCGGAAGCCGCGGCCAGGCCGGCGCCGAGGTCGTCGGCCAGCCCGGCCACGACCAGGCCGGCGGCGGCGTTGAGGAGGACGATGTCACGGTGGGCGCCCGGCCGGCCGGACAGCACCTCGGTGGCCAGGCGGGCGTTGACCTCGGCGTCGCCGCCCCGCAGGGCGTCGGCGGTGGCGGGCGCCAGGCCCAGCGCGGCGGGCTGCACGTCGTAGCGGCGCAGGTCGCCGTCGCGCAGCTCATGGACCGTGGAGGCCGTCGTGGTGGTCAGCTCGTCGAGCCCGTCGTGACCGAACACCACCATGGCCCGCACCGCACCACGCGCCTTCAGGACACCGATCACGGTCTCGGCCATGGCCGGGTCGCTCACACCGACGACCTGACGGCGCGGCGTGGCCGGATTCGCCAGTGGGCCGAGGAAGTTGAACACCGTGCGCACGCCGAGCTCGCGCCGCACCGGGCCGGCGTGGCGCATGCCGGGGTGGAAGCGCGGCGCCAGGCAGAACCCGATGCCAGCTTCGTCCACGCACCGACGCACCCCGTCGGCATCGAGGTCGATGGCGACGCCGAGTGCCTCCAGCGTGTCGGCCGATCCACTCGTCGCCGACGCCTTCCGGTTGCCGTGCTTGCACACCCTGGCGCCGGCGCCGGCCGCGACCAGCGCAGCCAGGGTCGACACGTTGAACGCCGCCTCCCGCCGCTGCTCGCTGCCGCCGGTGCCACATGTGTCGATCACGTCGGCGTCGAGCGGCAGCGGGACGGCGGCCGCCAGCATGGCGACCAGCATCCCGCCCATCTCCCGTGCCGTGACACCCTTGGCCCGCAGCGCCACCAGGAAGCCGGCGACCTGGACGGGCGTGGCCTCTCCGGCCAACACCGCCGCCATGGCCGCCTCGGCGTCGGCGGCGCTGAGCTCCTCCCGGGCCAGCAGCCGGGTCAGCAGCTCGGGCCAGTCGGCCCCTAGTCCCACCACAGGTCGCGATCGAGGACGCCCCTGGCGATGAGGCCGAGCTGCACCTGCGACGTGCCCTCGACGATCGTCAACTGCTTGGCGTCGCGGTACCAGAGCTCGGTCGGGTGGTCCTTCATGTAGCCGGCGGCTCCGAGGAGCTGCACGGCCAGCCCCGATGCCTTCACCGCCACCTCGGTGGCGTGATACTTCGCCATCGACAGGTACGGCACGTACTCCTTGGTGAACTTGCCGGCGTCGGCCATGGACGCGGCGCGGTAGGTGAGCAGCCGGGCGGCCTCGATCTCCACCGCCATCCTGGCGATCTCCCACTGGATCCCCTGGAAGTCGGCGATCGTCTTGCCGAACGCCTCGCGCTGCTGCACGTAGTCGGTGGCGTACATGAGCGCCGCCTCGGCCAGGCCGATGCCGCGCGCCGCCACGATGGGGCGCATGGCGTTCAGGCCGAGCATGGCGAGGCGGAACCCGCCGATCTCACCGACCACGTTGGCGGCCGGCACCCGTACGTCGTGTAGCAGGAGCTCGCCGGTGTCGACGCCGCGGACTCCCATCTTTCGGTCGGTGTTGCCGACCTCGACACCGTCCCATGCACGCTCGACGATGAAGCACGAGATCGAGTCGTGCTTGCGCGCCGTCACGTCATCGGAGGTCTTGGCGAACACGCAGTACCAATCGGCCTGCACGACGCCCGACATCCACGACTTGGTGCCGTTGAGGATCCAGTCGTCGCCGTCACGCACAGCCCGTGTGCGCATCCCCATCACGTCACTGCCGGCCTGCGACTCGCTCAGCGCGAACGCGGCGCGCTGTGATCCGTCGGCCACCGGAGCCACGTACGTGCGCTGCTGGGTGTCGCTGCCGGCGATCATCACCGGACCGGTGGGCAGCCGGGTGAGCAGCAGCATGAGGGCGGCGGTGTTGGAGTACTTGGCGACCTCCTCGATGGCGATGGCGAGGCCGAGGATGCCGGCCCCGGAGCCGCCGTAGGCCTCCGGTATGCAGAGGCCGAGCAGGCCGGCGTCGCGGAACAGCTCGAAGAGGTCCTGGGGGTACTCGCCGGTCTCGTCGATGTCGCGGGCCCGCGGCTTGACCTTGTTCTGGGCCAACCGCCGGACGGTGGCCTGCAGCTCGGTCAGCTCCGGGGAGAGCTCGAAGTCCATCCCCGGAGGGTAGTGAACTAGGCGGACTTCCTCCGCTGGCGCACCAGGCGGCGCCGCTCGCGCTCGGTCGCGCCGCCCCAGATGCCCTCACGCTCACGGTGGGCCAGGGCGAACTCGAGGCAGGACTCGCGCACGGGGCAGATGGCGCAGACCGACTTGGCCTCGTCGGCGTCCTCGTCGGAGACCGGATAGAAGATGTCCGTGCTCAGGCCGCGGCACGCCGCGTGCTGTTGCCAGGACAGGGTCATGGGTGAAATCACATCCTCGATGACGGAAAATTGAGCGGCGGTCACCCGCGCGTCCCTACCCAGGCGATGGGAGGGCCAACCAGGCGAGGGCGGATTGTCGGGCACATGGGTCGGCTTTGTCCAAACGCCCTGCTCAGGCCGGACATTCCCGCCGCCCGGCACCCTCGGGGTAGGTTCCCGGCTCCTGGCGCCATGAGGAGGACCGTCGATGTCTGAGACCGGTAGCGAGAGCGAAAACCCAGCAATCGACGCACCGACCCAGAAGTCGGGCCGCCCCCGGTCCAACCAGGACTGGTGGCCGAACCAGCTCGACCTCTCGGTGCTCCACCAGCACACGCCGGTCTCGAACCCCATGGACGACGGGTTCGACTACGCCGCCGAGTTCGCCGGCCTCGACCTGGACGCCCTCAAGCGGGACCTGGTCGAGGTCATGACCACCTCCCAGGAGTGGTGGCCCGCCGACTACGGCCACTACGGCCCCCTCTTCATCCGGATGACGTGGCACGCGGCCGGCACCTACCGCATCGCCGACGGCCGGGGCGGCGCCGGCGCCGGCGACCAGCGGTTCGCCCCGCTCAACAGCTGGCCCGACAACGCCAACCTCGACAAGGCCCGCCGCCTGCTGTGGCCGGTGAAGAAGAAGTACGGCCGCAAGATCTCGTGGGCCGACCTGCTCGTCTACGCCGGCAACGTGGCTCTGGAGTCGATGGGTTTCACGACCTTCGGCATGGGCTTCGGTCGCGAGGACATCTGGGAGCCCGACGAGATCATCTGGGGCCCCGAGGACACGTGGCTGGGCGACGAGCGCTACAGCGGCGACCGCGAGCTCAGCGGCCCCTTCGGCGCAGTCCAGATGGGCCTGATCTACGTGAACCCCGAGGGCCCGAACGGCAACCCCGATCCCCTGGCGTCGGCCCGTGACATCCGCGAGACGTTCCGGCGGATGGCCATGAACGACACCGAGACCGTCGCCCTGATCGCCGGTGGCCACACGTTCGGCAAGTGCCACGGCGCCGGTGACCCCGACCTCGTCGGGCCCGAGCCCGAGGGGTGCCCGGTCGAGCACCAGGGCATCGGCTGGATCAGCAGCTTCGGCTCCGGCAAGGCCGGCGACACCATCACCAGCGGCCTCGAGGGGGCGTGGACCAACGAGCCGATCGTGTGGGACAACGGCTACTTCGACAACCTCTTCAACTACGACTACGAGCTGACCACGAGCCCGGCCGGCGCCAAGCAGTGGACGCCGAAGAACCCCGAGGCCCAGGGCACCGTGCCCGACGCCCACGACCCGTCCAGGCGCCACGCGCCCATGATGCTGACGAGCGACCTGGCCCTGAAGCTCGACCCGATCTACGGGCCCATCTCCAAGCGCTTCCACGAGAACCCCGACCAGCTGGCCGAGGCGTTCGGCAAGGCGTGGTTCAAGCTGCTGCACCGCGACATGGGACCGGTGTCGCGCTACCTCGGCCCATGGGTCCCCGCGCCCCAGATCTGGCAGGACCCGGTCCCGGCCGTCGACCACGAGCTGATCGGCGAGGCCGAGATCGCCGATCTCAAGGCCCGGCTCCTCGCCGCCGGCCTGTCGGTGTCGCAGCTCGTCACCACGGCGTGGGCATCGGCGTCCACGTTCCGCTTCACCGACAAGCGGGGCGGCGCCAATGGCGCCCGCATCCGCCTCGAGCCCCAGCGGAGCTGGGAGGTCAACCGCCCGGCGGAGCTGGCCACGGTGCTGCAGACCCTCGAGCAGGTGCAGCAGGACTTCAACGGCGCGCAGTCCGGCGGCAAGAAGGTCTCCGTCGCCGACCTCATCGTCCTCGGCGGGTGCGCGGCCGTGGAGCAGGCGGCCAAGGCCGCGGGCCACGACGTGGTCGTGCCGTTCGTGCCGGGGCGCACCGACGCGTCGCAGGAGCAGACCGACGTCGAGTCCTTCGCCGTACTCGAGCCGGCGGCCGACGGCTTCCGCAACTATCTGCGCGCCGGCGAGAAGCTGCCACCCGAGACGCTGCTGCTCGACAAGGCCAATCTGCTCACGCTCACGGCACCGGAGATGACGGTGCTCGTCGGCGGCATGCGGGCGCTCGAGTCGGAGAAGCTCGACAACTCCTTCTTCGTCGACCTGCTCGAGATGGGCACGGAGTGGCGTGGGTCGCAGTCGGCGGAGAACACCTACGAGGGCCGCACCTCGGCCGGCACGACGCGCACGGCGACCGCGGTGGACCTCGTGTTCGGCGCCAACTCGGTGCTGCGGGCCATCTCCGAGGTGTACGCGTCCGACGACGCCAAGGAGAAGTTCGTGCGCGACTTCGTGGCGGCCTGGGACAAGGTCATGACCCTCGACCGCTTCGACCTCGCCTAACCCAGCTGCTCCAACCCCCGGGTGAGGTGGCTGACGTTGGCCTTCTCGGCGCGGGCCAGCCTCTCGAACAGGTCGGCCGTGTCGTCGAAACCCTCGTCGCGCGCCGTCCGGGCGAACCCGGGGTACACCTCCGTGTACCGGCGGACCGCATCCTCGATCGCCGCCTTCAGGTTGTCCTCGGTCGAGATCAGCTCAGGCATGCCACCGTTGTTACCCGGCGGTAGTTCCTAGGATGCACGAGCCATGACCACGACCGACGAAGACCTCCACGACGACGTCCGCCCCGGCCGGCAGCAGTTGGCGCTGCTCGGCGCCATCCTCGTCATGGTCCCGGGCGTGATCCTGCGCTTCGCCCACGCCGACCTGGCCCACCCCCTGGAGGCGCTGCTGTTCGGGATGGCCATCATCGGCGCCGCCTTCCTCCTCTCCTGGGCGGCCGAGGTCGCCCAGCTCGACATCTCCGCCGGACTGGCCATCGCCGTGCTGGCGTTCATCGCCGTGCTCCCCGAGTACGCCGTCGACCTCGTGTTCGCGGTGAAGGGCGGCAACAGCTTCGAAGCGGCGGGGTCGACGGGCGCCTGTCCCGGTCCGCCCCTGGAGGGCGGCGGGCTCGGTGAGTCGCCGTGCTCCTTGGCGCTGGCCAACATGACCGGCGCCAACCGGCTCCTCATCGGAATCGGCTGGTCGATGGTGGTGTTCATCGCCTGGTGGCGCTGGCGCAAGCGCGGTCAGCCCGAGCGGGGTCGCGAGATCGTCCTCGAGCGCAGCCACTCCGTGGAGCTCTCGTTTCTCCTCCTGGCGACCCTGTACTCCCTCACCCTTCCGCTCAAGCACTCCATCACCCTGATAGACGCCGCTGTCCTGGTGACGATCTTCCTCCTCTACACGATCCGCATCTCCCGGGCCCCGGCCGAGGAGCCGCACCTCGTCGGACCGGCCCGCTGGCTGGGGTCGTTCCGCGTCGCGAGCCGCCGAACAGCAGTCATCTCGCTCTTCATCGGCGCGGCCGGGGTCATCCTGCTCACTGCCGAGCACTTCGCCGAGGCGCTCGTGGCGTCGGGCGAGTCACTCGGCGTCAGCGAGTTCCTCCTCGTGCAATGGCTGGCACCGCTGGCTTCCGAAGCACCCGAGCTGCTGGTCGCAGGGCTCTACGCCTGGCGTCTCAACACCAGCGCCGGCCTCGGCACCCTCGTGTCGTCCAAGGTCAACCAGTGGACGCTGCTGGTGGGCACCCTGCCCATCGCCTTCGCCATCGCCTCGGGCGGGACGCACGGTCTTCCCATCGTCGGGCAGCAGCAGGAGGAGCTGTTCCTGACCGCCGCACAGTCGCTGTTCGCGGTGGCCATTCTCATGAACCTCTCGATGTCGGTTCGCGAGGCGGGCACACTCTTCGGCCTGTTCGTCATCCAGTTCGCCGTCGGAGCCGTGGGCCCCGAGTCGATCCACGACGAGGTGCGGATCGTCACCGGCATCATCTACGTCGTGCTCGCCCTGGTGCTCTTCGCCCGCCAGGGGTCGCTGGTCCGGCGCCTGCTCGTCGACGGCTTCTCCACCCCGTACGACCAGCTGGACGACCCGCGGTGAGCGGCGTCGTTCCCCGCACCCCGTTCGACCGCACCACTGCACTGACCAGACTCGCCGACGAGCGCTTCGACGTCGTCGTCATCGGGGGTGGCATCACCGGAGCCGGCGTGGCCCTCGACGCGTCGGCCCGCGGCCTGCGCACGGCACTCATAGAGCGCGACGACTTCGCATCAGGAACCTCGTCGAAGTCCTCCAAGATGGTGCACGGCGGCCTGCGCTACCTCCAGCAGAAGGAATATCTGCTCGTCTACGAGAACCTGGCCGAGCGCCAGCGCCTCCTCGACAACGCGCCGCACCTGGTGGAGCCGCTGCCGTTCCTCATCCCGATCTTCGGCAAGGACGGCATCGTGAACGAGGCCGTCGCCAAGGCGTACAACACCGCGTTGTGGCTCTATGACGTCACCGGCGGGCTGCGCATCGGCAAGCGCCACCGCCGTATCGACGTGGACGAGATCATGCGCCAGGTTCCCGCGCTGCGGCGCGACCGGATCGCCGCCGGGTTCCTCTACTACGACGCCCGGGCCGACGACGCCCGGCTCACCCTGGCCATCACCCGCACAGCGGTCCTCGACCACGGCGCGGTCGCCCTCAACCACTCCCCCGTGACCGGCGTGGTCAAGGACGGTGACACGGTGAAGGGCGTCGAGCTGGCCGACGGCACGGTCGTGCGGGCCGACGCCGTGGTGAACGCCGGCGGCGTGTGGGCCGACGAGATCCGCGGCCTCGACGAGGGCGTCAACCCGGGGACGCTGCGGCCGGCCAAGGGCGTCCACATCACCGTCGCCTACGACAAGCTGCCCACCAACGTCGCCGTCGTCATGCCGGTGCCGAGTGACCGGCGCTCGATCTTCGTGGTGCCGTGGGGCGACCGCGTGTACCTCGGCACCACCGACACCGACTACGACGGGCCCATCGACGACCCGCGGTGCACGGCCGAGGACATCGCCTACATCCTCGATGCCGTCAACCTGTTCGTCACCGAGAAGGTCTCCGCCGACGACGTGGTCGCCACATGGGCAGGACTGCGCCCGCTCGTTCGCAGTGCCGGCAGCGAACGCACGGCCGACCTGTCGCGGCGGCACTCGGTGACGACTTCGTCGTCGGGGATGGTCACGGTGACCGGCGGCAAGCTGACGACGTACCGCAAGATGGCGGCCGATGCCGTCGACGCCGTGGAGAAGGCATTGTCGTTGCCGCGCCGTCGGCGTCGGCGCAGCCCGACGAGGCGACTCCGTCTGCGCGGCGCCGAGGGCACCGGGTCGCTGCGGGCCGACGGCGCGGCGGCGCGCCTGGGTGTCGACGCCGCCCTGCTCGATCACCTGACGTCGCGCTACGGCGGCGAGGCCCGCACCGTGCTGGCCATGATCGAGGCCGACCCCGAGCTCGCCGCACCCCTCGTCCCGACGTTGCCCTACGTGCGGGCCGAGGCCGTGTACGCCGCCCGCTACGAGATGGCGGCCACGCTCGACGACGTGCTGTCGCGGCGGACCCGCGCCCTGCTCCTCGGGCGCGAGGCCTGCGTCGCGGCGGCCGAGGACGTGGCCCGGCTGATCGCACCCGAGCTCGGATGGCGGCCCCAGGACGTGGCCGCCGAGGTCCAGGCGTTCCTCGCCGTGGCCGCCCACGCCGTCCGGGACTCCGCCGTCGAGGCGGGAGCGTGACCACCGAGGCGCTCGGCCCTGGTGTTCCGACCCCACCGATCGCGCTGGCCGGCCCCGCCGCCGACGCCGGGGTGCATCTCTCCGCCGCCGCCGTCCCGCTCGACGACGGGTTCGTCGACCGCCTCCGGTCGGCATGCGGCGACGTCACGACCGATGCCGCGGCTCTGGCCGAGGCCGGCCGCGACTGGTGGCCGCTGGCCATGGTGTGGGCGCGCGCCAACGAGGTACCGGCGCGGGGCGCGGCCATCGCCCGGCCGGGCTCGGCCGACGAGGTTGCTGCCGTCCTGCGGCTGTGCAACGAGGCGCGGGTGCCGGTGACAGCGTCGGCGGGGCGCAGCGGGGTGTGCGGCGCCGCCATCCCCGTCTTCGGCGGTGTCGTGCTCGACATGTGCGGCATGGCGGGCATCGTCGACGTCGACGACGACTCGCTGCTCGTCGACGTCCTGCCCGGCACCTTCGGCGACCACTTCGAGCACGACCTGCGCGGTGCTCATGGCCTGACCGTCGGTCACTGGCCGCAGTCGATGGCCTTGTCGACGGTGGGCGGCTGGGTCGCGTGCCGCGGCGCCGGCCAGTACTCCAACCGCTACGGCAAGATCGAGGACATCGTCGTCGGCCTCGAGGTCGTGCTGGCCGACGGCACCGTCATCACCACCGGGGGCGGCGCGCCCCGTGCCGCCGTGGGCCCCGACCTCAACCAGGTCTTCGTCGGCAGCGAAGGCACGTTGGGCATCGTGACCAGGGCCCGGCTGCGTGCTCATCCGGTGCCGACCGAGGAGCGGCGCGGCGCGTGGGCATTTCCGTCGTTCGAGGACGGCCTCGAGGCATGCCGCCGCATCCTGCGCCGCGGCGCCACGCCCGCCGTGCTCCGCCTGTACGACCACCGCGAGTCGAAGCGCAACTTCGACATCGAGGATCGCCACGCGCTGATCGTCCTCGACGAGGGCGACGGCGCCATCGTCGACGCCACCATGGCGATCGTGGCCCAGGAGTGCGCGACCGGGGAATCGCTCGACGCATCACTCGTCGAGCGCTGGCTCGGCCACCGCAACGACGTGTCGGGCCTCGAGTCCGCCATCAGCCGTGACGTCGTCGTCGACACCACCGAGGTGGCGGGCCGGTGGGCGGTGCTGGCGGCGCTGTACCGCGACGCAGTGGCGGCGGTGAAGGCAGTCGAGGGCACGTGGGTGGTGAGCGCCCACCAGTCGCACGCGTACACCGACGGTGCGTGCCTCTACTTCACCTTCGCCGGTCAGCCGACCGAAAGTGCCGACGCGTCCGACTACTACCGGCGGGCGTGGGACGCGGTGAGCGAGACCACACTGCGCCACGGCGGCGCCCTGAGTCACCACCACGGCATCGGTCTCAACCGGTCGCGCTTCGTGGCCGAGGCCCTCGGTGCCGGGTTCGGCACCCTGGTCGCGCTCAAGAACGCACTCGACCCCAACGGCATCCTCAACCCGGGCAAGCTCGGGCTGCCGTCGCCGTTCGGGCCGCCACCGTGGCCGTAGCCGCACGACGCCTGGACGGCCGGGCCGTGACCATCGGTGCCGCCGTCATCGTCGGCGTCATCCTCCCGGTGGTGTGGGTGCTGAGGGCCCTCGACCTCGGCGAGGACTCCCCCGTCCAGGCCCTGGCCGTGCTGGCCGTCTTCGTGGGGTTCGTGGCCGGCGGCTGGGTGGCGTCCCGGCGGGCGGCGCGGTCGCCCCTGACCCACGCCGCCACCGCCGCCGGGATGGCGTGGGCGCTGTTCATCGCCGTCAACCTGATCCGCCGCCTGCTGTCCGACCGGCCGATCACGCTCGTGCTGGTGCTCACCGCCCTCGTGTTCCTGCAGGTCTCGGTGGTGCTCGCCATGGCGGGCGGATGGATGGCCCACCGCCGGGCGGCGGTCGACCAGGGCACGTCGTGAGCATCCTCGTGGTGGACGCCGGCACCAGTGGCGTGCGCGCCGCCGTGGTCGGGCCGGACGCAACCGTCTCGCATCTGCACCACCGCCAGGTCCTGCCGTCGACCCCGATGCCGAGCTTCGTGGAGTTCGACGCCGTCGAACTGGCGCGCGCCGCCCTCGAGGTGGCGCGTGCCGCGTTGGCCGACCACGGGCCGGTCGACGCCGTCGGGATAACCAACCAGCGCGCCTCGACCATCGTGTGGGACCGCGCCACCGGTGAGCCGGTCGGGCCCGGCGTGGGGTGGCAGGACCTGCGCACCGTCGGCACCTGCCTGATGCTGCAGAGCCAGGGCATCCGGGTTGCGCCCAACGCGTCGGCCACCAAGCTCGCCTTCCTCCTCGACACGGCCGACCGCGATCGCACTCGCGACCTCTGCTTCGGCACCGTCGACACGTGGCTGACCTGGACGTTGTCGCAGGGATCGGCCCACGTGATCGACGCGTCCAACGCGTGCGTCACCGGGCTGGTGCATCACGACGGGTCGGACTGGGCGCCGCACGTGCTCGAGGCCATGAACATCCCGCCGTCGGTGCTGCCCGCCATCGTGGACTCCACCGGCGTCGTGGCCGAGGCCACCGCCCTCGACGGCGCGCCGCCCATCGCCGGCATCGCCGGCGACCAGCAGGCCTCACTGGTCGGCCAGGGGTGCACGAGGCCCGGCCTGGCCAAGGCCACGTTCGGCACAGGGGGCATGCTCGACCTGTGCGTCGGCGCGACCCGGCCCCGCTTCGAGACGCGCGGCGCAACCGGCACGTTCCCGTTGATCGCCTGGCGCCAAGGCGGCGACCTCACCTGGTGCATCGAGGCGGTGATGCTGTCGGCCGGCAGCGCGGTGGAGTGGTTGCGCGACGACCTCGGTCTCATCACCACCTCGGCCGAGAGCGACGCCCTGGCGGCCTCCTGCGACGACAGCGGCGGGGTGTGGTTCGTGCCCGCCCTCCTGGGGCTGGGAACGCCGGTGTGGGACTTCGGGGCCCGGGGCACGCTGCTCGGCCTGACCCGGGGCACGGGCCGCGCCGAGATCGCCCGCGCCGTCCTGGAGGGGATCGCCCACCGCGGCGCCGACCTGGTGGAGGCGGCCGAGGGCGACAGCGGGCTCACCATCGACGGCCTGCGGGTCGACGGAGGCATGAGCGCCAACGCCACCTTCGTCCAGGCCCTCGCCGACACCTCCCAGCGCGTGGTGGAGGTATCGCCCGTCCTGGAGGCCACCACCCTGGGCGCCGCCTTCCTGGCCGGACTGGCCGTCGGCACCTGGGCCGACACCGACGAGATCGCCGCCACCTGGCGGCCCCGGGCCGTCGTCGAGCCCAAGCGGACCACCGACCGGGCCAGGTGGGCCGACGCCCTCGACCGGGCCAAGGCCACCATCCCCGATTTGTCCGGTTTGGACTTCTAACTCCGCCTTTTCTGGGCACGAAGTGAGCTCTGGGCTCACTTCGTGCCCAGAAAACGAGGCCGCGGGTCCGCGTTCTTGTCGCACCCCCTTCGTATCCTCATCTGGGTGGTGCGATTCCTCCATACGGCCGACCTGCAGCTGGGCATGACCCGCCGGTTCCTGCCGGCCGAGGCCCAGGCCCGGTTCACCCAGGCCCGCCTCGACGCCATCGTGGCCATGGGCGAGCTGGCCGTGCGGGAGAGGGCGTCGTTCGTGGTGGTGGCCGGC
>DATLDH010000075.1:0-22021 GCA_035526015.1 Acidimicrobiales bacterium
CAGTACCTCCCGTTGGGCTCGGCGTGGAAGGACGTGTGGGCCTTCGTCGTCCTCATCGGCGTGCTCGTGGTGCGGCCCTCGGGCCTGCTCGGTGAGCGGGTAGGGGCACGCGCGTGAGGAACGTGGCGGCGCGATTGGGCACCCTGGCCCGGCGGATGCCGAGTCAGGGCGCGTGGGCCGTCGCCGTGCTCGGCGCCGCACTCGTGGTGGCCGGGTGTCTGGGCCCGTGGGCGCAGTTCCCGTTCGGGTATCCCGGGAAGATGACGTTGAGCGGGTTCCCGGGCGGGGCGCGGGTGTTCCCGCTGGCGCTCGTGGCGGTGACACCGGTCCTGGCATGGGCGGGAGTGCCGCGGCGGCGCGCCGGGCTCGTCGGGGCCGGCGGCATCATCGCCATCACAGGCGGCAACCTGCTGTCGATCGCCGACGGCGGCGGCGGGCTCGGCGCCGTGGCATGGGGGGCCTGGGTGGCGCTCGTCGGCGGCCTGCTCCTGGCCTTCGCCTTCGCCGCCCTGCCCGACGACCCCGAGCCGGCCGAGTGGCGACGGCTGCCGGCGCCCCTCGAGCTGGTCGCCATCGCCGTCGCCCTGGGCGCGCTGCTCTACGCCGTCGTGAAGGGGCTCGACATCGTCGAGTCCAGCCGGTTCCTGTCGTTCGTCGCCTTCGTGACGACCGTCGCCTTCGTGCTGCAGGCGATCGGCGTCCTGGCGTGGCTGCGCGACGCATCGGCCCGGCAGCGGCCTGCCGCCATCATGCTGGCGGCGGCGACGGCCGCCGCCTTCCCGTTCACCCAGGGCGGAAGCGGCTACTGGGTCAGGGTGTTCGCATCGATCGGCGTGTTCGCGGCGGCGGCCATCGGCCTCAACGTCGTCGTGGGTCTGGCCGGCCTGCTCGACCTCGGCTACATCGCCTTCTTCGGAGTGGGCGCCTACGTCGGCGGCCTGTTCGCCAACGCCGGCCTCACCACCATGCACATCCACCTGCCGTTCCTGCTCGTCGTGCTGCTCGGCGCCTCGATCGCGGCGGTCTTCGGGGTGATCATCGGCGCGCCGACTCTGCGGCTACGGGGTGACTACCTGGCCATCGTCACGCTCGGCTTCGGCGAGATCTTCCGCATCACGGCCAACAACTGGGTGGGTCTGACCCGCGGGCCGAACGGCATCGCCCAGATCCCCAACGTGGCCGTCGGTGGGTTCGACTTCGGCGAGTCACACCGCGTGCTCGGCGTCGAGCTGGCCGGTTTCGCCAACTACTACTTCATCGAGCTGGTGCTGGTCGCCGTCGCCATCGTCGCCTTCACCCGCCTGAACGAGAGCCGCATCGGGCGGGCCTGGGTCGCCATCCGGGAGGACGAGACGGCGGCCGCGGCCATGGGCATCAACACCGTGCGGCTCAAGCTGCTGGCCTTCGCCATCGGCGCGTTCATGGCCGGCGCCGCCGGCACCGTCAACAGCCACGTGACGACGCAGGTGTCGCCCGACTCCTACACGTTCCTCGAGTCGATCCTCCTGCTGGCCGCCGTCGTGCTGGGCGGCATGGGCACCGTCACCGGCGCGCTGCTGGGCGCGACCGTGCTGTTCGTCATCCCCGAGAAGCTGCGGTCGTTCCAGGACAAGCGGCTGCTGCTGTTCGGCATCGCCCTGATCCTGCTCATGCGGTTCCGGCCCGAGGGCATCGTCGCCAGCCGGCGGCGCCAGCGCGAGTTCCACGACGACGACAGCGGCGACAATACCGGCGACAACACAGCCGCCGATGCCATGAGTGGGCCGCCCAACGCCCCGGTGGCGACATGAGCACGCCGATCCTGCGCGCCCGCGGCGTGACCAAGGAGTTCGGGGGGCTGGTGGCCGTCGACAGCGTCGACCTCGACGTCGGCGAGGGCGAGATCGTCGGGCTCATCGGGCCGAACGGCGCGGGCAAGACCACGTTCTTCAACTGCCTGACCGGCATGGAGGAGCCGACGGCGGGTGAGATGACCTACCGCGGCGAGGCCATGCGGGGCCAGGCCTACGACATCGCCCGCACCGGCCTGGCCCGCACGTTCCAGAACATCAGGCTCTTCCCCAACATGACGGCGGCCGAGAACGTCGTGGTCGGCCGCCACTGCCGCACGAGGACCGGTGTGTTCGACGCCATCGTGCGGACACCGAAGTTCAGAGCCGAGGAGCGCGACAACGACGAGTGGGCGAGGCGGCTGCTGGCCTTCGTCGGGCTGTCCCGCGTGCGCGACCAGCTGGCGCGCAACCTCCCGTACGGCGACCAGCGCCGGCTGGAGATCGCCCGAGCCCTCGCGACGGAGCCCGGCCTGCTGCTGCTCGACGAGCCGACGGCGGGCATGAACCCGCAGGAGACGAGCGCGACCGGTCAGCTCGTGCGCAAGATCCGCGACCAGGGCCTGGCCGTCGTCGTCATCGAGCACGACATGCGGTTCATCTTCAGCCTGTGCGATCGGGTCGCCGTTCTCGTGCAGGGCAAGAAGCTGGTCGAGGGCACCCCGGCCGAGGTGCAGGCCGACCCCCGTGTGATCGAGGCCTACCTCGGCGCGCCCGCTGAGGACGCGTCGTGAGCGCGCTGCTCGAGGTCGAGGACCTCCGCGTCAGCTACGGCAAGATCGAGGCGGTCAAGGGCCTCACCTTCTCCGTCGAGGCCGGCCAGGTCGTGACACTGATCGGCGGCAACGGCGCCGGCAAGACGACGACCCTGCGGACCATCTCCGGACTGCTGCAGCCGGCGGCGGGCACCGTGCGGTTCGAGGGCAAACCCATCCACGACCGGCCCGCGCACGAGATCGTCCAGCTGGGCATCGCCCACTCGCCCGAGGGACGTCGCATCTTCCCGCGCCTGTCGGTGGCCGAGAACCTCGAGCTCGGCGCCTTCTGCCGGCGCGACACCGACGCCATCGCCGAGGACCGTCGCCACGTGCTGGAGCTCTTCCCCGTCCTCGAGGAGCGACGCGGTCAGGCGGCGGGCACGTTGTCGGGCGGCGAGCAGCAGATGCTGGCCATGGGCCGCGCCCTCATGAGCCGCCCGCGGCTGCTGATGCTCGACGAGCCATCGATGGGCCTCTCGCCCATCATGATGCAGCGCATCCTGGCCACCGTCGCCGAGCTCAAGGCGGCGGGCACGACCATCCTCCTGGTCGAGCAGAACGCCCAGGCCGCGCTGTCGCTCGCCGACCAGGCCCATGTCATCGAGACGGGCCGCATCGTGCTCTCCGGCACCGGCCCCGACCTCCTCGGCAACTCCCAGGTGAGGAAGGCCTACCTCGGCGAGGAGTGACCCGTTTTCCGGGCACGAAGTGAGCCAGAGACTCACCTCGTGCCCAGAGAATCAGGCCTTGATGGTGGTGAGGATCTCGTCGATGTCGGCGACGAGGCCGGTCCAGAAGGGGCCGAACTCGGCGAAGGCGGCCGAGGCCTCGTCGAAGCGCATGGTGTACACGACCTCCTTGAGGTCGGCGGGGTCGGTGGCGAACAGCGTGACCCCCCACTCCCAGTGGTCGAGGCCGGTCGAGCCGGTGATGAGCTGGGTGACACGGCCGGCGAAACGGCGGCCCGACGCGCCGTGCTCCTTCATCAGTGCCTCGCGCTCCTCGAACGACATGCGGTACCAGTTGGCCCCCTCGCCGCGGCGCTTCGACATCGGGTAGAAGCAGACGGCACGCTTGCCCTCGGGCGGGAGCTGCGGGTACAGCCGGTCCTGCAGGAGCTTCTCGGGCATCCCCTTGGCGTACTCCGACACCTCGGTCATCGAGACGTAGGAGCCGGCGATGGCCAGCCCGGCGGCGCGGAGGTCGGCCTGCAGGGAGCGCAGCCGCCACAGGTCGGGGCCGATGGCCATGACCCCGAGGTCGGCCTTGTGGCCGAGCACGGCGAAGGTGACCACCTGGTGGTCGTCGGCCGACGCCGCCTTCACCGCCGAGACGACGGCCTGGGAATCGGTGGTCGGCGTGAGATGGCAGAACAGATGGAGCACGCCCCATCCGACGCCCGGGGAGAGGGGCTCGGTCACGGAGGTGAGTCTAGGAGTGGGCCAGAATGGGCCCCATGCGCGGCGTTCTCTCCCGGTGTTGTGCCGCGGTCGTGGTGCTGGCGGCCGCCACCAGCACCGGCGCGGCGCCGGCCGGTGCGCGCGCAGGCGGTCCCGTGCTCGTGATCGACGGGCGTGGCTTCGGGCACGGCGTCGGCATGGCCCAGGACGGCCTGTTCTGGATGGCCAAGGGGGGCTCCACGGCCCCGCAGATCCTCGCTGCCTTCTATCCGGGCACGACGATCGGCAGGGCGGGCGGGACGGTGCGGGTCGTGGTGGCGGCCGCCGCCGACCGCCAGGCCGTGCTCGTGTTCCCCGACGGCGGCACCATCGACAGCGACGGTGGCGATCAGCGCTTCCCCATCCGCGTCGGCGTCGGCGGCCGGGTGGTCGTCGGCCATGACGGCTCGCACTACTGGGTCGCCACCGGCTCGGCGCAGCCGTCGTCGTCGACCACCGCGACGACGACGCCCGACGACGAGGCCACCACGACGACCACGACGATGGCCGAGGTCACGGTGCCGTCGACGCCACCCGCCACCGACCTCGAGGCGGCGCCGGGATCCACCACCTCGACCACCGCCGGCGACGACGGGGACACCTCGTCGCGCGCCCGGTCGTCGTCGCGTCTTTCGGTCGTGCCCAACAGCGGGGGCTCGGTGGGCGTGGGCGGCGCGGGGCGGCGGTACCGCGGCCGCCTCGACGTGGCGCTCGACGGTGGCGGTCTCCTGCGGGTCGTCAACACACTCGACGTCGAGCAGTACCTGCGCGGCATGGGCGAGGTGCGCGACTCCAAGTGGCCGGTGGCCGGGCTCCGTGGGCAGGCCATCGCCGCCCGCACCTATGCGCTGCGCGCCATGGCCGCGGGCGGAGAGATCTGCGCCGACCAACGGTGCCAGGTCTACCTCGGCGCGCAGGCGGAGTACGCGGCCATGAACAAGGCCGTCGCCGACACCAGGGGCCAGGTCGTGCTCTACAAGGGCAAGCTCGCCTCGACGGTGTACTCGGCCAACGGCGGCGGTCACTCGGCGAGCCGCGAGGAGGGGTTCGGCACCACCAGTGACGGCTACCCGTATCTGCGGTCGGCGACGTACACGACCAAGAACCAGTTGGCGTGGACGGTGAAGGTCGGCCTGGCCGACGTCGCCGCCCGGCTCGGCTACGGCGGATCGCTGCAGTCGGTCACGGTGGCCCGCACGGGGCCGTCCGGCCGCGCCCTCGAGGTCTCGCTGGTCGGGTCGTCGGGCACCAAGGCCGTTCCCGGCCGCACCTTCGACGCCAGGCTGGGGCTCAAGTCGACGCTGTTCACCCTGAAGCTCACCGACGGGGTGGCTCCCCCGCCGCCGCCGGCCGACGCCGCGGAGGTGATCGAGCAGGCGCCGCCGGAGGAGGCGGCCAGCCTGCCGCCGCGACCGCCCGATCCGCCCCTCCCCGATGGGCTGCTGGCCCGGCCCGAGCCCAGGGTCGTCGCCACCGCGCCCGCCGCCGTGCGGACACCGACCCGTATCCCGAGAGAGTCCTCGAACGTCCCGCTGGCCGTCTTCGTGCTCGTCACCCTCGGGCTCGCCTCCGGGGTCTCCTACCTCAGCCGTCGCCAGCTCCCGTGAGCGCGGTGGCCGAGCGCGTCCGGCGGCACTGGCCGGCGCTGGCGCTGTGTGTCGTGAGCGCGGTCGTGGCCGTCGTGGTGAAGCACACCGTTTTTCCGCTGCTCTCGTTCAACAACGACGAGGCCGTCTACCGGCTCCAGGCCGACGCCATCGCCCACGGCCACCTGTTCCCCCCGACGCCGGCACTGCATGACTCGTTCCGTCCCTGGTTGGGAGCCGTTTCCGGGGGCCACTACGTCCTCAAGTACTCCCTCGCGCTCCCGTCGCTGATGGCGGTCAGCCAGCTCCTCGTCGGTAGCTTCGACCTGTACCTGGCCGCCGTGGGAGCGGGCGTCGCCGGCGCCACGTACCTCCTCGCCCTCGAGCTGCTCGACGATCGGAGGCACGCGCTCGTGGCCGCCGGCCTCGTCGTCGGGTCGCCGGTGGTGCTGCTGCACAGTGCGCTGTTGCTGCCGTACCTCCCGACGATGCTCTTCCTCGAGCTCTTCGCCTGGGCGCTGGTGCGCGGAACGCGTCGACGCAGCGCTCTGCTCGTCGCCGTCAGCGGCCTCGCCATCGGGATGGCGTTCAACATCCGTCCTTACGACGCCGCCCTGTTCGGCGCGCCGTGGGTCGCGTACGCGGTGTGGCGGCGGCCGGGTGTGCGGCAGGTGCTGGCCTTCCTGGCACCCACCGGCGCCGCACTCGCCGTCTTCCTGATCCTGAACCAGCTCACGACCTCCCACCCGCTGCGGCCGCCGTTCGCGTTCATCGAGCCCGCCGACGCGTTCGGCTTCGGCGAGCGGCGCCAGCAGCCGTTCGAGCGCCTGCGGACGTTCAGCATCTTCGAGGCGGTCGAGGGATCCGTCGCCCACGGTCGCATGCTCCTGTACTGGCTGTGCGGAGGGCCGCTGCTGGTCGTGCTGGCCGTGGCCGGGTGGCGGCACCTCCGGCGCGCCGAGGCCAGGGTGCTTCTCATCGCCGCCATCGCCGTACCTGTCGGCTACTTCGTGTTCTGGGCGCCCTGGAACGCCACGGTGGTGTGGGGAGGCGCCCGCTTCCTCGGGCCGTACTACTACGTCGTCGTCCTCGTCCCGGCCGCAGTGCTGGCGGCGCGCGGCCTGGGCGTGCTCGGCACGCGGTCGCGCCTGGCCACGACGGTCGTCGCATCGCTGCTGGTGGCGGTCACCCTCATCGTCGCCACCGTCGTCACCGGTCATCACCTCCGGATCACCAGGGACCAGAAGGCGATCGCCGCCATGCTGCACGACGCGCCGCCCAGGCCGAAGATCGTGTTCACCCAGCCCAGCCAGTTCCTCATGAACCCCGTCGCGTTCGCGGGCAACGACTCCACGCTCACCGGCGAGACGATCTACGCCGTCCAGCGTGGGGCCGGCGATCTCGACGTCCAGCGCATGTTCCGCGACCGGGATGCGTACCTGCTCACCCTCGGCGGTGACTTCACCGACTCGCGCCGCGGTGCGTCCGGGCGCCTCCGCCCGCTCGAGCACGTGACCGGGCCCGATGTGCGCGGGCGCGTGCTGGTGCGCTTTCCGAAGGGGGTGTGGAACGTCGAGCTCGAGGTGCAGGCGTTCGGACAGGCCCGCACCTACCGCCTGCCGTACCACCGGGGCCGGCGCTACGAGCACTTCTCCGTCACCACCGACGGGGCGCGCCTCGTCGGCCGGACGCCGTACACCCAGTACACCCCGCGGGTAGTGCGGCTCGACCCCTCGGCGCCGGTCGTGCCGGCCGTCGATCGCGGCCTTGTCATCACCCTCTATCTCGGGCCCCTCGACGGCTCGTCGCGACCCCGAGCCATCGCCCGGGACCGTGTGCCGCTCCGCCGCACCGCCGACAGGATCGAGGCCCTGCTGCCGACGGGGCGAGGCTGGTCGACGCGCAACTTGAAGCTGCGGCTGCTCGAGGCATCGGCCGAGCCCACCCGGTGAGGTCGGCCACCCGGCCTTGGGTGCCGCCGGCCGCGGTCATCGGCGGGTTCCTGGTGGCCGCCCTCGTGTTGGTGCCGGTCGGCGCTCCGGTCGCCATTCATGACGACTGGGTGTACGCGCGAGCCGTCCAGGTACTCGTCCAGGACGGCCGCTTCGAGCTGGGCGATCTCACCGCCGCGACCCTGGTCACCCAGGTGGCGTGGGGATCGGTGTTCGCTGCGCTCTTCGGGTTCAGCTTCGGAGTGCTCCGCGTATCGACGGTCGTGGTCGCGGCGATAGGAGGGTGTGGCCTCTTCGGTCTGTGCCGCGAGGTCGGGGTCTCCCCACGGAGAGCCGCCGCCATCGTCGCTCTGTGGCTCCTGAACCCGTTGGTCTTCAGCGTGACGAGCACGTTCATGACCGACATGCACTACATCTCGTGGGCCCTCGTCGCGAGTTGGTGCTTCGCCCGATACCTCCGGACGGGCTCCCCACGGGAAGGCGTTGGTGCCGCGGTCGCGGCCACGCTGGCAGTCCTCGTGCGGCAGCAGGGTGTCGTCCTGCTCGCGTCGGCCGCCCTCTCGGTGGTCCTCGCCGGACGGGACGTTGCCGGCGGCTCGAGTCGGCGGAGATGGTGGCCCCTCGTCCCGCCCGGGGTCGCTTTCCTCGCGTACCACGGCGGTCTCCTCCTGACCCGGGGGGAACTGCCGCCGGCCCAGCACCTCTTCGCCGAGGCGCTCGAGAAGGGCGGCCTCAGCGGCGCCGGTGCGCTCGCCTGGCGGCTGCCGTTCATGCACGTCGTGCTCATCGGTGCCAGCGCCATCCCGCTGCTGGCCGGTCTTTCTCGCTCCGCCTGGACCCGCCATCCGACCCGTCGACAGGTGGTCGCGACCGCCTCGGCCTTCCTGCTGCTGGAGGTGGGCCTCCTCACCTTCCTGCACCAACATCGCTACTTCCCCTACGGCGACGAGTTCACCAGCGCCGCCGGCCTCGGGCCCGCTGACCTGATCGGACAGCGCCCATCCCTGATCGGCCCCTTCGTGGAGTCGAGCCTGAGCGTCTGCGCTGTGGCAGCCGCCTTCCTGGCGATGGCGCTGGTCATCCGTCGCGTCCTGACTTCGGCGGTTCCCGGCCGACGTTTCTTCGCCACCCCCGAAGGGCTCGTGGCCGCGATTCTTCTCGGACAGGTCGCCGCCAGTGCCCTTCCCTCGTTCCTGTTCCTGAACGGCGATGGCACGCTCGACCGCTATCTGCTCCCTGGGCTCGCCTTCGGACTGGTGCTGGTGGGATGGGCGACGACGGAGGTGCGGGTGCGACCCGGCCCCCTCCTCGTCGGCCTCCTGCTCCTGGCGAGCGTCTCCGTCGCCGGGACACGGGACTTCCTGTCGTTCCAGTCCGGCGTCTGGCGGGCGGCCGACGACCTCGTTCGGCAGGGCACACCAGCCACCGACATCGACGGGGGCGCGGCATGGGGTGGCTGGAACACGTCCGACGGATCGTTCCTGCGGCACAGCGCCCGGACACCGCAGGGGCCCTGGTGGCTGCACCTCTATGCCCCCCTCGTCACCTCGCGGTTCGTGGTGTCGAGCTCCGCGCACGAGGCCGGGTACCGACTCGTGCGGAAGGTCCCCTACGAGTCGCCCTTCAGCCATCGGCCGCGGCACGTCTACGTACTGAGACGGGTGCCAACGGTCGGCAGCTGAGTTCGCTACCGTCTGGCCCTCTGCTCGCACGGCCTCTGCGGATTCCGGGACGTCACATTCCATGGGCGCTCGTCGGCGTACTGCTGACGTTCGCGGCCTGTTCGGTCTTCGTCGTCCCCACGATGGCCCCGGTCGCCATCAGCGACGACTGGGTCTATGCCCGTGCGGTGCAGGTGCTCATCCGGGAACACCGGTTGGACGTCGACGACCTCTCGGCCTCCACACTCGTCGTCCAGGCGCTCTGGGGGGGATTGTTCTCCCAACTGTTCGGATTCACCTTCGGTGTCCTTCGTGCCTCGACGGTCGTCGTCACGGCGATAGCGGGGGGTGCCGCCTACGGACTGAGCCGGGAGATCGGCCTGAGCCGGGCGCGGGCCTCGGCGACGGCCGCGGCTGTCCTGTTCAACCCGTTGGTCTTCGTGCTCGCCCACACCTTCATGACCGACATGCACTTCATCGCGTGGATGCTCCTCGCGACCTGGGCCTACGCGCGCGGGGCCGCACGCGACGACGCCCGGTGGGTCGCCGTCGGGTCCGTGCTGGCCGCCGTCGCCGTCCTCGTCCGCCAGCAGGGGATCCTGGTCGCGGCCGCCGTGGCCGTCGTCATCCTGCTCTCGCGCCGAGGCGACGCGAGCAGCCGTCGACGGCTCGCGGCGTACGCCCTGGCCGCGCCGGTGGTGACCACGCTGGCCTACTACATCGCCATGACGGCCGGCTCCGGGCTACCCGCGGCACAACGCCAGTTCGTCCGGGGGCTGCAGGACGCGGGGCCCGGTGGCCTCCTGATGATGGCGTGGCGCTTTCCCTACATCCTGGTCATCGCCATCGGGCTCGCGGCCCTGCCCCTCCTGGCCGGCCTGACCCGGCTGCGGACCGTCGTCCCGACGATGTTGTCCCACCGCCCCACCGCAGTGTCGTTGTTCGCAGGTCTGCAGGCAGTGGAGATCGCACTGGCCAAGTTCGCGAGCGAGGGACGACTCGTTCCGCTGTCGCCCCATTTCGCCACCGACGCCGGGCTCGGGCCGGAGGACCTGATCGGGCCCCGGCCGCAACTCCTCTCACCATCACTCAAGTACGTGTTGACGATCTCGGCTGTCGTCGGGGCGGTGGCGTTCGCCGTGAGTCAGGTCAGAGCGTGGACTCCGGCCCACCGCCCGGCGGGGTGGGCGCGCAGCGGGTGGCGGGATGCCGAGCCGGTTCATGTGGTCGGCGCCGTCGCCCTGTCCCAGGTCCTCGGCGCGATACCGATCTCCTTCCTGTTCCTACGGTTCGGGAATCTGACGACGCTCGACCGTTACCTGTTGCCGACCGCCGTTCTCGCCCTCCTCCTGTTCGTCTGGGCGACGCGCGACATCGAGGTGCACTGGGGGCTCCTGTGGGGTGCAGTGGTGCTCGTGGGCTCCCTGAGTGTCGTGGCGACCCGGGACTACCTCGTCTATGAGTCCGGAGTGTGGAACGTCGCACGGGAACTGCGCGACAGCGGCATCCCCCTCGACAAGATGGACGCCGGCCCGGGTTGGGACGGGTGGCACCTCTCGGATGGCAGGTTCATGCAGGAGGCGCCCCGCGCTCCGAACTCACCATGGTGGGTCTACCTCTATGCCCCGAGGACGGACCTGACCTACGTCGTCTCGAACCTGCGTGGCCTCGACGGGTACCGGTTGATCAGGACGGTGCCGTACGACTCGATGCTCCAGACGAAGCCAACCGAGCTGTTCGTCCACCAACGACTCACGCCGGGTTGAGCGGGACCGCGACACACAGGATCGAGGAGCCGATCGGCAGCTTCGTGACCCTCAACACGAGTCGCTCGAGACGCGTGAGCACCGCAGCCAACACGGAGAGCGCGGTGGACCCCGTGTGGAGCCCGAGCTGTCTGGTCGCGTCGGACTCGAAACGCCTCGTGACCCACACGGGCAGGACGAGCCAGCTGAAGACGTGGGACATCCAACGCACCTCGAACCCCGCCGCCTCCAGCTGGGCCCTGAGCATCGGCCGCGTGTAACGGCGGACGTGTCCGAGCAGCTCGTCGGCGCCACTCCACAGCCACTGGTGGGCCGGGACGTTGACGACCAGCAGACCGTCGGTGGCGAGTACCCGGCGGGCCTCCTCCAGTGCCAGCCCCGGCTGCTCCAGGTGCTCCAACACGTCGAGAAGGGTGGCGACGGACACACCTCCGGCTCGCAGCGGCAGTGCATCCACCAGACCGGTGGTCGCAAGGAGCGCGTGCCGATCACGCGCCTGGCGACAGAGGATGTGTGCGCCGTCGATGCTGACGAGGCGATCGGGCTTCCATCCGAGTGTGGCGCTGACGCCTCCCGCACCCGCGCCGATGTCGACCAGGTGACCCTGGCGATGCGAATGCGACATGTTCCTGCGCAGCGCGGTGGCGACGAGCGTCCCCTTGGCCCGGAACCACCAGTGCTGATCGTCGGACTCGAGCAGCGTGGCGGCCTGGGCCGCGTCGAACACGCCGCTTGCGCCGGGGTCCACGCGTTCGGAGGCCGGGACCGACCGCAGCCGACGCATGATCCTGGGCAGGGCCCAGAGCATTCGCATGCCGTCCTGCCCGACGCGGACTCGGCTGCGGTCGTCGTGGTGCCATTCGATGGCGACCTCGCGGACGACGAAGCCGAGGCGCCGGGCGATGGCGACGGCCTCGACGTCCCAGGCGAAGCCGTCCTCTTCACACCACGGCAGGATCGACTTCCAGACGTCGGCCCGGGCCGCCTTGGCGCCGCACTGCGTGTCGACGATTCCTGGTGCCAACACGAGCTGCACCACGCGGTTGTAGGACTTCCCCATCGCTTCTCGCACCCGGCTCTGGGCCCGCACGACGTTGGACGTGGCCGCATCGCGGGACCCGATGGCGAGCACGGGGCTCATGGTCGCGGCGTTGATCACCTCCTCGAGCTGGTCGAGTGGCGTCGAGAGATCGACGTCGCAGAACGCGCGCAGCTCGCCGGTGCCCTGGTCCAGCCCCGCCCGCACTGCAGCGCCCTTTCCGGCGTGAGGACGCCGGATCACGCGGGCAGTCACGTCGTGATGCGCGGCCAGGGTCGCTTCGATGACGGCGACAGACCGGTCGGTGCTGCCGTCGTCGACGTAGAGCAGCTCGCTCCCCGGTCCCCATCGCCGGACGAAATCGAGGAGCTGGTTGGCGGTCTCGCTGACCCGTTCCTGCTCGTTGTACACGGGGACGACGAGGGACAGGGAGCCGCGCACGGACGTCGAGCTTAGGGGCGGGCGCGACGAAGGCGCCCCGAAGGGCGCCTTCGCGCGCAGCTCTTACGGAGTGGACCGAAGTCGGCTCTGTCTCCTGGGACGACTTCTTTAGAAGTCGTCCATCCCACCGCCGGGCATGGCGGCGGCCTTCTCTTCGGGCTTGTCGACGATGACAGCCTCGGTCGTGAGGAACAGCGCAGCGATGGACGCCGCGTTCTGCAGCGCCGAGCGCGTCACCTTGGCGGCGTCGGGGACCTTGTTGGTGAGGTCCTCGTAGTCGCCGGTGGCGGCGTTGAGGCCGAAGCCACCCTCGAGACCCTTGACCTTCTCGACCACGACGCCACCCTCGAGTCCGGCGTTGACGGCGATCTGCTTCAGGGGCTCCTCGACGGCCTTGGCCACCATGCGGGCACCGGTGGCCTCGTCGCCCTCGAGCTTCTCGGCGCGGGCCAGGATGCGGGCCTGGGTGCGGACGAGGGCCACGCCACCACCGGGGACGACACCCTCCTCGACGGCCGCCTTGGCCGTGCTGACGGCGTCCTCGATGCGGTGCTTCTTCTCCTTCAGCTCCACCTCGGTGGCGGCGCCGACCTTGATCACCGCGACACCGCCGGACAGCTTGGCCAGGCGCTCCTGGAGCTTCTCCCGGTCGTAGTCGCTGTCGGTGTTGTCGATCTCGGTCTTGATCTGGTTGATGCGGCCCTTGATGTCGGCATCGGAGCCGGAGCCCTCGACGATGGTCGTCTCGTCCTTGGTGACGACGACCTTGCGGGCCTTGCCGAGCAGGTCGAGGCCGACGTTCTCCAGCTTGAGGCCGACCTCCTCGGTGACGACCTGGGCGCCGGTGAGGATGGCGATGTCCTGGAGCATGGCCTTGCGACGCTCGCCGAAGCCGGGGGCCTTGACGGCCGCGCTCTTGAACGTGCCGCGGATCTTGTTGACGACGAGCGTGGCCAGGGCCTCGCCCTCGACGTCCTCGGCGATGATGACCAGCGGGCGACCGGCCTGGATGACCTTCTCCAGCAGCGGCAGGAGGTCACGTACGGCGGAGATCTTGGAGCCGACGAGCAGGACGAAGGCGTCCTCGAGGACGGCCTCCATGCGCTCGGGGTCGGTCACGAAGTACGGCGAGATGTAGCCCTTGTCGAAGCGCATGCCCTCGACCAGGTCGATCTCGAGCCCGAAGGTCTGGGACTCCTCGACGGTGATGACGCCGTCCTTGCCGACCTTGTCCATGGCCTCGGCGATGAGCTCACCGATCTCGATGTCGTTGTTGGCCGAGATGGACGCGACCTGGGCGATCTGCTCCTTGGAGTCGACGTCCTTGGACATGTCGCGCAGGCCCTCGAGGGCGGCCTCGACGGCGGCCTCGATGCCCCGCTTGAGCGACATGGGGTTGGCGCCGGCGGCCACGTTGCGCAGCCCCTCGCGGACCATGGCCCAGGCCAGCACGGTGGCGGTGGTGGTGCCGTCACCGGCGACGTCGTCGGTCTTCTTGGCGACTTCCTTGACCAGCTCGGCGCCGATCTTCTCGTACGGGTCCTCGAGGTCGATCTCCTTGGCCACGGAGACGCCGTCCTTGGTGATGGTGGGAGCGCCCCACTTCTTCTCCAGGACGACGTTGCGGCCCTTGGGGCCGAGGGTGACGCGTACGGCGTCAGCCAGCTGGTTCATGCCCGACTCGAGGGCCCGGCGGGCCTGGTCGTCGAAGGCGATCATCTTGGGCATTCGGTACGTCCTCCGCAGGGTCTCGGGGTGTTGCTGCTGTTAGCACTCGGAAGTAAAGAGTGCTAACACTCAACCACGGCGAGTGCCAGCGTGCAAGTGGCGGGGGCTCAGTCCCCTGCGCCGCTCAGGAGGTCGAGGCGCTCCTTCTCCTGGCGGCGCCGCAGCGAGAGCTCCCCCGTGCTCATGGTGGCGAGCTGGTCGACCCGAGCCGCCAGCTTGGCGTTGTCGAAGGGCTTGGCCAGGAAGTCGTCCGCGCCCAGCTCGAAGGCCCGGCGCCAGGTTCCCTCCTCGGTCCGCCCGGTGAGCACGAGGAAGCGCGTCTCCGGCGCCAGCCGGTGCCGCCTCCTGGTCTCGAGCACGTCGAACCCGCTGACCTCGGGCATCATCAGGTCGAGGACGGCCACGACCGGCCGGTGACTGGCCAGCATGGTCAGGGCCCGCTGGCCGTCGACTGCCTCGGCCACCTCCCAGCCTTCGGCCTCGAGGACGTGACGAGCCAGCGTCCGCACCGTGGTGTCGTCGTCGATGACGAGGACGCGCCGGGCCACGGCTAGCGGCTCCCGCCGGCGACGGCGGGCACGATCGACAGCGTCTGGCCCGAAGCCACGGGGGTGTCGAGGCCCTGCAGGAACCGGATGTCCTCGTCGGAAAGGAAGACGTTGACGAACCGGCGCAGCCCGCCGTTGTCGTCGAAGAGGCGCTCGGCGAACCCCGGATGGGCCGACTCGAGGCCGGCCAGCACCTCGCGCACCGTGCCGTGGGCGACCTCGACCTGGGCCTGGCCGCCGGTGAGCGGCCGCAGCTGGGTGGGGACCCTGACGATGGTCACGCCGTCAATCGTCCCTCATGCACCGGTGCCGTCGAGGCCGAGGGCGAGGAAGGCGTCCAGGGACGGCTCGATCGTCGCCCTGGTCGCCACGTGCGGCGCCACCGCCTCCACGGTCTTCAGGCCGAGGCCGGTGACCATCACGACCACGCGCTCGTCATGGCGGACCACCCCCTCGGCGGCCAGCTTGGCGAGCGTGGCCACGGTCACGCCGCCGGCGGTCTCGGCGAAGATGCCCTCGGTCCGGGCCAGGAGCTTGATGCCCTCCACGATCTCGTCGTCGGTGACCGAGGCGACGGCGCCACCGGTCGAGCGGACGACCTCGAGGGCGTACTCGCCGTCGGTCGGGTTGCCGATGGCCAGTGACTTGGCGATGGTGTCGGGCTTGCGGAGCGGCTTCACGAACTGGCTGCCGTCGGCGAACGCGGTGGCCACCGGGCCGCAGCCGGCGGCCTGGGCGCCGGAGATGCGCGGCGTGCTGCCGCCGTCGACGAGGCCGACCTTGGCCAGCTCGCCGAAGCCCTTGTGCACCTTGGTGAGCTGGCTGCCGGACGCGATCGGCACCACGACGTGGTCGGGCAGCGTCCAGCCCAACTGCTCGGCGATCTCGAAGGCGAGGGTCTTGGAACCCTCGGAGTAGTACGTCCGCAGGTTGTTGTTCACGAAGGCCCAGTCGGGAAGCTCACCGACGAGCTCCGAGCACAGGCGGCTGACGTCGTCGTAGGTACCGTCGATGGCGACGACGGTGCCGCCGTAGACGGCGGTGGTGACGACCTTGACCTCCTCGAGGTCATGGGGGATGAACACGACCGACCGCATCCCGGCCCGGGCGGCGTGGGCGGCGACCGCGTTGGCCAGGTTGCCGGTGGAGCTGCACGCCGCCACCTTGAAGCCGAGCTCACGGGCCTTGGTGAGGGCGACCGACACGACGCGGTCCTTGAACGACCCCGTGGGGTTCAGGGTGTCGTTCTTGACCCAGAGCTCGCCGAGTCCGAGCTCGGCGGCCAGCCGGTCGGCCCGCACGAGCGGCGTGAAGCCGGCGCCGAGGTCGACCGGCGCCCGGCCCGAGGCCGGCAACAGATCGGCGTAGCGCCAGATGGTCTGGGGGCCGGCGGCGATGCGGGCCGGCGAGATGACCGCCCGTATGCCGTCGTAGTCGTAGACGACCTCGAGCGGCGCGAAGCAGAACTCACAGACATGAAGCGCCTCGGCCGGGTAGGTGCGGGCGCACTCCCGGCAGCGCAGACCTTCGACGAACGACTGATCGAACGACACGTCTTCCTCCTCATCGTTCGGGCATTGGCACCTGGCAGCGTGGGCTGCTGGTTGCCGCGGCGTCGTCGGGCCCGATCCCTCGACCGCTCTGGATGATGGGCACCATGGTGGCCGAGGTGGCGTGGCCCGTCAAAGGCAATCAAACTGTTCCGATGCCGGTGCCCTTCGTGCGGACGTTCCACCACCGCCACGTCGATCTCGACGCGGTCGTGGAGGCCAAGCGCGACCACGTCGTGTCGGTCTGCATCCCGGCCCGCGACGAGGAGGCCACCGTCGGACGCATCGTGCGGACCATCCGCCGCGAGCTGGTCGACCAGCGCGGCCTGGTCGACGAGGTCGTGGTCGTCGACGACGGCTCCACCGACAACACCGCTGCGGCGGCCCGCGACGCCGGCGCCCGGGTGATCGCCGTCGACGACGTGCTGCCCGAGTGCGGCCCCGGCCAGGGCAAGGGCGAGGCCATGTGGAAGGGCCTGGCCGCGGCCGAGGGCGACCTGGTTGCGTTCTGCGACGCCGACGTGCGCAACTTCGGGCCGCGCTTCGTCGTCGGCCTCATCGCCCCGCTGCTGGCCGACGACGACATCGGCTTCGTGAAGGCGTTCTACCAGCGGCCCCTCGACGGCGAGACCGGGGCGGGGGGTCGCGTGACCGAGCTGGTGGCCCGGCCGCTGATCTCGCTGCTCTTCCCCCACCTCAGCCCGATCGTGCAGCCGTTGGCGGGCGAGTGCGCGGGTCGTCGGGAGGTCCTCGAGCAGGTGCCGTTCGTGTCGGGCTACGGCGTCGACCTCGGGCTCCTCATCGACGTGTCACGGGAGTTCGGCCTGGCCTCGATGGCCCAGGTCGACCTCGGCATCCGCCACCACCGCAACCGCCCGCTCGACGAGCTCGGGCCCCAGGCCATGGCCATCATGCAGACCGCGTTCCTGCGCTCGGGCGTCAGCGGTCGGGAGTGGTCCAACCTCCTGGTCCGCCCCGACCTCGAGCCGGTCAGGGTCGAGACGGGCGAACGCCCGCCCCTCGTGAACGTCCCCGCCTACCGCAAGACGGCCTAACCGCCGTTCTCTTGCATGGGACCCGTACTCAGTACGGTCGCCATGCAAACGAACGCAGCTCAGCTCCCGGCCTCGGCCGCCTTCCCGACGTCTTTGACCATGCCGGTGCCGGGGGCGGCGTCGGCGGCGGCCTGGGCGGCGGCCAGCTGCTCGACGGGCTCGTTCAGGACATAGGTCCGCCAGAGGTGGCTCAGGATGATCTTGGCCACGGCAGCCGTGGGCACGGCCAGCAGCAGGCCGAAGAACCCGCCCAGGGTGCCGCCGGCGAGAAGGGCGAGCATGACGGCGGCGGGATGGAGCCGCACGGCGCGCTGCATCACCTGGGGGGTGATGAAGTGGTTGTCGATCTGCTGGGCCCCCGCCATGATCGCCACGACGAGGCCGGCCTGCACGGGGCCGTCGGTGGTGAGCGCGATGGCGACGCCGGGGATGCCGCCGATCCAGGGCCCGACGAGCGGAATGATGTTGAAGAACCCGGCGATCATGCCGACGAGGAACCAGAACTTCAGCCCGATCACACCCAGCCCGACCGAGCAGATGACGCCGACGATGAGCGCCACCGCGAGCTGCCCGCGGAAGAACCCGCCGATGGCCCGGTTGAGCCGGTGGGCAACGACGAAGACCTCGTCATGGGCACTCGCGGGGATGAGCGACTCCGCCACCTTGCGTAGGTGGGGCACGTCGACGAGCAGGTAGAAGGCGATGATCGGCGCCAGCACCAGGATGAGCAGCACGTGCAGGACGCGGACGCCGACGCGGCGCACCCTCGCCAGCTGCTCGGTGAACGTGAGGTCGCTGTCGAAGGCGTCCTCCAGGTCGGCTCGGGTGAACTCGAGGAAGGTCCCCTCCGACTGCTCGGCGCGGTCGTCGATCCACCGGTTGGCCTTGGCCTGGATCTCGGGCCACTCGCCGCGCAGGTCCTCGGCCTGGTCCGTGGCCAGAGGCACGACGAGGAAGCCGAGCAGCACGACGAGGGCCACGACCCCGAGATAGGAGAGCCCGGCGCCGACGGCGCGGGGGATGCCGCGGTGCTGCAGCGCGGTGACGACCGGGTTGAGGATGAACACGATGGCGCCGGCGAGGATGAGCGGCGGCAGCACGACCCGGAACCGCCACACCACCAGCGCGACGACGGCGGCCACCCCGGTGATGCCGAGGAGCGCCCACGCCACCGCTCCTGCGCGCCGGAGACGCTCAGTCATGGGTTGAGGTTAGGCAATGGGCCCCGACAAACGGCGGTCCACCACTTCCGCCACGCACCGCTCGACGTCGGCCATGGCGCGCTCGCGGCCGAACCGCTCGACCAGGCTGACCACCTCGACGCCGGGCGGCAGCGTGGCGAGGTCGAACCCGTCGTCGATCTCGCCCACGATGACGAGCACGTCGGTGCCGGCCTCCGCCGCCAGCTCGACCATCCCGCCCACCGCCTTGCCGTTGAACGACTGGGCGTCGAGCAGACCCTCGCCGGTGATCACCAGGTCGACGCCGTCGATCCTGTCCTCGAGGCCGAGGGAGTCGGCCACCAAATCGAAGCCGGGCACGAGACGGGCGCCGATGGCGGCCAACCCGCCGCCGAGGCCGCCGGCCGCACCGGATCCCGGGAGATCGCGGACGTCGACGCCGAACGAGTCCTCGTAGAGCTGGGCCAGCCGATCGAGGCGGCGGTGGAGGAGCGCCACCTCGGCGGCGGTCGCCCCCTTCTGGCCGGCGAACAGGTCGGCGGCGTCGACGAAGGTCGTCGACACGTCGCACGCGGCGATGAGATCGACGGCGGCCAGCCGCCCGTGTGGTCGGAGCGCCTCGACACAGCCGAGCCCGCCGTCGGTCGTCGCCGATCCGCCGAGGCCCACGATCACGGTGCGGGCGCCGGCGCCCAGCGCGGCCTCGATCAGCTCGCCGGTACCCGTCGTCGACGCGTTCATGGCGTCGTTCCCGGCTGGCCCGCCGGCCAGGTCGAGCCCGGAGGCCATGGCCATCTCCACCACGGCCGTGTCGCCCTTCAGCCGCCACTCGGCCGCGACCCGCCCGCCCAGGGGGCCCGTCACCTCCGTGTGGCGCACGCTGCCGCCGAGCACCTCGAGCAGTCCCTCGCCGCCGTCACTCACCGCCACGGCGTCGACCCCCCATCCGGCCCGGCGCGCCGCCTCGGCCACGGCCGCGGCGATGGCCGACGCCGAGGCCGTACCCCGGAACTTGTCCGGGGCAGCGAGGATGCGCACGATGGGTATGGTGCCGCGAATGCAGTCGTCCGACCTCGTCATCGTCTCCAACCGCGGCCCGGTGTCGTTCGGCCGCGCTGCCCGCGGTGGCCTGGAGGCGACCAAGGGTGGCGGCGGTGGGCTGGTCTCGAGCGTGGGCCCGCTCATCGAGGGGTCCGGTGCGCTGTGGGTCGCAGCGGCCATGTCGGAGGGCGATCGCGAGGCGGCGGCCGCCGGTGTGATCGACGCCGAGGGCTTCCGCGTGCGCTCCCTCGCCATCGACCCGGCCGTCTACCGGATGGCCTACGACGTCATCGCCAACGGCACGCTGTGGTTCCTCCACCACGGGCTGTTCGACCTGTCGCGGCGCCCCCACATCGACCGCCGGTGGCGGGAAGCGTGGGAGGGGTACCGGGCCTACAACCAGGCCTTCGCCGAGGCCGTGGCCGAGAGCGCGCCCGACGACGCCACCGTGCTCGTGCAGGACTACCACCTCGCGCTGTTCGCACCGTTGGCGGCCAAGCAACGGCCCGACCTGAAGCTGGTGCATTTCTCCCACACGCCGTTCTGCGGTCCCAACTCGATCCGTGTGCTGCCGCTGGAGGTGGCCGAGGAGCTCCTCACGTCGATGAGCACCTTCCGCGCCTGCGGTTTCCACAGTGAGCGATGGGGACGCGCGTTCACGGCCAGCTCACGCGAGGTCGGCATAGAGCCACCGCCGACGTTCGTCGCGCCGCTGTCTCCTGACGTCCGGGACTTCGAGGCCATGATCGGCTCTGATGAGGCCGCCGCCGAACGCGAGTGGCTCGACCATGTGCTGGCCGGCCGTCGGATGATCCTGCGCGTCGACCGGATCGAGCTCTCGAAGAACATCCTGCGCGGCTTCCTGGCCTACGAGGACCTGCTCCGCTCCCGTCCCGACCTGCGGGGGGAGGTCGTGTTCGTGGCCCTGGTCTACCCCTCGCGAGAGCGCCTGCCGGCGTACCAGGCCTACCGCACCGAGGTGGAGACGCTGGCGGCGCGCATCAACGCCGACTTCGGCAGCACCGACTGGCAGCCCGTCGTGCTGGACACCGAGGACAACTTCGTGCGGTCGGCAGTGGCGCTGTCGCGCTATGACGTCCTGCTGGTGAACCCGGTGAAGGACGGGCTCAATCTCGTCGCTCTCGAGGGCGCGCTGATCAACCGCATCGACGGCGTGGTCGCGCTGTCCCGCGATGCCGGCGCCTGGGACCTCATCGGTGGCCCGGCGCTGGAGGTCAACCCGTTCGACATCTCCGGGACGGCCGAGGTCCTGGGACGGGCCCTGGACATGGCAGCAGGCGAGCGCGCGACGCGGGCCGCCGACCTGCATGCCGCCGCCACCCGTCGCCCGCCCCGCCAGTGGCTCGACGACCAGCTCGAGGCGGCCCGTCGCTGACAGGGCGGCGTCAGAGCCCGAGCAGGAAGGCGAACTCCGTCGCGTCCTCGGATGCCGGGTTGCCGGACGCGTCGACCACGGTGATCACCGTCAGTCCGGCGGCGTCGGCGAGGCTGCGGAATCCGGCCTGGGTGTGCCAGTGCAGGACCCACTCCCGCTCGACGGTCGTGGTCTCGCCATCCTCGGTCACCTCGTAGCGCAACACAGTCGTCTGGCGCCGCGCCTCGTCGTCACGCTCGACAGCCACGGTCGTGCAACTGATCAGGCGGCCGTCGGGCAGGGTCGTCGACTGCGCGGTCCCGAGGGAGGCGGCCCCCGCCGGCGGCGGGACGAACAGTGGCACGAGTGCCGCCCCGCCCGGTGCGAGATGGGCGCCGATGCGCGATAGGGCGCGGCCGGCCCTCTCGTCGTCCACGAGGAGGGTGAACGAGGCCCCCGCCAGGAAGACCGACCGGTAGGTGCGACCGAGGTCCATCTCCTCGAACGAGGCCTCGTGGAGGACGACCTCGAGCCCCGCCTCATCGGCTCGGACCCGGCAGAGCGCCAGCATGTCGGCCGACGCGTCGAGACCCTCCACGTCGAGGCCACGTCGGCGCAGCTCCAAGAGCGGATCGCCGGTGCCGCACCCGAGCTCCAACGCCGGTTCCCCGAACACGCGGATGAACCGCGCGTAGGTGTCGGCGTCGGGCTCGACGGCGCGCAGCGCGGTGAAGGCCTCGGCCACGACGCCGGTGTAGAACTGGCTGGGCTCAGGCACGGCCGCCGCCGACCCAGTGATAGCGGACGTCGGGCTGCCGCTCCTCGTTGGCCGCCCCGTCGGTGCGCTCGACCGCGACGAAGCCGTGCCGCTCGTAGAAATGCTGGGCGCCGGCGTTGGACTGGAACGTCCACAGCTGGAGGCCGGCGGGACGTCGCTCCTTGGCCACGTCGACCAGTCGACCACCGATCCCCTGTCCGGTCCAAGGAAAATCGATGTAGAGCTGGTCGATCCAGTCCTCCGACAGCGCCATGACCCCGACGACCGCGACACCGTCGGTGGCCAGCCAGACCT
>DATLDH010000085.1:0-2819 GCA_035526015.1 Acidimicrobiales bacterium
GCCGCGCCAGCGCGCCTCCACCTCGTGGACGTCGTACGGGACGCCCACCGGAGTGGTCCCCTCGTGCTCATGACATGTGCTCCAGGCGGTTGACGGCGCCGACGACGGCGCGCAGGGATGCAGTCAGGATGCTCTCGTGCATGCCGACACCCCAGCGGATGCCGGCGTCGCTGCGCGACTCCACATAGGCGACGGCGGTGGCCTCGGCGCCGGCGGCCACGGCGTGCTCGGAGTAGTCGACCACCTCGATGTCGATGCCCAGGCCGGCCTGCAGGGCGTGGACGAACGCGGCGATGGGCCCGTTGCCGGTGCCCGTCACCGTCCGGTGCTCGCCGTCGACCAGCAACTGGGCGGTCACGTTGGCGCCGTCGTCGCTGGTGGACGTCTCGTGCGTCAGCAGCTCGATGCGCGCCGGACCCTGGAGGTACTCCGACGTGAACTCGGCCCACAGCGCGGTGGGGCTGATCTCGGTGCCGGTGTCCTCGGTGATGGTCTGGATCGACCGTGAGAACTCGATCTGCAGACGGCGCGGCAGGTCGAGGCCGTGCTCGGCCTTCATCAGGTAGGCGACGCCGCCCTTGCCCGACTGGCTGTTGACGCGCACGACGGCCTCGTAGCTGCGGCCCACGTGCTTGGGGTCGATGGGCAAGTACGGCACGCCCCACTCGTCGTAGTCGTCGGGCAGGGCCTCGAACCCCTTCTTGATGGCGTCCTGGTGCGAGCCGGAGAACGACGTGTAGACCAGATCGCCGACGTAGGGGTGGCGGGGGCCGATGGGCAGGCGGTTGCAGAACTCGGTCGTGCGGCGCAGGGCGTCGATGTCGCTGATGTCGAGCTCGGGGTCGATGCCCTGGCTGAACAGGTTCATGGCCAGGTTGACGACGTCGACGTTGCCGGTGCGCTCGCCATTGCCGAACAGCGTGCCCTCGACGCGGTCGGCACCCGCCATGACGCCGAACTCCGCGGCCGCGATGGCGGTGCCCCGGTCGTTGTGCGGATGCAGTGACAGCACGACCTTGTCGCGGTCGGGAATGTTGCGGTGGAACCACTCGATGGCGTCGCCGTAGATGTTGGGCGTGTACATCTCCACCGTGGCCGGCAGGTTCAGCACGATGCGGCGGTCGACGTCGGGCTCGATGACCGCCATCACGGCGGCGCAGATCTCCACCGCGTAGTCCAGCTCGGTGCCGGTGAAGCTCTCGGGCGAGTACTCGTAGCGGACGGCGGTGGCACCGACGGTGTCCTCCAGCTTGCGGCACAGCTTGGCGGCGTCGACGGCGATCTGGGTGACGCCCGCCTTGTCCAGGCCGAACACGACGCGCCGCTGCACCACCGATGTCGAGTTGTAGAAGTGCACGATCGCCTTCGACGACCCGGCGATGGCCTCATACGTGCGCTCGATCAGCTCGGGACGGCACTGGGTCAGCACCTGGATGGTGACGTCGTCGGGGATCAGGTCCTCTTCGATCAGGTGCCG
Source organism: Acidimicrobiales bacterium (assembly GCA_035526015.1). GTDB lineage: Bacteria > Actinomycetota > Acidimicrobiia > Acidimicrobiales > DATLDH01 > DATLDH01. The sequence continues at coordinate 1,478 of DATLDH010000085.1, forward strand.
TACGAACTCGAAGTCGGGCAGCGACGCGGACGGGAAGCCGACCTCGATCTCCTTGAAGCCCATGGCGACGACGGTCTCGAACATGCGGAGCTTGCGCACGGGGTCCATGGGGTCGATGAGGGCCTGGTTGCCGTCCCGCAGGTCGACCGAGCACCACAGCGGCGCCTTCTCGATGCGCCGGCTCGGCCAGGTGCGGTCGGGCAGGTGCAGCGCCAGTGGCTGGAACGGCCGGTACTTGTCGAACGGCATCTGCTTCGGCGTTGCGGGCTGCGGCGGCATGTAGGTCCTCGATCGTTTCGCGGGCAACAAAAAACCTCCTGGCCCGGAGGCGCAGGAGGTGGAGGCGAGCCCCGGTGGGGTGCTCGCCGTCAGGTAAGGAGAAGGATGGCGCGGGTGCACGACATGGTCCGGCCACTATGACGACACGATGTCGGCCCGTCAAGCGACACGGGGATCCGCCGCTAGCGTTCGGGGCATGACCCGCCGGACGACCTTCCGCATCGGCCTGCGCCTGGGGCTCCTCTCGGGTGCCGCGCTCGCCATCGCCAGGCTGCTCCGCCTCCGCAAGGAGCACGCCGATCCCGCTCCTGTGAGCGCTTCCAACCCGGCGCCGGCGTCGACGTCGCCGGCCATGGAGGCGGCGGCCAGGATCCACGCCGCGCCGACCGCTCCCACACCTCCCCCACCGCCCGCGCCCGTCGCCCAGGCGCCCGCGCCGGCCGCGATCCAGAAGCCGCCGTCGACGCCCGCGCCGCGATCCACCGCTCCCGCGTCGAAGAAGGCACCGGCGACGAAGAAGGCGGCCGCCACTCGCGCGCCTGCGACCAGGAAGGCGGCCGCGCCCAAGCTGCCCGGCGGGCGCACGTGGGTGGAGCCCACCGGCACCACCTGCCCCACGACCCACCCGATCAAGGCACGACTCGCCAGCCGCCTCTTCCACCTCCCGGGGATGGTCGCCTACGAGCGCACCCGCCCCGACCGCTGCTACTCCACCGAGGCCGCGGCCACTGCCGACGGCCTGACGCGCGCGAAGCGGTAGCGCTCAGCCCACGCGGTGGGCGGCGAGGATGCCGGGCGTTCCGGAGAGGCGGGTGAGCACCTCGTCGGGCACGGGGTGGTCGGTGGCCAGGACCATGAGCGCGGTGTCGGCGCCGGTGGCGCGGCCCACGGCCATGTTGGCGATGTTGACCTCGGCCTCGGCCAGCAGCGTGCCCACGACCCCGATCATGCCGGTGCGGTCGTCGTTGCGGATGACGAGCATGTGCTCGGCGGGCGGCACCTCGACCAGGTGGTCATCGACCATCACGAGCCGCGGCTGACCGCGCTGGGTCAGGGTGCCGGC
>DATLDH010000086.1:0-48124 GCA_035526015.1 Acidimicrobiales bacterium
TGGGCCGTGCCCTTCGAGCCCGACACGATGGCGCCGGCGTGGCCCATCTTGCGGCCTGGCGGCGCGGTGACACCGGCGATGTAGGCGACGACGGGCTTGTCCATCTCCTTGGCGATGAACTCGGCCGCCTTCTCCTCCTCCGACCCTCCGATCTCGCCGATCATCATGATCGCCCTGGTCTCGGGGTCGGCCTGGAAGGCGGCCAGACAGTCGATGAAGTTCGTGCCGGGGACGGGGTCGCCACCGATGCCGACCGAGGTCGTCTGGCCGATGCCCTTCTGTGAGAGCTCGTGGATCGCCTGGTAGGTGAGCGTGCCGGAGCGGCTCACGATGCCGACGGGGCCGCCGGGCAGTGCACTCTCGGCTGGCGTGAACCCGATGTTGCACTGGCCGGGCGTGATGATCCCCGGACAGTTCGGGCCGAGCATGCGCGTGCCCGGGAAGTCGCGGCGCAGCTGGTTGTAGAGGCGCGCCTCGTCCTGGGCGGGGATCCCCTCGGTGACGCACACGACGAACGGCACGCCTGCGGCCGCTGCCTCCAGCACGGCCTCGGCGGCGCCGGGGGCGGGGACGATGCAGAACGAGGCGTTGGCGCCCGTGGCCGCCACCGCATCGGCGACGGTGTCGTAGACGGGAATGCCCTCGACGTCGGTGCCGCCCTTGCCCTGGCGCACACCGGCGACCACCTGGGTGCCGTAGTCGCGGTTGCGCAGTCCGTAGAACCTGCCCTGGCTGCCCGTGAGCCCCTGCACCAGGACCTTGGTGTTGCGGTCGACGAAGACGCTCATGAGGACACCTTGGCCAGGTCGACGGCGGTGCGCGCCGCTTCGAGCATGGTGGGCTTGGAGATGAGCCGGTCGGACTCGTGGCTCTTCAGGATGGCCCTGCCCTCCTCGGCGTTGGTGCCGTCCAGACGTATGACGATCGGCGACTTGAGGCGCACCTTGCTCATGGCCTCGACGATGCCGTTGGCGACCTCTTCACCGCGGGTCACGCCGCCGAAGATGTTGATGAAGATCGACCGCACGTTCTCATCGGAGTCGATCACCTCGAGGGCGGAGGCGACGACGTCGGCGCGCGCGCCGCCGCCGATGTCGAGGAAGTTGGCCGGCGAACCACCGACCTGATTCACGACATCGAGCGTGCTCATGGCCAGGCCGGCGCCGTTGGCGATGATGCCGACCGACCCGGACAGCCCGATGTACTGCAGGCCGCGCTCGCGGGCCATGCGCTCGCGGTCGTCGAGGACCTGCATGCCGCGGAACTCCTCCCACTCGGGATGGCGGAACGCGGCGTTGTCATCGAGGCTGACCTTGGCGTCGAGGGCGTGCACCTTGCCGTCGGGCGTGAGGATGAGCGGGTTGACCTCGGCCAGGTCGCAGTCGCCATCGACGAAGCAGCGGTAGAGCTGCTGGAGGATGGCCACCGCGCCGTCGACGGCCTCGGCGTCGAGGCCCGCCTCGGCGACGAGCTGGCGGGCGCCCGCCTCGGTGAGCCCGTCCACCGGGTCGATGTGGAGCTTGGCGATGGCGCTCGGGTCGCGCTCGGCGACCTCCTCGATGTCGACGCCGCCCTCGGCCGACACCATCCCGAGGTGCAGCTTGGCGGCCCGGTCCAAGGTGAACGACGCGTAGTACTCCTTGGCGATGTCGGACGCGTGCTCGATCCAGAGCACCTTCACCACGTGGCCCTTGATGTCCATGCCAAGGATGTCGCCGGCGTGGGTGCGCACCTCATCGGCGTCGTTGGCCAGCTTGATGCCGCCCGCCTTGCCGCGGCCGCCGACCTGGACCTGGGCCTTGACGACGACCGGATAACCCGCCTTGTCGGCCTCTGCCACCGCCTCGTCGACGGTGGTGGCGACGCCGCCGGCCGAGACCGGGATGCCGAAGCGGGCGAAGTACTGCTTGCCCTGGTACTCGAACAGGTCCACGGAGGGCCTCTCTAATGGGTGGCGGCCTCGCGCTCGTCGAGCGCGCGCCGGAGCCAGTCGGTGATGTCGGTGAGGACGGCCCCGGGGGTGAACAGCTGGGCCACGCCCAGGTCCATGAGGGGCTTGATGTCGGCGTCGGGGATGATGCCGCCGCCGAAGAGCAGCACGTCGTCGAGGCCGCGCTCGCGTAGCAGGTCGATGACCTTGGGGAACAGTGTCATGTGCGCACCGGAGAGCAACGACAGGCCGAGGGCGTCGGCGTCCTCCTGCACGACGGCCTCCACGACCTGCTCGGGCGTCTGGTGCAGGCCGGTGTAGATGACCTCGAAGCCGGCGTCGCGCAGGGCGCGGGCGATGACCTTGGCCCCACGGTCGTGACCGTCGAGCCCCGGCTTGGCCACGACCACGCGATAGGGGCGCTTCACGGGACCGCATACTAGGCGGGTGCCCCTGCACCCCCTCACGGCGGAGTGGGACCTCGACCTCGTCGGCGGCGACCCGTTGGGATTCCCCGGGTACGCCGGGCAACTGGCGCGGCTCGACGGCGAGTCGGTGCGCACCGGCGTCACCGACGCCGGCTATGTGTGCATCGAGGGGCGCTTCGAGGTGGTGGGCGGCTCGATGGGCGCGGCCGCCGGGGAGAAGGTCGTGCGCGCCTTCCGCCGCGCCACCGATCTCCGGCTCCCGGTCGTGGTGCTGGCGGCTTCGGGCGGGGCACGTCTCCAGGAGGGGATGGTGGCCCTGGCCCAGCTGGCGCGGACGGCGGGCGCGGCCCGGCGCCACTCCGAGGCGGCGCTCCTGTCCCTCTCGGTGCTGGGCGCGCCGACGACCGGCGGCGTGTTCGCCTCCTACGCGTCGCTCACCGACCTCCGGGCCGCGGTTGCCGGCGCGACTGTCGGGTTCGCCGGCCCACGCGTCGCCGAGCTCGTGACCGGCCGGCCGCTGCCGGCCGACTCCCACACCGCCGAGTCGGCCTATGCCGCCGGGCTGGTCGACGCCATCGTGGCCGACGAGGCCGCGGCGCGGGCCTGGGTCGAGATCGCCCTCGGCCTCGTCGCGACGAGACCTGGGTCGGCGCCACCTGTCACAGGACCAGTCACGGGCGGCGACACGGCATGGGACGAGGTGCTGCGGGCACGCGCCACCGATCGCCCGACGGGCATCGACTGGGCCCGCTCGCTGTGCGCCTCGTGGACCGAGCTCCGCGGCGTCGACCCGGTCGTGCGCGCCGGCCTGGCCGAGCTGGACGGTCGGCGGGTCGTGGCCATCGCCACCGACCGGCGGGCCGGCACCGGCCGACCCGGGCCCGACGGGTTCCGCCTCGCCCAGCGTGCAGTGGCGCTGGCCGGGCGGTTGGGGCTCCCCATCGTGTCGTTCGTGGACACGCCGGGGGCCGAGCCTGGCGCCACAGCCGAGGCCGACGGCATTGCCGGCGAGATCGCCCGGACGCTGGCGGGCTTCGCGACGGCCCCCGTGCCGTCGGTCGCCATCTGCGTCGGCGAGGGCGGCAGCGGCGGGGCGCTGGCCCTGGCCCACTGCGACCGCCTGCTCATCCAGGAACACGCCGTGTTCAGCGTGATCTCCCCCGAGGGTGCGGCCCTGATCCTCGAGCGCGACCCTGCCCGAGCGCCCGACGTCGCCGCCCATCTGGGCCTGACCTCGGAGCGCCTGCTCGAGCTCGGCATCGTCGACGCGGTCGTCGCCGAGGAGGGCGACGCGGCCGAGGCCATGGCGAAGGCCGTCGCCGCCGCGCTGGACGAGGCTCAGGTCGGCGACCGCGACCGCCGCTGGGACGCGGCCACGGTCCGGTGGTTGCGGTGAGCCGCGGTCGACAGTGGGTTCTCGTGGGTCTCGGCGGCGTGCTCGCCGCGGCCGTGCTCGTCCTACTCGTGTTGCGACTGGCGGCCGATCCGGACGTCCATGCGCAGCTCGGCGACCCCGTCTTCTCGGTCGGCAACGCCAAACGGATCGCCGGTCAGATCGAGCGGGGCGGGCCGTTCCTCTTCCAGGACCCGATAGGCCACGGCCGTCACGTGTGGCTCGTGCACGACAGTGGGGACCCGCAGCACGGTTGGTACGCCGTCGAGGCGCGTGTGGGCACGCGCTGTGAGGTCACGCTCGATCGCAGCACGAGGCGGTTCCGGGACCCGTGCCACAACCGCCGCTTCCCAGCCGAGGTCGACACCCGCGGCCAGGTCGTCATCGACCTCCGCCGCTAGCCGAACAGCGGCCTGAGTTCGGCCTTCTGCACCTTGTCGGTGCCGGTGCGCGCCAGCTCGTCGACGACTCTCACCTGGCGCGGGCACTTGTAGTCGGCGAGGCGCTGGCGGGCCCACGCCAGAACGTCGTCGGCCTGCAGGTCCGAGCCGGGACGGCGGCGCACCACGGCGACCGGCACCTCGCCCTTGTCGCGGTCGACCAGCCCGAGCACGGCCGCCTCGGCGACATCGGGGTGCTCCTCGAGCACGCGCTCCACCTCCACTGCGAACACCGAGTAGCCGCCGTGCTTGATGACGTCCTTGCTGCGGCCGGCGAAGAGCACGAGGCCGAACGCGCCCCGACGGGCCAGGTCGCCGGTGCGCAGCCACCCGTCGTCGTCCAGCACGCGACCGGTGGCGGCGGCATCGCCGTGATAGCCCTCGAGCACGCCAGGACCCTTCACCAGCAGCTCACCGGTCTCGCCCGGCCTCACTTGCTGGCCGTCGTCTCCCACGACCTTCATGCGGTTGGGCGGGAGGGCCACGCCGACCGACTCGCCCATGCCGATGGGCAGGTACGGCGGCGAGAGCTTGGCCGCCACACCGCCACCGAGCTCGACCATGCCGTAGCCCTCGGCAAACGCGGCCTGTCCGAGGCTCACGCCGACCAGTGGCAGCGTCACCGACGCGCCCATGGCCTTGAAGCGGCGGGCCACGTCCTCGGGCATGGCGTCGGCGCCGGCCCCCCAGAGCCGCACGCTGCGCAGGTCGCGCCCCTCGGCGCCCGCCTCGAGCATCATCCGGAACATGGCGGGTACACCGACGAAGATCGTGGCGCGCCGTGACTCGATGGCGTCGAGGGCGGCCACCGGATGGAACTTTCGGAGCATGTAGACGGGGATGCCGGCCACGGCCAGCCCGAGGAGGACGGCGAAGCCCATGATGTGGGCGATGGGCAGCCCGATGACGGCCTCGTCGCGCCGCAGACGCGCCGGCCACGCCGCCCCACCGGCGACCTGGCCGAGCAGGGCACGGTGGGTGAGGCGCGCCCCCTTGGGCGCCCCCGTGGTTCCCGACGTGTAGAAGATCGCCGCTACGTCACCTGGCTTGGCCGGAACGGGCGGGGCCTTGACCTTGCCCATCACATCTGCCGGGTTGCGCACCACGAGCGTCGCTCCCGAGTCGGCGATGACATGGTCGACCTCGTCGTCGCGCATCTGGGAGTTGACGGGGACCGCGACACCTCCGGCCCTCACGGCGGCGAGGCAGACGAGGAGGAAATCGACACCATTGGGCACGGCGACCACGACGCGGTCTCCCGCCGAGATCCTCCCGGCGATGCCGTCGGCCAGTCGGCCCACGCGGTCGGCGGCGTCGGGATAGGTGATGACGCGGCCGTCCTCCTCCTGGGCCATGCGCCTGGGGCCATGGACGGCGGCGATCCGGTCCATGATCGTGCCGAGGACCAGGTCGCGGCCGAGGACCAGGCCGACGCGCGCCAGCAGCTTCACCGCGCCACCTTGGTCAACGGCGCCCACGCCAGCAGCAGGCGCTTCTCCCCTACCGACGGGAACCGCACCACCGCCTCGGCCTTGTCACCGGTGCCCATGACATCGACGATGACACCCTCGCCCCAGGTGTTGTGCGTCACGTCGTCACCCGCCTGGAGACCGAGGCTCTCGGCCCCCGAGGACGAGGGCTCCCGCCGCAACCCGCCACGGATCGCCGCTTCGACGATGTCACCCCTGGCCCGGCCGGTCGCGCCCGAGTAGCGCTCGCGGTCGCCCCCTCCGCGGCGGCGTCCCGTCGGCCGTCCGCCTTGGATCTCGTGCAGCAGCTGCTCGGGGATCTCGTTGAGGAACCGGCTGGGTGGGTTGTACTGGGTCGATCCCCACAGCGTGCGGCACCACGCGTGGGTGAGATAGAGGCGCTGGCGCGCCCGGGTGATGCCGACGTAGCAGAGGCGCCGCTCCTCCTCCAGCTCGTCAGGCTCGCCGAGGGAGCGCAGGTGTGGAAACACCCCGTCCTCCAAGCCGATCAGGAACACGATCGGGAACTCCAGGCCCTTGGCCGTGTGGAGCGTCATCAGCACGACCTCGGAGTCGTCGTCGGTGAGCTCATCGGAGTCGGCCACCAGGCTGACCGCTTCGAGGAAGGCATTGACGTCGTCGTACTCGCGGGCCGAGCCCAGCAGCTCCGACACGTTCTCCAGCCGACCGGCCGCCTCGACGGTGCGCTCGGCCTCGAGCTCGGCGGCGTAGCCCGTGCGCTCCACCACGGCCTCGAGGATGGCGCCGGGGCCGTCGTCGATCTTGGTCTGCAGCTCGTCCATCAGCTCGAGCAGGTCCTTCAGGCCGCCCAGGGCCCGCCCGGTGACCCCGGCCGCCTCGGCGTCGGCCATGGCCTCGGCGAAGGTGACCCCGCGTGACTGCGCCCACGCGTCGAGCCGTCCGAGGCTCGTGTCGCCCACACCCCGCTTGGGCACGTTGACGATGCGCTTCATCGACACCTCGTCGGCCGGGTTGGCCACGGCCCGGAGATAGGCGAGCAGGTCCTTGACCTCGCGGCGCTCGTAGAAACGCGTGCCGCCGACGACGCGGTACGGGATGTTGCGGCGTTGCAGCTCCTCCTCGATCACGCGGCTCTGCGCGTTCGTGCGGTAGAAGACGGCGACGTCACCCCACCGGAACCCGGCCTCGTCATGGAGTCGGCTGACTTCATGCGTGGCCCACGCCGCCTCGTCGTGCTCGTCCTCGGCGTGGTAGCGGCTGATGAGCTCGCCGCCCACCTGCTCGGTCCACAGCGCCTTGGGCTTGCGCATGGCGTTGTTGGCGATGACGGCGTTGGCGGCGTCGAGGATGGTCTGGGTCGACCGGTAGTTCTGCTCGAGCACGATCACCGACGCCGTCGGGAAGGCATCCTCGAACTCCAGGATGTTCCGGATGTCGGCGCCGCGGAAGCGGTAGACGCTCTGGTCGGAGTCGCCGACCACACACACGTTCTGGTGCTTCTTGGCCAGCAGCAGCACCAGCTCGTTCTGGGCGCGGTTGGTGTCCTGGTACTCGTCGACCAGCAGGTGCTTGAACCGCTCCTGGTAGTGCAGGAGGACGTCGTCGCGCATCTGGAACAGGTTGACCGTCAGCATGAGCAGGTCGTCGAAGTCCATGGCGCTGGCCGCCAGCAGGCGCTGCTGGTACTCGCGGTAGACGTCGGCGATCTTTCGTTCGAAGACGGTGCGAGCCCGCTGCGCGTAGGTGTCGAAATCGAGCAGCTCGTTCTTGGCCGTGCTGATCGTGGCGTGCACGGTGCGGGGCGGGAACCGCTTGGTGTCGAGGTTGAGATCGCGCAGGACGTAGCCGGTGAGCCGCACCGCGTCGGCCTGGTCGTAGATGGTGAACGACGACTTGTACCCGAGGGCGGTCGCCTCCCGCCGCAATATGCGCACGCACGCCGAGTGGAACGTCGACACCCACATCTTCTGGGCGACGGGCCCGACGAGGGCGGCGACCCGGTGGCGCATCTCGTCGGCGGCCTTGTTGGTGAAGGTGATGGCGAGGATCTCGAAGGGTGAGACGCCACGTTCGGCGATCAGCCAGGCGACCCGCGAAGTGAGCACCCGCGTCTTGCCGGAACCAGCGCCGGCGACGATGAGCAGGGGCCCCTCGCCGTGGGTGACCGCCTCCCGCTGGACGGGGTTCAGTCCGGCGAGGAGGTCATCGGGCATGACCCACGAGCCTACCGACGGCCGGTGACGGTCCCCGACCACGCGGCGCTACGGTCCGGGCGTGCGGACCCGCGGGATCCTCCTCGCCATCGCGATGATCACGCTCGCACCGCTGGGTGGCTGCGGGGACGGTGAGGAGACCTCCTCGGCGGTCACCACCACCACGGTGCGAGGGCCCCGACAGGCCTGCGGCCCGCCGCCGACCTCGTCGGTGCACGGCGTGCGCGAGACCTTCCTTCCCGCGGGCGCGGTCGTCACTGACGTCGTTCCTGCCGCCGACCGCACGACCATCGAGGCCTACGTGCCGCAGACTCCGGTGCAGCTCCGGGCCGAGTACGAGGGACGGCCGGAGCTGAAGGTCCTCGAGTCCGAGGACGAGGGCCACGAGGCCGAGCTGCTCGTATCCGACGGCACCCGGCGTGCCGCCATCAAGGCCGAAGTCGTGTGTCGGTCCGGGTCGTCGCTGCGCCTCGTCATCGCGCCCGAACAGGCCACGTCGTCGACGACGTCGCCTTAGCGGCAGCCGGGGCCGCGCAGAGCTCGAGCCGGCCCGCGCAGGGCCGGACCGCAGAGCTGCCGCACGGCGACACCGTCGGCCGACGTGGCCACCGTCCCGCCCGGAGGAATGGCGCCCGACATGCGCGCCGCGCAGTCCTCGCCGCAGGTATCGGTGGCCGAGGCCCACGCTTCGCCCGCCGAGGAGATCACGATCTCCATGAAGTCGAGCATCGCGCCGCACCGTGAGTCGCAGTCGCCCCGGTGGATCGGGTCGGAGAGCGGGTTGGCCGTCGTGGACTGGAACACCGGGGCGCGGTCGAGGGCGTTGGTCGAGATCACGAGATAGGAGTTCCACGGCCGGTAGGGGTCGGCGACCTTGGACGTGCTGCCGGGGAAGTTGATGGCGATGCGGCCGGCATTGCCGGCGGCGATGGACGGGAAGTTGACCGCCTGCACGCCGGGCGGTGCGATCATCAGCGGCTCGCTCCAGTGGTTGCCGTGGTCCCGCGACACCGACAGCCAGGGCAGCTTGTAGTCCTCGTCCCACCACACGTAGAACACGTTGCCCTCGTCGTCGGTGGCCAGGTTGGTGTGGTACCCCGCCGCCTTGACCCTGTCGCTGACCTTGACCTGCTTCCACGTGCTCCCGGCGTCCTCGCTCACCGCCACCCACGGGAAGCCGCAGTGGCCCTTGGGCAGGTAGATGCGCCCGTCGCGGTCGACGCGGACGTGGCCGTGGTACCCGGCGCACAGGCCGCCCGCCTCCTGGTCGAGGCCGACGAAGGCGAGGCTCGGGGTGGGCTCCCAGGTGCGGCCACCGTCGAAGCTGCGGCCGCAGTCGGCGTCGATCACCTGGCTGGCGCAGTAATAGACCATGTTCGGATAGCCGCGGGTTGTCACGCCCTTCGGTGGCGGGCCGGCCCAGATCGTCTGGTGGTCGTTCGCGGGCTTGCCGCACGCCAACGGCGCACGCGTCCACGTCGAGCCCCTGTCGTCGCTGAACAGCATGTGCGAGCACCCGGCGTAGAGGTCGACGGAGAACACCCGGCCTGTGGTCGCGTCGACGAACACATAGGGGTCGGCGGTGCCGGGCGGGTCGTTGGTCTGGCCGTCAGGCAGGGTCGGCGACACCGACTCCCACTCCCTGCCGCCGTCGGTCGACCGCATCACCTTGGTCACGCCGTCGCCGCCGGCCAGGGCGGCGAAGTAGGCGGTGTTGTCGCGGGCGACGCCGATGGTGGGCTCGGTGGCGTCCCGCCCGATGTATGCCGCCTGGACACCGAGCACCGGCCCGCGCGCAGGCACCTCGACGCTGTAGGGCCGAGCCCCGGCAGCGCCGGTGAGCCCCGGCGGCGGCACCCGGAACTCCGCCGGGTAGTCGGCCGAGCCGTAGACGGTGCGCAGCTCGGTGCTGACGTCGACGTACACCATCCGGGCCTGCACGACGAGCGTGTGCTGCACCTTGCCGCTGACGGGCACGACCGAGGTGTTGAACGTCGGCGTCGGGCCCGCCGCCACCCGAACCCGCTTTTGGCCGATGACCTCGGCGGGGATGCCCGGCAACGGGTCGGGGTCGGCGAAGAAGGTGACCTCGACCACGGCGCCGACCTGGCTCACGGGGTTCACCGAGGTCCAGAACCAGCGGAGCTCGACGTCGCCGTCGATCACGCCCCGGTACGCCCCCCGCCAGCTGACCACGGTCGGGCTCCCCGGCGTGGTCTGGCCGCCGGCCGTGTTCAGCGCCGCGCCGGACTGGACCACGGGCGTCGAGCCGGTCGGGCGGTCCCGGGCGAACGACGCCGTCGGCGCGCCGGCCACCTTGGTCACCTGGTCGGCGGGCGTCCCCGTGAACCACCAGTCCCGATAGGCGACCGGCGCAGCGGACCGACCCCTGAGCCGGCCCCCCTGGTAGGTCTGGTGCAACCCGTCGACGGTCTGGGCGGCGCGCGCCGGCGTCGGCGCCGATGCCAGCGGCAGCGCAGCAGCGATGGCCACCGCCAGCACGAGGAGGCGGCGCCCTACTCCCACTCGATGGTGCCCGGGGGCTTGGACGTGATGTCGTAGGCCACGCGGTTCACGCCGGGCACCTCGTTGATGATGCGGCTCGAGAGCCGCTCGAGCACCTCGTACGGCAGGCGCGCCCAGTCGGCGGTCATGGCGTCGTCGCTGGTGACGGCCCGGATCACGATGGGATAGGCGTAGGTGCGCTCGTCACCCATCACGCCGACGGTGCGCACGGCGGGCAGGACGGCGAAGCTCTGCCACAGCTCGCGGTAGAGGCCAGCGCGCTTGATCTCCTCGGTCACGATGGCATCGGCGTTGCGCAGGATCTCCAACCGCTCGGCGGTGACGGTGCCGACGATGCGCACGGCCAGCCCGGGCCCCGGGAAGGGCTGGCGCCACACGATCTCCTCGGGGAGGCCGAGCTGCTCGCCGACGGCGCGCACCTCGTCCTTGAAGAGATTTCGCAGTGGCTCGACGAGCTCGAAGTCCATGTCGTCGGGGAGCCCGCCCACGTTGTGGTGCGACTTGATCTTGGCCGCGTCCTTGGTGCCGGACTCGATGATGTCGGGGTACAGCGTGCCCTGCACGAGGAAGCGCGCGTCCTCGAACACGCCTCCCTCTCCGGTCTCACTGGGGCCACCCTTGGCGACCTCCTCGAACACCCGGATGAAGGTCTCACCGATGATCTTGCGCTTGCGCTCAGGGTCGATGACATCGTTCAGAGCGTCGAGGAAGCGGTCGGCGGCCTTCACATGGATGAGGTCGATGTCGAACTGGCGGCGGAAGGTCTCCTCGACCTGGTCGGCCTCGCCCTGGCGCATCAGGCCGATGTCGACGAAGACGCACGTGAGCTGCTTGCCGACAGCCTTGTGCACGAGGGCGGCGGCCACGGCCGAGTCGACCCCGCCCGACAGCCCGCAGATGACGCGCTGATCGCCGACCTGGGCGCGCACGGCCTCGACCGACTGCTCGATGACCGATGCCATCGTCCACGACGGCCGGCACCCGCACGCCTCGTACAGGAAGTGCTTGAGCATCTCCTGGCCGCGCGCGGTGTGGGCGACCTCGGGGTGGAACTGCACGCCGTAGATGTGGCGCTCGAGGTCCTCGAGGGCGGCCACCGGGGTCTCGGAGGTGCGGGCGGTGACGCGGAAGCCGGCCGGCGCGCCGACGATGGCGTCGAAGTGGCTCATCCACACGTCCTGGTGCCCGGGGAGGTCGCCGAGGAGCGCGGACGGGCCGACCACCTCGAGCGGCGTGCGCCCGTACTCGCCCCGACCGGTGTTGGCGACTTCGCCGCCGAGCTGCAGGGCGACGAGCTGCGCGCCGTAACAGATGCCGAACACCGGGACGCCGCTGTCGTAGATGCCGGGGTCGATCGACGGGGCGCCCTCGACGTGCACCGATTTCGGGCCGCCGCTGAGGATGATGCCCCTGGGCCGCTTGGCCAGCATGTCGGCGATGGGCATGGTGTGCGGCACGATCTCGGAATAGACGTGCGCCTCGCGCACCCGCCGTGCGATCAGCTGGGCGTACTGCGCCCCGAAGTCGACGACCAGGACGGTGTCGAAAGGTTCGGCGTTCACCGACCCATGCCGATGCCCTGCGACCGTTGGAGCTGCTTGCCCTCGGTCTGCAGTGCGGGCGCCACCATGACCTCGGCCTTCTGGAACTCCTTGACCGTCTCGTACCCGCAGGTCGCCATCGACGTCCGCAATGCCCCGAAGAGGTTCATGCGGCCGTCGTTCTCGTGCGCCGGGCCGACCAGGATCTCGGCCAGGCTCCCGCGGATCGTGGTCTCCACCCGGGCGCCGCGGGGCAGCGTGGGATGGAACGTCGCCATTCCCCAGTGGAAGCCCTGACCGGGCGCCTCGTGGGCGGAGGTGAGGGGCGAGCCGATCATGACGGCGTCGGCGCCGCAGGCGATGGCCTTGGCGATGTCGCCGCCCTTGCTCATGCCGCCGTCGGCGATGACGTGCACGTACACGCCGGTCTCGTCGAGGTGGCGGGTGCGGGCGCCGGCGGCGTCGGCGATGGCGGTGGCCTGGGGCACGCCGACGCCGAGCACGCCGCGGGTGGTGCAGGCGTTACCGGGGCCGACGCCGACGAGCACGCCGACAGCGCCGGTGCGCATCAGGTGGAGCGCACCCTTGTACGAGGCGCAGCCGCCGACGATGACGGGGATGTCGAACTCCCGGATGAAGCGCTTGAGGTTGAGCGGCTCGACGGTCTTCGACACGTGCTCGGCGGAGACGATCGTGCCCTGGATGACGAACAGGTCGAGCTCGGCGTCGAGGATGGCCTTGGCGTACATCTCGGTGCGCTGCGGCGTGAGCGAGGCACAGGACGTGACGCCGGCCTCCTTGATCTCACGGATGCGCTCGGTGATGAGCTCGGGCTTGATGGGCTCGGCGTAGATCTCCTGCATGCGAGCCGTGGCCTTGTCGTTGTCGAGGCGGGCGATCTCGTCGAACAGCGGCTCGGGGTCGACATACCGGGTCCAGAGACCCTCGAGATTGAGGACGCCGACACCACCGAGCCGGCCGATCTCGATGGCCGTGGCCGGGCTCACCACGCCGTCCATGGCCGCCGCCATCATCGGCAGGTCGAAGGTGAAGGCGTCGATCTCCCAGCAGATGTCGACGTCCTCGGGGTCGCGCGTGCGGCGCCCCGGGACGATGGCGATGTCGTCGAACCCGTAGGCCTGACGACCCGACTTGCCGATACCGATCTCGACCTCAGCCACCCGTTCCACCCTTCGCGCCCATGACCGGAAAGGGCGATTCTACTGTGTGCCGTCCTACCGCCGGAGTGAGGCCAGGAGCTGGCGGGCGACGGCCGCGTTCATCTCGTAGGCGACGGAGTTCCTGGCCCGCTCGAGGCGCTTGACGAGCGTGCCACCCGAGGCCTCGCTGAGCGCGTCGAGGCTGGTGACGAGTGACTTCCTGGTGAGCTCGTTGGAGTCGTGGCCGAGCCGGACGAGGGCCTTCATCAGGTCGGAGCGGCCCACGTTGGCCGGGGCCGCCTCGGCGATCACGGTGAGGGCGTCCCGCGTGAGGTCCGAAGCCGCCTCGATCGCGCCGATCGCACCTTTGGCGATCGGCGGCCGCTGGGCACTGGCCAGCCAGGTTCGCACCTGGGAGACGATCTCGTCGTGGGTCTCACCCTCGAAGCTCAAGGTCGCCATTCCGGGGCCAGGGTACCTTCGGGCGGTGCGAGGCCTCGGTACCGCCGTCAACGTGGTGACGGTGCTCGTCGGGGCGGGCATCGGCGTCGCCATCGGCCACCGCTTCCCCCTCCGCTGGCGCACGACGCTCATCGACGGACTGGGCCTCCTCACCCTCGTCGTCGGCGTCGACCAGGGGATCAAGACCCACAACGCGGTCTTCCCCGTCGTCGCCATCGTGCTCGGTGGGCTCATCGGTGAGGCCCTCGACCTGGAGGATCGCCTGGAGGGCATCGGCGCCCGGCTGCGGCGACGCTTCGCCCGCGGCGACGACGCGTCGCCGTCGAGCTTCGTCGAGGGATTCGTCAGCGCCAGCCTGATCTTCTGCGTCGGGCCCCTCGCCATCCTCGGCGCCATCCAGGACGGTCTCGGCATCGACTCCCAGCTGCTGCTCGTGAAATCCGCGCTCGACGGGATCGTCGCCGCCGTGTTCGCGTCGACCCTGGGTTGGGGCGTGGCGTTCAGCGCGCTGTCGGTCCTGGTCTACCAGGGCGGGTTCACGCTGATGGCCGGCGCCGCCGACAGTGTGCTCACCGACCGCATGATCATCGAGCTCACCGCCACCGGCGGCGTGATGCTGGTGGGCATCGCCCTGCGGTTGCTGGAGGTGCGCCCGGTGCGGGTCGGCTCCTTCATCCCCGCGCTGTTGGTCGCCCCCGTCGCCGTCGGCTTGTTCGCCCGTTAGGTTGCCGTCGTGCCGGCGCTGATCTTCGACTACGACGGCCTGATGGTCGACACCGAGCGGGTGCTGGCCGAGTGCATCGTCGAGGCCGTGACCGAGTGGGGCGGGTCGGTGACGTTCGCCGACTTCGGCCACCTGTTCGGCTCGGTCGACGCCGACCACGAGTGGGCGCGCCTCCTGCCCACCTGGTGCGGCCGGGACGACCTGACCATGGAACACCTCGCGGCGCGCATCACTCCCGACGTCAGGTCGCGGGTGGAGGCACTGCCGTTATTGCCCGGGGTGACCGAGCTGCTGGAGGCGGCCCGGGCCGCCGGCTGGGCGGTGGGTCTCGGCACTGGCCAGCGGCGCGAGCGGCTCGAGGTGCGGCTCGCCCGCTTCGGCATCGAGGGCCACTTCGACGCCATCGTCACCCGCGCCGAAGTGCCGCACGGCAAGCCGGCGCCCGACATCTTCCTCGCCGTCGCCGACCGCCTCGGCGTGGCCCCGCCGGACTGCGTCGTCCTCGAGGACTCCGTGCCCGGAAGCCACGCCGCCGTCGCCGCCGGCATGCGGGTCGTCGTCTGCCCGTCGCCGGTGAGCGTCCACTGCGAGTTCCCCCCCGAGGCCCGCCGCGTCGCATCGCTCACGGAGCTCTCGCTGGAGGACCTGGTGTGATCGAGCTCGTCTACGAGACCCACTCCACGAGTGTGGACAACGAACGGGGCGTGGCGTCGGGATGGAGCCCGAGCCGGCTGTCGACCGAGGGCAGGGAGCAGGCCCAGGCGCTCGGGGCCCGGCGCCGCCACGACCACGTCGACGTGGTGTTCGCCTCCGACCTGCGCCGCGCCGTCGAGACGGCTGAGGTCGCATTCGCGGGCACCTCGATCCCTGTGCTCCTGGACTGGCGGCTGCGGGAATGCGACTACGGCGAGCGCAACAGCGGCCCACGCGATGAGCATCTCCGGACACGGGCCGACCACGTGGATACGCCCTATCCCGGCGGCGAGAGCTGGCGCCAGGCCGTGGCCCGCGTCGCGCGCTTCCTCGACGACCTCCACCTCCGCTGGGACGGTGCCCGCGTCGTGGTCATCGGGCACGTCGCAACCCGGTGGGGCATCCAACACGCCGTCGACGGCACTCCCCTCGAGCAGCTCGTCGCAGCCGAGTTCGCTTGGCAGGAAGGCTGGGAGTACCGCCTCGCCTGACCCACTCCTAGGCGAGGGCGACCTGGGCGAGCAGCTCGTGGAGGACTCTCGCAGTTGCACCCCAGACCGTGTCGTCGGGGAGATGGAAGAAGTAGACCGGCCGGCGGCCGCGGTCGGGGCTGTCCCAGACCTCCTCCTCGTAGACCTCGTGGTCGAGGAGCTCGGCGAGGGAGACGTCGAAGACGTGCTCGACCTCGTCGGGGTTCGGGTGCACCGCCGGCCGTGACGGCACGGTGCCGACGATGGGTGTGATGGCCGCCGCGCTCGACATCGTCGACAACGGCGTCAGCTCGCCGACCACGGTGACCGAGGTCGGCTCGAGACCGATCTCCTCCGACGCCTCGCGCAGCGCGGCATCGATCGGCGTCTCCCCCTCCTCGAGCCGGCCACCCGGGAACGACACCTCTCCGCGGTGGTTGCGCAGGTGAGAGGCGCGCCGTGTGAGCACGACGCGCGCCTCGCCGTCCTCCTCGAACAGCAGGACGAGGACCGCCGACGGGCGGCCGCTGTCACCCGCGGCGGTCAACCAGATCGGCGCTTCCCATGACGGCGCCGACAGGGCCGCGAGCACGCGCCCGAGGCCGATGCCGCGCCGCCGCTCGTGCGGCACCTCGGCCCACGGCGGCGGCCCCCCGGGCTCGAGCCCGGGGGGTACGGGGATCTCCTGCCGAGTCGGCCGGCGGGGGCTCACACCTTCGGGTCGGACAACGACTCCAGGAACGACGTCAGGCCGCCCGCGGTCAGCGCGGCGATGGTGTCCTGGGGCGAGACCCGGCCCTTCTCCCACTGCATCCACGGATCGAGCAGCGCGGCCGGCGCCGATGCCACCTCGAGCAGCTCGCGCAGCCCGCCCTTCTTCAGGTCGGCGAGCAGCCGGCCGGGCAGGACGTTGCCACTCTCGAACTGCGCCCACTCGCCCAGCAGCTTGGCCGGGTCGGTGGGCGGTCGCACCGCCGGCCCGTGGCTAACTGGCACCGACACCACCGCCTCCGCCGCCTCCGCCGCCGCCCCCGGAGAACCCGCCGCCTCCGCCGCCTCCACTGGAGCTCGACTGTGAGGGGACGAATGCGCTCTGCACCGTCGACCCGAAGTCCTCGCCGAACCGTCCCAGCGACCCGAAGCCACCGACCGACGAGCTGCCGACGTACCAGGCACCGAACTGCTGGCTCTGCTCGGCCGGCAGCCGCATGGCCAGGCCCTTCGAGACCTCGTCACTCACACCGAGGGCGACGGAGTACACGAGATAGCGCTCCCACAGCACCAGGTGACCGACCGGCGCGTCACCGAGCTGGGAGAAGTCCTTCAGGAAATGCTTGAAGGCGCGCCACTCCGCGGCCCGGCGCGCGCCCCTGCCGGTGCGCTGGCGGAGGACGACGGTGGCCGCTCCCTGGGCCAGTGCCGAGACGATGCCCAGCGTGCCCATGAACGCGCCGGAGCCGACGGCGCTGATACCGGCCGCGCCCACACACATGGCGGCGACGAGGTTCAGGGAGAACGGCCCGAGCCGTCCGCCGGAGAGGTAGTCGCGGTCGCGCAGCTCGTCGTCGATCTTCTCGATGAACCCCGTCCACCAGGCGCGCGCCGACCTCGGGTGGTCCTTGCCCCAGGCGACGAACTCCGCCTGGGTGATCTCCGACCCGTCGGCGAACAGACGCTCGAGCACCTCGCGCTCGAACGGCCGCAGATCGGGCGGGGTCTCCCTCTGGGTGAAGCGCCAGTCGACCTTGTCGGGAAGCAGGATCCGGTCCTTGCGCTCCTCGGTGATCGTGAGCGCACCCCGTTGGGCCAGGTCGACGATGGTGGCCGACAGTGCCAGTGGCGAGATGGTGCCGAAGCGCAGCAGCGGGTCGACGAGCGCGGGCGGGTCGTCGGGCGGCTCGCGTACGTACTCCCCGATGTCGGTCGGGCGATCCGGCTCCTTGCCCCACTGCATCCAGACGAGCAGGAACACGACCCACCCGAGGACGGGCACCAGCGGGAACCAGGTGTTGATCCGGTCAATGCGCCGGTCGCGGTCGCGGTCGGCCGACGCGAAACGGGCCCGGACGGCGTTGGCGTCGGCCGCGTCCTTGCCCTCCTGGGAGAGGATCTTCGGCAGCCGGGGCCCGCCACTGGGCGGGATCGAGAACGACGCCGCCGGCACGGCCACCCGGCCTTCCACGAAGGTGCGCTCGGGGACGCCGTTGGGCAGGTCCCAGCGCACGACACCGGGCGCGAGGCTGACCTCACCCGAGAGCGGACCGTGGCCCCAGGCGCGCACGCCCGCCGGGAGCCCCGGATAGCGCAGCACGGCGCTGAACGCCCGCACACCGGGATGCTCGGTGCCGAGCCACTTCCAGTACAGCTCGCCGACATCGGCGCCCACCTTGGCCGCGCCGACCACTCGGTAGGCGACGTCGAAGGTGCGTCGCTCGCTGTCGGCCGAGAAGTCCCAGGTCAGGTCGTTGGGCGCCCCCGACGTGGGGAGCGAACGCCCGCCCTCGAGGACCCGCATCTCGACGATGCGGTAGTCGCCGGGCGGGATGGGGCGGGTGCCGTGGCTGAAGTGGCCGTCGAAGTCGTAGGTGATGTGCTCGACGACGTCCATCGACGCATCGGGGTTCAGCACCGCCTCCACGTTGATGGCGGCGATGGAGAACGACTTGGCCTGCGCCGGCGTTGCGGCGACGAACAAGGCCCAGAAAAAGAGAACGACCAGGGTGCTGACGACTGCCAGCACCCTGGTCGCTCGCGTCATATGACGAGGGTTCTACATCATCCCCATGCCGCCCATGCCACCCATTCCGCCCGGCATGCCACCGCCCATTCCGGCGCCGGCAGCCTCCTTCTCGGGCTTGTCGGCCACGAGGGCCTCGGTGGTGAGCAGCAGGGCGGCGATGGACGCCGCGTTCTGCAGGGCTGAGCGCGTCACCTTGGCGGGGTCGCTGATGCCGGCCTTCAGCAGGTCCTCGAACTCGCCGGTCGCGGCGTTGAGGCCGATGTTGCCGGTCTCCCGCTCGACCTGCTGGACCATGACCATGCCTTCGAGGCCGGCGTTCTGCGCGATCCAGCGGAGGGGCTCCTCGACCGCCTTACGGACGATCATGGCGCCGGTGTACTCGTCGCCCTCGAGCTTCTTGGCGACCTTGTCGATGGCGGCGCGGGAGCGCAGCAGGGCGGTGCCGCCACCGGCGACCATGCCCTCCTCGATGGCGGCACGGGCGGCCGACAGCGAGTCCTCGATGCGGTGCTTCTTCTCCTTGAGCTCGACCTCGGTGGCCGCGCCGACGCGGACGACGGCGACGCCGCCCGACAGCTTGGCCAGGCGCTCCTGCAGCTTCTCGCGGTCCCAGTCGGAGTCGGTGTCGTCGATCTCCCGCTTGATCTGGGCGATGCGGCCGGCGACGTCCTTCTTGGTGCCGCCACCCTCGACGATCGTGGTGTCGTCCTTGGTGATGACGACCTTGCGGGCCTTGCCGAGCAGGTCGAGCGTGGTGTTGTCGAGCTTGAGCCCGACCTCCTCGCTGATGACCTGGCCGCCGGTGAGGACGGCGATGTCCTGGAGCATGGCCTTGCGGCGGTCACCGAAGCCGGGGGCCTTGACGGCGGCGGAGTTGAACGTGCCGCGGATCTTGTTGACCACCAGCGTGGCGAGGGCCTCGCCCTCGATGTCCTCGGCGATGATCAGCAGCGGCTTGCCCGACTGCATCACACGCTCGAGCACGGGCACGAGGTCGTGGACGGCGGTGATCTTCTGGTTGGCGATGAGGATCAGCGCGTCCTCGAGGACGGCCTCCTGCCGCTCGGGGTCGCTCACGAAGTACGGCGAGAGGTAGCCCTTGTCGAACTGCATGCCCTCGGTGAACTCGAGCTCGAGGCCGAAGGTGTTGGACTCCTCGACGGTGACCACGCCGTCCTTGCCCACCTTGTCGATGGCCTCGCCGATGACGTCGCCGATGGCCTGGTCGGCGGCCGAGTTGGCGGCGACCTGGGCGATCTGGGTCGAGCTGTCGACGGCGATGGCCTGGGACTTGATGGACTCCACGGCGGCGGCCACGGCCTTGTCGATGCCCCGCTTGAGCAGCATCGGGTTGGCGCCGGCGCTCACGTTGCGGATGCCCTCGCGCACCAGGGCCTGGGCCAGCACCGTGGCGGTGGTGGTGCCGTCACCGGCGACGTCGTTGGTCTTGGTGGCGACCTCCTTCACCAGCTGGGCGCCCATGTTCTCGAAGGGGTCCTCGAGCTCGACCTCCTTGGCGATGGTCACACCGTCATTGGTGATCGTCGGCGCGCCGAACTTCTTGTCGAGGACGACGTTGCGGCCCTTGGGGCCGAGCGTGACCTTGACGGCGTCGGCCAGCTTGTTGACGCCGGCCTCCAGGCCGCGGCGGGCGGCGTCGTCGAACTTGAGGATCTTCGACATGGGCTACTTGCCCTTCTTGGCCGGCTTGTCGCCGACCTTGGCCAGCACGTCGCGGCCGGTGAGGATCAGCAGGTCCTCGCCGCCGACGGTGATCTCGGTGCCGCCGTACTTGGAGTACACGACGGTGTCGCCCACGGCGACGTCGATCGGGATCAGCTCACCACTGGTCTCGGCCCTGCGCCCGGGGCCGACAGCCAGGACCTCGCCCTGCTGGGGCTTCTCCTTGGCGGTGTCGGGAATGACCAGACCGGACGCGGTGGTCTCCTCGGACTCGTTCGGGCGGACCACGATGCGGTCCTCGAGCGGCTGAAGGTTCATGTTGGGGACGCCTCCGTTGGCAGTCGGTTTACGGGGTTGCTAGCACTCAGACTTGGCGAGTGCTAACGATAGACCCCGCCCCGAACGCCCGCAACTGGGCGTCGGGGGCGACTTACAGGACGGGAAGGCGCAGCCCCGGGTCAGCCGGTGTGGAGAGCGAGCTGGGGCCGTCGGTGCCGAGGCGCCACCAGGCGGTGGCGGCGACCATGGCGGCGTTGTCGGTGCACATCTCCCGGCTGGGCAGGTAGGCCTGGAGGCCGTCGGCGATGCAGGCGTCGAGGACGCGCTCGCGCAGGGAGCTGTTGGCCGCCACTCCTCCGGCGAGCACCATCCCGGTGGCGCCCACCTCGGCCGCCGCCCGCCTGGCCTTGGTGACGAGCACGTCGACCACGGCCTCCTGGAACGAGGCGGCGGCATCGGCGGCGGCGGTGTCGGGGTGCTTGCGCAGGTACGTGATCACCGAGGTCTTCAGCCCGCTGAAGCTGAAGTCGTAGCCGTCGTTCTTCATGGCCCGCGGGAAGGCGATCGCCGACGGGTCGCCGTCCATGGCCAGGCGATCGATGACCGGCCCACCGGGGTAGCCGAGGCCCATGAAGCGGGCGACCTTGTCGTAGGCCTCGCCGGCGGCGTCGTCGATGGTCGAGCCGAGCAGGCGGTACCGGCCGTGGCCCTCGAAGGCGATGAGCTGGGTGTGCCCGCCCGAGACCAGCAGGACGACGAGCGGGAACTCCATGCCGGGCTCATCGAGGAAGGCGGCGTAGAGGTGGGCCTCGAGGTGGTTGACCGCCACGAACGGCAGGTCCCACACCAGGGCCAGCGCCTTGGCCGCGCTCACACCGACGAGCAGCGACCCGATGAGCCCCGGGCCGACGGTGGCGGCCACGGCGTGGAGCTCACGCCCTTCGAGGCCGGCCTCGAGCAGGGCGCGCGCCACGACGGGGTTGAGGAGGTCGAGGTGGGCCCGGCTGGCGATCTCGGGCACCACACCGCCGTACCGCGCGTGCAGGTCGATCTGGCTGCTGACGACCGACGAGCGCACGTCGTGACCGTCGACGACCACGGCCGCCGCCGTCTCGTCGCACGACGTCTCGATCCCGAGGATCTGGCAGGGCGAAGACAAGGTCATGGCTCGCGCCTTACCCATCGAGCCCTCATGGCTCGACCGACGTGGTGCCGACGATGCCGGCTTCGATGTCGACGAGGCGCGCCTCGTAGTCGCCGGTGTCGATGTTCTCGGCCCACATCACGAGCGCGTCCTCGTTGGTCTCGGCGTAGTACCCCTTGCGGATGCCGGCGGGCAGGAACCCGAACTGGCGGTACAGGTCCTTGGCCGCCTCGTTGCCGACTCGCACCTCGAGGGTGAGGTTCCGGCACCCCTTGTCGCGAGCAGCCCGCGCCATGAACAGCATGAGCCGGGTGGCGATCTTGTTGCGGTGGAAGGCGGGGTCGACGGCGATGGTCGTCACGTGGGCGTCCTCGCCGGTGAGCATGAGCCCGGCGTACCCGGCCACGACGCCCTCGGCGCGCGCCACTGTGTAGATGCGCGTGGCGCGCAGGGCCAGCTCGCTCATGAACAGACTCAGCGACCACGGGCGCGGATAGACCGTGGCTTCGATGCGCAGCACGGTGCGCAGATGACGGCGGCGCATGGGCACCAGCTGCACGTCCAATCCCTCGATCGGCTCAGGGCGGGTCGCCATCAGTCCATGCTCCCGCGCCAGGCCCCCGCGGTGCGGTTCTCCCACTTGATCTCGGCGTCGGACTTGCGCAGGTACAGCGCGTGGATCTCCGATGGCTGCACCCACTCCTCCCGCAGCGCCTGGGCCTGGGCCAGCTCGACCAGCGCCGCCGCCGAGGGGTAGGGGCTGCTGTCCACGATCTCGACGCGTGGCCGGAGGACGGAGAACTCCTCGGCGTAGCGAATGGCGCCGTCGCCAACGAGCAGGCACTCGTCGTTGCGGGCCATGAGCTCCGACGCCAGCTCGGCCGGGCTGCCGACGTTGTGGGGCGTGAGCCGCTGGAGCCCCCCCGGCACCTGCTTGTAGAGCGCCGAGTACACCTCACCCCGGCGGGCATCGATCACAGGGACCACGACGCGGCCCGAGTGTCGGAACGGGAAGGCGAGCAGGTCGAGGCTCGGGATGCCGATCATCGGCGCTCGCAGGCCCTGCGCGACGGCCTTGGCCGTGGCCAGCCCGACCCGGAGCCCGGTGAACAGCCCCGGTCCGACATCGACGGCCACGACGGTGACCTGGTCGAGGGAGATGCGCGCCTGGCTGCAGATGAACTCGACGGCCGGCGTGAGCACCTCGGCGTGGCGCGGCCCATGGGCGGTGTGGAACGACGCCAGCACGCCCTCCACGCCGCCGAGCGCGCACCCGGCCTGCAGGGTCGCTGTCTCGATGCCGAGGATGATCACGCCGTCCACCGCCCGACCGACGCCTCGAGCCGTCCCATCCGCCCGGCCCACGACGGCCCGACCGGGCGCAAACGCATCAGCCGCTCGTCGTCGGGGTCGTCGAGCTCGGCCAGCTCGATGCGAACCTCGAGGAAGTCCGCGGCGATGGCCGGGGTCGCCAGCTCGCCCCACTCGATGACCGACACGGCGTCGCCGTCGAACATCTCCGGAAGACCCAGCTCGTGCACGTCGTGGAGGCTGTCCATCCGGTACAGGTCGACGTGATGCAGGCGGACGCGCCCGGCATAGGTGTGCATGATCACGAACGTCGGGCTGGTGACCTGCTCGTCGATCCCGAGCCCACGGGCCAGGCCCTGGGTGAAGGTCGTCTTGCCGGCACCCAGGTCGCCACCGAGCAACAGCACGTCGCCGGCGGCGGCCAGCATTCCGATGCGACTCGCCACCTCGCGTGTGTCGTCGGCGGACTTGGTGCGCAGCCCGATCATGCGGGTACTCCGCTCAGAGGGCCGCTCGGGCCCTGCACCCCCGACAGGATCTCCTTGGCGCGGACGAAGTCGGCCCGCATCTGGGCCAGCGGCTCGCCGCCTCCGCTCCGCAGAGCCGCCGACGGATGGAACGTGGGCACCACGTTGCGGCCCCCGACGTCGTAGGTGTGACCCCGCAGCCGGGTGATGCCGTCGGTCGTCGCCAGCAGGAGCTTGGTGGCGAAGTTGCCCAGGGTCACGATCACGGCCGGGTCGATGAGCTCGATCTGCGAGTCGAGCCACGGCCGGCACGTGGCGACCTCCTCCGGCCGGGGGTCGCGGTTGCCCGGCGGGCGGCACTTCACCACGTTGGCGATGTAGATCGCCGAACGCTCCAGCCCCAGCTCCTCGCGGAGCAGGCGGTCGAGCAGCTGCCCGGAGCGGCCCACGAACGGCTCACCCTCCAGGTCCTCGTCGCGGCCCGGCCCCTCGCCCACGAACAGCAGGCGGGCGGCGGGGTCACCGACGCCGAACACGACCTGGGTGCGCCCGGCGGCCAGCGGGCAGCGGGTGCAGGTCGACGCATCGAGCGCGAGCTGCGCGAGGCTCGTCACGAGGCCAGGGTAACTGCGGCACGGGCGACTGCTTCCGCGAAGGCCGCCCGGCGCTCGAGCATGAGCATGTGCCCCGCACCCGGCCAGCTGACCAGCTCGGCCCCGGGGACCAGGCGATGGATCTCGCGGGAGTGGTGGGGCGGCGTGACGAGGTCGCGCGACCCCACCATCACCGTGGTCGGCACCGAGATCCGCGGCAGGGTCGACCGCAGGTCGACATCGGCCAGCTCGCGCCAGAGGTCGGCGATCACCGCCGGCGGCAGGGCGGCGTGCATCAGCCGGGTGAGCTCGACGTGGGTGGGCGAGGGCCGAGCCCCGAGACCGAGCCTGGCGATGAGGTACGAGAGGTCGTTCGGCGGAAGCGAGACGAACCGGCGACGGTCGGCCATGCGCAGTGCCCGTTCGGTCCCCGGGGCCGCCCATTCGACCACGCGGGACCATCCGGGCACACGCGCCCCGGGCGCGGCGGTGGTGGCCACGAGCGCCAGGCCGCCCACGCGCGTGCCGAGCAGGTCGGGGTGGCCGGCGGCCAGCTGCATGGCCACGATGCCGCCCATCGAATGGCCGACCACGAGCGCCCCGCGCAGGTCGTCGCGCTCCAGCAGGTGGGCGATGTCGGCCGCCATCCCCGGCAGCGTGTGGCCGCCGCTGCCGGCACGCGATCGGCCGTGGCCGCGGTGGTCGACGGCGATCACGCGGAACCGGTCGGCCAGATCGTCGAGCTGGTAGCGCCAGGTGAGGGTCGACAGCGTCACGCCGTGGAGCAGCACGATGGGCGGGGCGTCGACCGGGCCGCGCTCGACGACGTGCAGCACGCCGCCATCGTCCATGTCGATGAGGCGGCTCGTCTCCCCCGTTCCCGGACCGAAGGCGTCGTGGGCGGCCGGGTCGGGACGACCGCGTTCACGGGCCATGAGCGCCGCCTCCACCCGTACACCCACGGCGGCGCCGAGCGCGGCCGCCGCCAGCCGCTTCATGTGTGCACGCGCGTGATGCGGGGGCCGATGCCGCACACGATCTCGTAGCTGATCGTGTCGAGACGCCGCGCCCAGTCGTCGGCCGTGATCTCGGCGTCGCCCTGGCGACCGAGCAGGACGACCTCGTCGCCGACGGCAACGTCGAGGTCGCCGCAGTCGACCATGAGCTGGTCCATGGTGACGGTGCCGGCGATGGGGCGACGGCGTCCGCCGACGAGGACCTCGCCGCCGACCGAAGCCAGCCGCCGCGGGACGCCGTCGGCGTACCCGATGGGGACGGTGGCCACCGTGCCCGCCGTGGGCATGGCGTAGCGCAGCCCGTACGACAGTCGGTCGCCGCCGTCGCGGCGTTGCACGTGGGACACCTCGGCGCGCACACTCATCGCCGGCCGGAGGTCGAGGGTGGTGTCACCCGCGGTCGGCGAATAGCCGTAGAGCGCGATGCCGGCGCGGACGAGGTCGTAGCGCGCCGCCGGATGGCGTATGCCGGCGGCACTGTTGGCGGCGTGCACGACCGGCGGCCTCGGGATCCCCGCCTCACGGAGGGCCGCTATCGACCGCTCGAATCCCGCCAACTGGGCCGCGGTGTCGTCATCGTGCGCGGCCTCGTCGGCCGCCGCCAGGTGGGTGCAGAAGCCCTCGAGCCGCAGCGGCGGCCCGATCCCCTTGGCCAGAGCGACGACCTGGTCCTCGCCACAGCCGACTCGGTGCATGCCGGTGTCGACCTTGAGATGGACCGGGAGCTCGACGGCGCCGGCGGCGACACACGCGGCATCGATCCCGTCGCGGGTGTACAGCGTCGGCGTCAGGCGGTAGTGGACGACGTCGGCCATCTCGTCGGGGCGGGGCTCGGCCAGCACCAGGATGGGCGCGTCGATGCCGGCCCGGCGGATCGGCACCGCCTCCTCCACCAGGGCGACGGCAAGCCAGGTGGCGCCGCCCTCCAGCGCCGCGGTTGCGACCTCGACGGCGCCGTGGCCGTAGGCGTTCGCCTTCACCACTGCGCACAGGGCGGCCGGCGCTGACACCTCGGCCAGCACGCCGGCGTTGTGGCGGACGGCGGCGAGGTCGACCTCGGCCCACGCCCGACGGGTCCTCACCGTGGGTCCGCCAGGGCGCCGGCCAGGAACTGCGGCACGAGGTCGACGAGGTCGCCGGCGAGGAGGCCCCAGGCCGGTCCGAGCCGGGCCGCCTCGCCGTGCACATGGGCGCCCAGCGCCGCCGCCAGCTGCGGCTCGACGCCCATGGCGAGGAAGGCGCCGATCACGCCGGCGAGGACGTCACCGGTCCCCGCCGTCGCCAGTCGGGACGAGCCCGACGTAGAGATGAGGGCGGGCCGCCCTTTCTCGGCCACGACCGTGGTCGACCCTTTCGACAGCACGATGGCGCCGGTCTCGGAGGCCAGGCGGCCGGCGGCGCCGAGACGATCAGGGCCGGGGGCGGTGCCGGCCAGCCGCTCGAACTCGCCGTCGTGAGGGGTCAGCACCGTGGCGACCGAGCGCGCACTGATGACGCCGACCGCGTCGTGGGCCTTGCCCAGGGCATGGAGGGCGTCGGCGTCGACCAGCACCGGGATGTCGGCCCCGGCGACGACCCGCCGCACGTCGGCCGCCGTCGCGTCGGAGCGGCCGAGGCCGGGGCCGATGACGAGTGCCTTGAAGCGCGGCGCCTGCTCGAGCACCTCGTCGGCCCAACCCTCACCCGGCAGGGCCACGCCGATGGCCTCGCTGATCGGCAGGTCCCCGGGGGAGGCCCCGGGGATGGCGAGGCGCACCGTGCTGGCGCCGGCCCGCAGGGCGGCACGGGCACACAGGTCGGCGGCGCCGTACATCCCGGCCGACCCGGCCACGACGTACACGCCGGCCGCCCACTTGTGGGTCTCCGGCGACCGTCGCGGCACGTGACAGTGGACGTCGGCTGTCTCGACGACGAGCGCGGACGGCTCACCGATGGCGAGACCGATGTCGGCCACCTCGACGGCCCCGGCCCGTTCACGACCCTCACCGAACAGCACGCCGGGCTTCAGCGCGGCCAGCACGACGGTGGCATCGGCCCGCACCGCGGAGTCGGCCGCCTCGCCGGTGTCGCCGTGGACGCCGGAGGGGATGTCGACGGCGAGCACAGGCGTGCCGCCCGGGTCCGGCGCCCGGTACTCACCGCGGAAGCCGGTGCCGAAGGCGGCATCGATGACGAGGTCGTAGCCCGCCAGACGCTCGGGTGCGGCGGCCGCCGCCACGATGTCCACCCCGACCCCGCGACGCCGCAGGCGGACGGCGGCGACGGCGCCGTCGGCGCCGTTCTTGCCCGGTCCGACCACGACGGCGACCCGGCGGCCGTATCCGCCGCCGAGCATCCGCATGGCGGCGCGCGCCACCGCCGCGCCCGAGCGCTCGATCAAGGTGTCGATCGGGTCGGTGGCGGCGGCGTCGGATGCGCGCATCTGCGCGACGGTCACCACCGGGATCACGACGCGATCACCACCGCCTCGGCCACCACGTCGGTGTGGGTGAGCGACAGATGCAACGAGGTGACCCCGAGACTCTCGGCCAGAGCGGCTGCTGCTCCGCCGATCTGCAGCGACGGCGCCCCCGACTCGGCACGCACCACCTCGACGTCGTGGAAGGCGAATGCCCCGAGCCCGACGCCCAACGCCTTCATCACGGCCTCCTTGGCCGCAAAACGCGCCGCCAGCCGCGGCGCAGGATCACCGAACCGGTCGCCGTAGGCACGCTCGGCCTCGGTGAACACGCGCTCCGCCAACCTCGGCCGTCGCTCGAGAACAGTCCGGAATCGGGCCACGTCGACGGCGTCGAGCCCGACGCCGAGCACCGGCACCGCTACCCGCGCCAGCGTTCGGCCAGGACGTACACCGGCTCGGTGAGCAGGTCGATGACCGGCACGGCGGAGAGGAGCGACTCGTCGAACGAGGACTCGGTCTCGGTCACGGCGTCGGCCAGGGCGTTGTACCTGCCGCGGTAGCCGCGCAGGACGCCCGCCATCTCCTCGGTGTCGAGCTGCTCCCGGAACTCGACCTGCAGCAGCGTGAGTCCCGTGGCCTGGTTGTCCTTGGCCTCGGGGACGAGGACGAGGCTGCGTCCGTCGCGGCGGCCCTTGGCCACGGTGACCTCGCGTTCCTCGACGGCGCGGTGCTTCGTGCCCAGCAGCCGGGCGTCGGACTCGGTGCGGGACACGATGTCGCGGGAGACGCCGCCGCGGTCGACGACGTGAATCGTCGCATCACCGCCGGCGACGCTGCCCTCGATGCGGTACCGCGTGTAGCCGACGACCTCGGCCACGGCCGGGTCGAGGCCGGCCAGGGTGCGTAGGGCGCGGTAGCCGATGCGGTCGCGGCCCGCCCCCGACCCCAGCACGGCCTTCACCAGTGGAACGTCGAGGAGGGCGTCCTCGGACCGGCTGATGCCGACGGTGACCGTCTTGGCCTGGTGCTTGATGGCGTCGATGGGTCTGGTGAGCTGCTCGATGGCGGTGGTGAGCGCCCCCGTCAGCTCCTCGATGACGACGGCCGGCGACGCCAGCTTCCCGTACTCCATCTCGAAGGCGTCGAGGGGCACGAGGCCGGTGGCGTACCGGAACAACGAAGCGAGGTGCACGGCGACGTCAGCGTCGAGGTGTCCGTTGTACGCGCCCGACCGCAATGTCGTGAAGAACTGCGTGGCGGCGGGCTCGAGGGACGATGACAGCTCGACGAGCACCGCGTCGCTGTCGGATCCGGACTGGCCCAGCGCCTCCTCGATCACGCCACGCGCGGCGCGCAGGTCGCGAGCCTGGGCGTCGATGGCGAGGGCGGCCTCGTAACCGAACAGATGGCCGACCATGGCCGACAGGACGAAGTCGAGGGACGGGTGCACAGCGGGAACGGTGAGCACGGCCAAGGCTCCACCGAAGCGCTCGTCGCCGTCACTGGCGATCACGACCGGGGCCGCCTTGTGGGCGCGGAAGATGGCTACTTCCTTGGCCACGTCGTCGGCGTTGGCGCCGGATAGCCCGGCCGCGCACACGATGATCATCGGCTCACACGAGAGGTCGATGTGCTTCTTGTCCTCGGTGACGTCGTAGGAGATCGACTTGTAACAGAGCTCGCTGAGCTTGATCCGGATCTCCTGGGCGGCGATGCGGTTGGGCCCGTTGCCGATGATCGCCCAGTACCGGCGCGACGGGCAGAGGCGGTGGGCGGCCTCGGCGATGGCGGGCCGGTCGGCGAGCACCGCGTCCATGGCGTCCGGCAGCCGTCGCAACCCGGCGACGATCTCGCCGGCCCCGGCCGAGCCCCCGGGGATGACCTCGGCGGCGATGGCGTGGGCCAGCAGGAGGCCGGCCGCGATCTGGCCGTAGAACGCCTTGGTCGACGGCACGGCCAT
The DNA here is from genome assembly GCA_035526015.1 of Acidimicrobiales bacterium. GTDB lineage: Bacteria > Actinomycetota > Acidimicrobiia > Acidimicrobiales > DATLDH01 > DATLDH01. The sequence goes on from DATLDH010000086.1 coordinate 29,026, forward strand.
CTCCACGTCGCGACCGTCGGAGGTGTAGATGACGCCGTCGGCCCGCTCGACGATGTCGCTGTTTCGGCGGTTCACGATGGCGACGACCGACGCGCCGCGCGCCCTCGCCAGGTCGACGGTGCGGTTGGTGTCGGTGGTCGTGCCCGACTGGCTGATGGCGACGACGAGGGTGTCGGACATGTCGTCGACGAGGCCGAACCCGGACAGCTCGGTGGCGGGCATGGCACTGGCGGTGATGCGGTCCTCGACGGCACCGGCGAGCGCGGCGGCCAGGCTCTGGGCGGCGATGCCGGACGTGCCCTGGCCGATGGCGATGACGCGGCGGAGGCCCCCGTCGGCCAGCCGGGCCCGCAGCGGGGCCGGGAGATTCTCCTCCGTGAGGGCGACGGCCGGGCGCCCGTCGGCGCCGTCGGCGATCTTGCCGCGGAGGGTCTTGCGGAACGACTGGGGCGCCTCGGTCAGCTCCTTGAGCAGGAAGTGCGGGAACCCGGCCCGGTCGATGTCGCGCGTGGTGATCTCGGCGGTGACGATCTCGCCGGGGTCGATCGGGAGGGCGGTGCCGTCGTAGCCGAGGCGCCGGACTCCGTCGAGGGTGCCGGCCCCGGCCCGATCGAGCACGAGAACCTGGCCGGCGATGCCGGACGGCCCCGCCGACTCCCCGTCCATGCGGACATAGCGCGCCGTCTCCTCCACCAGCCCGTAGGGCTCGCTGGCCACGACGAAGGCGTCATCGGCCAAGCCGACGTAGAGGGCCTGGCCGCTCCCACGGAGCGCCAGGAGCAGTCGGTCGGGGTCCTCGGCCGCCGACGCGGCGATGGCGACCGATCCGTCGAAGCGCGCCACCGTCGATCGGAAGGCATCGTCGAGGGCGTGACCCTCGGCGGCGCGGCGCGACACCAGCGCAGGGATCACCTTGGCGTCGGTGGTGACCTCGGGCGGGAACTCCATGCCTTCGGCCTCGCGCAGCTCGACGTAGTTGTCGACGTCGCCGTTGAGGGCGGCGACGACATAGGGGCCGGCGGCGCGCCGGGGCTCCTCCTGGTTGAGGGGATGGGCGTTGGCCTCGGAGATGATGCCGACGCTGGCCCACCGCGTGTGGCCGAGCACCGTGGTGCGGACGGCCGGTGCCGACACTGCCCGTCGCAACAGCTCGTCGCCGGCGATCTGGGCCCGCAGAGCGGCCACGTTGTCGCCCAGCTCGCCGATCTCGGCGGCGGCCTTGTACACGAAGCTCAACGCGCCGCCGGCGGTGCGCACGGAGCGCGCCGTGAAGAGCGCGTCAGCGCGCGCGTCGATCAGGGCGGCGATGTCGGGGGCGCCGAGGTCGAGGCCGTGGTCGGTGACGAGCACGTGCAGGCCGGCGGAGTCGCGGCCGCGCACCTCGAGCCGGTCGATCGACGACAGCGCGGTTTGGATGGCGCCGTAGGCCCGCAGCGCGGTGGGGCCGTCCACCGCACCGGCGAGACCACCGACTGCCCTGGCGTGGGCGAGCCGGTCGCGACCGACGGCCCACAGTGCGTCCTTGAGCCGGACGACGGCGGCATTGAGTGCCTCGATGGCGGCACCGTCACCCGCGACGGAGCCTGCGTCGAGGCGCGCCTCGAGGTCGGCCACCTGCGACGAGGCCGCGGCCAGCCGCTCCTCGATGCCGTGGGTCAGCGTTCCGTCGGCCAACAGCGCCTGCACGCCGGGAGCGCCCCGCAGGGCGGCATCCACGGCCTCGATCTCGTCCGACGCCCGGCCCAGGCCGGTGTCGTCCCCCAGCGCGGTGAGCGCCCGGTCGATCGCCGCGAGGAGGTCGGCCGAGGCGGGTACCGGTCGGTCAGAGGGCCGTTCGAGGACGGCGACGATCCCGCACATCAGGCGTCCAGGCTAGGGCGTGCCCCGAGTGACTGTTCCACGACGGCACACAGCCGATCGACGACGTCGGCGGCCTGGGTCTCGGTGGCCGCCTCGACCATCACCCGCACGAGGGGCTCGGTGCCGCTGGGCCGCAACAGGACCCGGCCCTCCTCACCGAGTTCGGCCTCGGCGGCGCGCACGGCGTGCCACACCTCGTCGGCGGTGGCCAGCCGTGACAGGTCGGTGACGCGCACGTTCCGGAGCACCTGGGGCATGCGCTCCATGGCGCCGGTGGCCAGATCCGACAACGGACCGCCCGCCCGGCGGAGGAGGTCGAGCAGGGTGAGGCCGGTGAGGATGCCGTCGCCGGTCGTCGCCAGCCGTCCCAGGATGATGTGGCCGGACTGCTCGCCGCCGAGAGCGAACCCGCCGGCGTCCATGGCCTCGAGCAGGTGGCGGTCGCCCACCGGCGTCTCGACCACGGCGATTCCCCGGCGGGCCAGCGCCTGGCGCAGGCCGAGGTTCGCCATCACCGTCACGACGACGGTGCGCTCGGCCAGCAGACCGCGCTCGTCGAGGTCCGGACCGAGCATGGCGAGCACGCGATCGCCGTCGACGACGGCGCCGGTGTCGTCGACGGCCACCACGCGGTCGGCGTCGCCGTCGAAGGCGAGGCCGGCGTCGGCGCCCTCGTCGCGCACCGCCTCCTGCAGCGCCTCGGGGTGGTTCGACCCGCACCCGTCGTTGATGTTGCGCCCGTCGGGGCGGTCGAACAGCACCGCCACCTCGGCACCCACGCGCCGCAGGACGTCCTGGGCCAGCGCACTGGCCGCCCCGTTGGCGCAGTCGAGGATGACCCGCATCCCGTCCAACCGCCGCTCCTCCAACGACCCCACCAGGTGCTCCACGTACAACCGCGTCGCACCGTGATCCGCGCTCATCACCCCCACTTCTCCTGAGGTGGGTGGGTCGGCGCGGAGGACGGCGTCGAGCTCGGTCTCCATGGCGAGTTGGGTGGCGTCGTCGAGCTTGGTGCCGCCGGGGCCGAACAGCTTGATGCCGTTGTCGTGGAAGGGGTTGTGCGACGCCGACACCATGGCGCCGGCGACACCGCGGTCCTGGGCCACGAAGGCCACGGCGGGCGTCGGGAGCACGCCGAGATCCACCACCGCCGCGCCCTCGGCGGACATGCCGGCGGACAGGGCAGCCTGGAGCATCGGTCCGGAGACGCGGGGGTCGCGGCCGACCACGAACTCCTGGCCCAGCACGCGGGTGGCGGCGCGCCCGAGGGCGAGGACCAGTTCCGGCGTCAGCTCGGCGTTGGCCAGGCCCCGTATGCCGTCGGTGCCGAACCGGAGAGTCAAGCGGCTGTTGTTAGCGCTTGGAGTACTGCGGCGCCTTGCGGGCCTTCTTCAGGCCGTACTTCTTGGACTCCTTCTCGCGGGCGTCGCGGGTGAGGAAGCCGGCCTTCTTGAGGGCGATGCGGAACTCGGGGTCGAGCTCGACGAGGGCGCGGGCGATGCCCATGCGCAGTGCGTCGGCCTGACCGGAGATGCCGCCGCCGTCGATGGTGGCGTGCACGTCGTACTGCTCGATGGTCTCGGTGAGGCGCAGCGGCTCGAAGGCGATCATGCGGTGGGTGGCGGAGGGGAAGTAGTCCTCCAGCACACGCTTGTTCACCGTGATCGTGCCCTCGCCGTCACCCGTGCGGGGGACGAAGCGGACGCGGGCCACGGCCGCCTTGCGGCGACCGGTGGTCTGGACGAGCGGCTTGGCCATTGGTGCGGTCCTTCTCAGCTGGCCCGGCGGGCGTGGTCGACGGCGCGGGGCGTGGGCATCTGCGAGCTGTGCGGGTGGGCCGGGCCGCTGTAGATCTTGAGCTTCTTGATCATCTTGCGGCCGAGCGGGCCCTTCGGGAGCATGCCCCGCACGGTGCGGCGGACGGCCTCTTCGGGCTTGGCGGCGAGGAGCTCCCCGTAGGTCTGCTCCTTCAGCCCGCCCGGGTAGCCCGAGTGGCGGTAGATCATCTTCTTGGACGACTTGTCCGAGGTCAGCACGACCTTGGCGGCGTTGACGACGATGACGAAGTCGCCCGTGTCCATGTGCGGGGCGAAGATCGGCTTGTGCTTCCCGCGCAGGATGGAGGCCACCTCGGTGGCCATGCGCCCGAGGACCAGGCCGTCGGCGTCGACGACGTGCCAGGCGCGCTGGATGTCAGAAGGCTTCGGAGAGAACGTGGGCACGCGGGAATCCTTACTTCGCTGCGGGCGTGCAGGAACGAGGTTCCAGGCTACATGGCCGGTCCGGGGCTCCGCCAACGGGGCGCGTAGCCTGCTGGTGTGATCGGGCTGAGGGAGATCGAGGCGGCCCGGGAGGTGGTGGCGCCCGTGATCCGCCGCACCCCGGCCGAGCGGTCCGACTCCTTCTCCACCCTGGCCGGTCGGGCCGTGCTGCTCAAGCCCGAGCACCTGCAGCGGACGGGCTCGTTCAAGATCCGCGGCGCCTACAACTTCCTCTCCCACCAGCCTCCGGGCGGGGTGATGGTGGCCGCCTCGGCCGGCAACCACGCCCAGGGCGTGGCACTGGCCGCCTCGCTCACCGGCCGCCAGGCCCTCATCTTCATGCCCGACAACGCCCCGCTGCCCAAGCTGGAGGCGACGAGGGCGTACGGGGCCGAGGTCCGGCTCGTAGGCGACGGCGTCGATGCCTGCATCGCCGCCGCCCGCACCTACGCCGGGTCCGAGGGCGGCGTGTTCGTGCCGCCCTTCGACGACCCTCGCGTCATCGCCGGCCAGGGCACCATCGGCCTCGAGCTGGTCGACGAGGCTCCCGACGCCACCGTGGTCGTGGTCCCCGTGGGCGGGGGCGGGCTGATCTCCGGCATCGCCACCGCTCTGGCTCACACCCGGCGCTCGGTCAAGGTCATCGGCGTCGAGGCAGCCGGCGCCGCCTCGATGCGCGACTCGGTGGCAGCCGGCACGTGCGTGACCCTCGACCGTGTCACGACCATGGCCGACGGCATCGCCCTCAAGGCGCCGTCCGACCTGACCCTCTCCCACGTGCAGGCCTACGTCGACGAGGTCGTCACCGTCACCGAGGAGGAGACGAGCCGGGCTCTCCTGCTCCTGTTGGAGCGGGCCAAGGCGGTGGTCGAGCCCGCCGGCGCAGTGGCACTGGCCGCCGTCCTCGCCGGCAAGGTCGCTGGCAACGGGCCGGTCGTGGCCGTGCTGTCGGGTGGCAACGTCGACCCGTTGCTGCTGATCAAGCTCATCGACCACGGCCTGTCGGCCGCCGGCCGCTACCTGCTGTTGCGCATCGTGCTCGGCGATCAGCCCGGCGCGCTGGCGGGGCTGACGGCCGAGGTCGCGGCCATGGGCCTCAACGTCCTCGAGGTCGAGCACCACCGGGCCGGTGTGAGCCTGGGCGTCGACGAGGTCGAGGTCCTCCTCACCCTCGAGACCCGCGACCCTGACCACCGCGAGCAGGTCGTCACCGACCTGAAGACCAAGGGCTACCGGGTCGAGCTCCTGCGGTGACTACGCGGGGACGAGGACCGGGGCCTCGGCAAGGAGCGCCACCGTGTCCTCGGCCGCGAACAGGGCGGCGACCTTGGCGTGCTCGGCCAGGCAGGCCTGGAGGGCCAGGCAGCCCACCTGCTGCTCGGCCCGAGTGGGCTCGGAGGTGGTGACGTAGCGCTGGAGGGCGCGGCCGCCGCTCAGCAGGATGCGGCTGGCGAGGGCGTGGGGCCGCCTGGCGGCGACCGAGAGCAGCTCGGCCGTCACGGCCAGGCCGACGAGGAACACCGGGATCTGGGCCATGGTCGGCAACGGGAGGAGCACGATCCCGAGCACCATCATCACCAGGACCAGGTTCGTGCCGCACCGGTTGTGGATGCGCGTCGTGGCCAGCACCGCGTCGAGGTCGTCGAGATCGGTGCCCGCCTCGTGGGCGGCAACCGCCTTGTGCTCGGCCCCGTGGTAGCGCCACATGGCCGACGGGCCGGCGAAGCGGATCAGGCCGAGGGTGGCGAACCACGGCACGACCGTCGCCGAGACGGCGGCCAGGCGGGACATGCCACCGACGTCGACGAGTGGCGAGAGCAACAGCACGGCGATCTCGGCGGCCAGGAGGACGGCAACGAAGCGACGGTTGCCCCGCCGCCCGGAGCCGGCGCCCGATCCCTTGCCGAGCAGGCCGCGGCCCACGCCCAGCTTCATGGCCGTGCCCAGCCCGGCCAGCACCCGGACGGCAGGAACGGCGGCGAACCGGTTGAGGGGCATGTGGCCGACCTCGACCGAGCCGTCCTGACGGGCGATGGCCCAGGCCAGAGGGGTCCGCATGAACACGCCGTCGGCCAGGGCCTGCCCGCCCGCCTTGATGGTGTTGGTCGCCACGCCGCCCTCTTCCCGAAACTCCCCCGGAAGCTTCTCTATCGGCGGGTTCTTCGCCGCGGTGTAGCGACTTCCTCCCGCCGTTCGGCGCCCGAACGACCGCCCGTCGGCGGCTACGCCCCCCGGGCGACGGCCCGCACGCGTTCGTCGGGATCGTCGCGGAGCGCCTCGGCCACGACACGAAGGGCGCGATGGGCGGCGAGGGCAGGAGCCGCTTCGCGCACCAGCCACGCACCTTCCTCCCGATAGGGCGGGTGGGGGTCGACGCATGTCCGGATGATCCGGCCGACCACCTCGTCCTCGGTGAGGGGGGCGCCCCAGCGCCACGGCGCGGGGAGAGGTCCTGGGCGCATCAGGGCGGCGATGTGCGCCACGGCGACGGGCGCGAACTCGCCCTTGCCGAGTGGACGCAGGCGCGCCGTCCCGTCCTCCTCGATCAGGAACGTCCGGTAGCCCAGCCGGCGGAGTCCGTCCTGCAACTCGGAAGGTGTAGAGCCCCGGTGGCGGATGTTCCAGCCGTTGCACTGCACGACGACCACGTCGGGCCTCGGGTGAGCCTGCAACTCGTCGAGCACGCCGGCGGCATCGCCGTCCAGGCCGCGCACCGGCAGTGAGCGGGGCCCCGACGACAGGTCGTGGCAGAGCCGCTCGACCGCCGCGCCGAACAGGTCGAAGGGTCGGGTGGTGGCGGACTCCGTCGACACGGTGTGCGGTAGGTTCCCACGATGGCTCCGGGCGCGCCACCGTTCGCGACCAGCCGGCGCCGGAACGTCGAGGACGTGACCCACGTCGTCCTGCACACCGTGATCCGCACACTGGCCGGCTCACTGGACGGGATCACGGACCCCGATGACCCTGATGGGGAGGCGATCTGGGCCACCGGCATGGCCGCGCACGCATTGAGACTGTGCGGCGGGGTGCACCCGGACGCCGAGATCCTCGTCATCGGTTCCGGATCCGATCGCCTCGTCTCGTGGCTGGCCACGCAGGTGCGACGCGTGTTCGTGGCCCTCGATCCGGTCGATCGTCGCTCACCGGCGAGGCGCGTGTGCCACCAGACAATCGCCGACGCCTTCGCGGCGCACGACGACGCGACGCTGTCGGCCGTCGTCTTCTCCCCCGCGGCACGCCTCGACGAGGTCGTGCTCGACGAAGCGAGCCGAGTGCTGGCTCCTGGGGGGACGTTGTCCGTCGCGGCGAACGTCGGCGATGCCCACGGGGAGCTGATCGACCGCGTCGAGCCCGGCAGGCCGTGGAGACTCGTGGCCCCCTTCGAGGACCGGCGGTCACGAGCTACCGCGAATGCTGGTGTGACCGGTGATCTGGTTCATCTCACGCTCATGAAGGACCTGGCTGATGGCCGGCCCTCCGCCGTGGGGACGATCGGACGACACCCCGAGCCCCCAGCCTCGGAGATGGCCCGTCGCCTGGCGTCCACCATGTCCGACAAGATCACCCTCGTCGACGGTGGGGCCCGCTTCGGCTTCTCCAACGACTGGACAGCGCTGTCTCCCCACGCGCGGCTGATCGGCTTCGAGCCCGACGAGGACGAGTGCATTCGTCTCGCCCAGGAGTACAAGGGAAGAGTCGACGCCACCCTCGTCGCCATGGGCCTGGGATCGGTCCGTGAGACGGCGTCGTTCCATGTCACCAAGGCGCCGTGGGGGGCGTCCCGGTTGGCGCCGAACCGCGAGGGGACCACGCACATCACCTACCAGCCCGGGTCCGAGGTGCGGTCGGTCGTCGATGTCGAGTTCATCCCTCTGGACGACTGGTGTTCCGCGAACGCGGTCGGACGTGTCGACGGGATCAAGCTGGACGTGGAGGGGGCTGAGCTCGACATCCTCCGGGGTGCGTCGCGCCAGCTTCGGCACGTTCGGGCGCTGGAGCTCGAAGTGAAGTTCTCGGCTCTGAATGTCGGGCAGCCGTTGTTCGGTGACATCGCGGCCCATCTGCAATCGCGCGGCTTCGCCCTCTGGCGTTTCCGCAATCTCGTCCATTACGGCCTGAAGGACCTCCGTGTCCAGCCTTCGGTGACCGTGTCCCACTTCTTCGACAACGAGGCGCGGACGTACTCGGCGCCCGATTCCCAGATGAACTGGTGCGACGCCTTGTTCGTGGCCAGGGATGCCTTCGACGAGTCCAGCCTCGACTGGACGCAACGGGTCCGCGATGCCGTGGTCTTCCAGACCATGGACCTCCCCGGCCTGAGCAGCCACGCCCTGGAGCGTCTACTCGAGCTGGACATCCCGGAGGCCGTTCGGGATATCGCCGTCGAATGGCTCGACGCACTCGCGGCGGAAGCGGGCGCATGACTTTCGCCCTCAGCCGCACCTTGCGCGAGTCAGACCTCGAGGACTCCGCGGTACGAGCGCTGATCACTGACATCTGCGGTGACGATCCCGCGCACGCAACGCACCGCAAATCGTGGGAGTTCGCCATCGGTGTGCTCGCCCTCGAAGCGGGGGGTGTCATTCACGACGATGCCGTCGGCCTGAGCGTGGCGTCGGGGCACGAGGCGATCCTCTATTACCTGGCCAACCGCTGCGGCCGGATCTTCGCCACCGACCTCTACGGCGATTCCGCGTTCAGGGCCGGCGAAGGTTCGGCGGTGATGCTCAGCGACCCTGACGTCTACGCGCCGTACCCGTACCGTCGCGGTCGCCTCCACGTGTCGTGGATGGACGCTCTCGACCTCCGCTTCGAGGACGATGCGTTCGACTTCGTCGTCTCCTTCGGCTCGATCGAGCACTTCGGCGAGGTCGCCGGCGCCGCCGCTGCCCTGGCCGAGATGGCGCGCGTGGTGCGGCCGGGAGGCGTGGTGTTCGTGACGACCGAGCAGTGCGTGGACGGACGGACGAGCCCCACTCTGCCGGGGACGTGGCTGTTCGGGCCGGATGAGCTCATGGCCCTCGTGGCCGACGTCCCTACGCTCGAGCTCCTCGGCCCGACCGACTTCCTCCGATGGCCGGCGCCTGGCCCGCGGCTGGTCGACATTCCCATGCTGCCGGCGCTCGCGACCTCCGGCTATGACGTCCGCCCCCACCTGGGGTTGCGGACCGGTCCGGGGCTCCGGGACCGAGCACTGACGTCGGTGTCCCTTGCACTGAGAAAGCGAGCCGAGTGAGCGACAAGCGACGGATGAAACGGTGGTTCCGGCGGTCACACCCAGTCCTCCGCCACGTTGACTCCCGCCTCGGCGGCGTGGACGACAGGCCGCCGCTGCACGAACGACTCGACCGGCTCGAGCACATGGCGTCGCACCTGGCCGAGCAGAACGACAAGACCGTGCGCGAGGTGCACGCCGTTGCGGCGCGCATCGAGCATGTGCTCGTGAGCCTGATCACCATGGGCCACAGCAACGCCGAAGAGGCTGTCGACGCGCTGGCCGATCGCGTCGCCAGGCTCGAGTCCGTGCTCGCACCCGGCCTTGCGACACCACCGGCAGTCGACCCGGTCCAGTCTGCAGTCAGCGCGTTCGCAGCGGCCGCCCTCTCCAGTCTGGAGCCCAAGAGCCGGGTGTTCGTAGCCGGCTCGCTGTTCGAGCCGGTCGCCCACGGCCTTGTCAGCCTCGGGTACGACGTCACCATCGGCCCGCCGGGGTCGGAGCGTGCCGACACGACACCCTTGCTGCGCCCCGTGGTCTCGGTCGAGATCGCCGCCACTTGCGACGATGCCTACGCCGCCGCGATCGTGGGTGTCGACGCCGACGGCACCGGTGCCACCGTGCGCCGCCGACGGTCGCTCCTGGCGACCATCGCCCCCGCCATCGCCGCGGAGGGGCTGCTGGTCGTGGCCGTCCCCTCCGGAGCGGAGCCCTTCGACGGCGAGGGCCCCGATGACCTGCCCGCCGGTTGGGCGGTGAGGCAGCGGACCGAGATCGCCGCCGCCGACGGCACCGAGATCACGCTGGTCTGCGCCGCCCGGACGCCGTGAGGCGCCTGAGGGTCGCCTACGACCTGCGCGGTTCGCAGGCCCACGGTCAGCACCTGAAGGGGGGAATCGCGCGCTGGATCGAGGGGATCGGCGCCGAGCTTGCCTCTCGCGAGGACCTCGACGTCGTGGGATTCGCCGACCCCTCGATGGAGCTGAGCGGAACCGGCATGAGCTTCGCGGCCCAGGGCCGCCTCAGTACACCCATGGAGATCGCCGCTGAAGAGCCGGACGTGCTCCACCTCACCTCACCGTTCGAGTCGGCGAGACGGAGAGCACTGCTACCTGCTGGCCTCCTCGGCTCGGCGACGGCGGTGGTGACGACGCTTCACGACGCCATCCCGTTGGTCCCGTCGATTCCGTATCCCGAGGCACTCAGACGCTGGTGGCGACGCCGGGCCGAGGTGGTGGTCGAGAGCGACCGTGTGGTCTGCCTGAGCCGGTTCGCCGCGAGCGAAGGCGTGAGCCGACTGGGGATCGATCCGAGGAAGTTGCGGGTGGTGGGAACCGGGGCTCCCCCCCATGCCATGGCCGCGCAGGCCGCGGGCCCGCTCCCGATCGGGGTCGAGGAGCCGTTCGTCCTCTACACCGGCGGCTCCTCCGACGGGCGAAAGAACGTCGCCGGCCTGATCGCCGCGTTCGGTCTCCTCCCCCAGCGGCTGCGGCGGTCGCATCAGCTCGTCGTGGCGTCATGGTTGCCTCCTGACATGCGCGCCCACCTGGAGCGCGTCGCTACTGATGCAGGAGTCGCGGGCGAGGTGCGTCTCTGCGGCTGGGTCGACGACGCCGTGCTGGCCGGGTTGTTGGCGCGTTGCTCGGCCTTTGTGTACCCCTCACTGCACGAAGGCTTCGGCTACCCGATTCTGGAGGGGATGGCCGCCGGCGCGCCGGTCCTGGCGTCGCGGACCACGGGGTGCGGCGAGGTGCTGGGGCACCCCCGCGCCACGTTCGAGCCGACGGACCCGCGCTCCATCGCGACCGCTCTGGAGCATGTCCTCGTCGACGACGAATTCCGCGCCGAGCTCAGAGAGTTCGGCGCCGAGCGTTCCCGCGCCTTCCGGTGGGATGCGGCCGCGGATCGGCTCGTCCAGGCCTACCGAGAGGCGGCCACCACGGCCTCGGGTCGATCACCGCGCCGTGCCTCGAGCCAGGCCGTGTTCGCGACGCTGACGCTGCCCTCGCTCGGCGCACCCACCCGAGCTGTCCTCACGGTGGCGGAGGCGACCGCCGACGTGTTGGACACCACCTATGCCGGGTTCCACACGCGGACGCCGGGGCTCGCCTTCCGTCGCTGTCGCCCCTGGGACCTGGCGAGCGCCTCGCTCGATCTGGGTGAACCGGTGGCCTGTCTCGTCGACACGCGGGCGGCAGCAGCCTGGGCCCTCCAGGTACTGCGCGCCCGGCACGGGATCGCAGTGTTCTGGGACCTGGACGACGTCCTGGAGGACCCCGACCTCTTGCGCGCGGTGAGCGCCACAGCAATGGCGATCGTCGTGCGTGATCGCCTCGACTTCGAGCGAGTCGGCCGGGTACTGGGTCGCTCCTCGACGGGCTCGGTGCACATGGTGGAGCCGCCGCTCGGTTGGACGGCCGCCGCGGCGGTGGGGTCGGTCGGGCGCTCGGCCGACGTCGTCACGTACGGCGGGGGTCCGGGGCGCGACCTGGCGCTCAGGGCGCGGCGCCTGCCCCTCGTGTGCGCCATCCGGCCCGAGTGGGCAGGAGCATTCGCACCAGGGACCCTCCGTCGGATGGTCGAGGTCTGCGATGCACTCGGCGCCATCGGCTCGCCGGCCGCGGTGCGCCTTGCAGGAAAGCTGGCGAGCGATGACCTCGCGGCCGCGGGTGCGGGCCGACATCGCCTCCCCCCGCGGCTGGTGGTCGGCGAGGCACCGGCGGCCGGCGACCTGCTCGCACTCGCCACCGCAGCGGCGGTGCATGTCGTGCTGGCCTCCGACTCACGATCGACGACAGAGTCGTTGATCGACGTCGCCGGCAGCGCCCGACGGCCGGTCGTGGCAATAGGAGCGGTCGGCGCGCCGCGGCCTGGGCTCGCCCGCCTCGGGAGCGAGACGAGTTCGGTCAGGGTCGCCCGCTCGATCGTCGAGCTGCTCGATGCCGGGCCGGTCGAGATCGAGCCCCACCGCCGGCCGGAGTCCGTCGCCGCCGCGCTCCTCGCCATCATGGAAGGGTCGATGGTGCGGGACCGACCCGCGGCCGGCACCCCGTAGGATCGCGTGGTGGAGACGACGATCGAGTTCGTCCCGGCTGTCGTCGTGGCGGGCCGCGTGGCCGTGACCTTCGCCGTCGATCCGGCGAACGAGGACCCGATCGGCACCTGGGTCGCCTACCACCGGGTGCTGGACGAACCTCCCCTGCGGCTGTTGCTCGACCTGATCGAGCCGGGCTGCCGCTTCCTCGACGTCGGCGCCCACATCGGCATGTTCTCGCTGGCCGCCGCCGGGCTCGGTGCCCGGGTCGTGGCGGTCGAGGGCTCCCCTCACAACGCGCGGCTGCTGCGCGAAGCCGCAGCCGCCAATGGCTTCGACGACCTGCACGTCGTGAACGCGGTGGCGACCGATCACGACGGCCGCACGCCGTTCGTCCCTCACGCCGCGTGGGGCCATGTGCCACTGGTCGGCGACGGCGAGGGTCAGTTCGCCACGATCGAGGTCGACGCGGTCGCGTTGGGGTCGCTGCTCCCCTCGCTCGGATGGACGACCGCTGACGTGGTCAAGATGGACATCGAGGGTTGGGAGCCGATGGCCCTGGCGGGGATGTCGGAGATGCTGCGCCGCGCCGACCGACCTCCGATCCTCATCGAGTCCAACGCGCCGGGCCTCTCCCGGGCCGGCGGCTCGGTCGCCGCCCTTCTCCACCAGCTCGCCGATATCGGCTACCAGCTGTTCCTGGTCGATCGTGCGCGGCCGGGCCACCTGGTTCGGGTGGAGCCCGACGACCCCCAGGTGGAGGTCGTGGCGGATTACCTGGCGGCCACCGAGGTCCCCGGCCGCCTCGCCGGTTGGCATGTCGTGGCGGGCCAGACCCTCGACGAGCTGACCGGTCGCCTCGTCCTGGCGGCGGCCAACGAGAACACCGCCCAGCGCATCCACGCCGCCGAGGTCGTCGCCGGGATGGGCGACCTGCTGGATGCCGATCCGGAGCTGCGGTCCGTACGGGCCGCGCTGGCCCTCGACCTCGACCCTTCGGTCCGCGAGGGCGCCCGCGGCCCGGCGGCGGACGGCGCAAAGGCGCGGACGGTCGCGGCCGAACACGCCCGCGACGAGGAGCCGCGGCAGCACCGCCGACCCGATCGCATGGCCCAGCTCCGCGTCCTGGCCCGCCGCGAGCTCGTCGCCCGCCATCGCCGATCGCTCCTCGGCGTCGGGTGGACGGTCGTGGCGCCGCTCCTGACATCGGCCGCGCTCTGGGTCGTGCTCTCACGCGTGTTCCGCGCCGCTGACCTGGGTGTGCCGTACGTCGTGTACCTCCTGAGTGGTCAGGCGTTGTTGAGCGTGGTCTCCAATGTCGTGGCGTCGGTAGGCCAGTCGGTCCTGAACTCCGAGGTGATCCGGGCCAAGGTGCCGCTCTCGACCTTCCTCGTCGCCGGAGCGGCCGCCGTCCCTGCTGTCGTCGGCGCCGCGGTCATGGCGGTGGTGCTGGCCGTCGTGCAGCTGCTCACCGGCACGGGTGTTCCCGCCACCGCCCCACTCGCGCTGGTGCTGCTCGTCATCTCGGTCGCCGGGGCACTCGGGACCGGCCTCCTCGTGGCCGCCTTTGCCGTCCGGGTCCCCGACACGATCCAGGCCGTGGGTGTCGCGCTCACGATCCTGAACTACATGACCCCCGTCTTCTATCCACTGGATGCCGTCCCGGATCCGTGGCGACGGGTGATCCTGGCCAACCCCTGGACCCATCACCTCATCGTCTTCAGGGCGCTGGCGTACGGCGGCGAACTCGGCCCGGGGCGGTCGTGGCTGGTCGTCGGTGGCTCGACCATCGCGCTGATCGCGGTCGGATGGGCCGTCTTCAGGCGGTCGAGCCGATGGGGCATGGTGGCCCTGTGAGCAGCGAGGTGGCCGTCGCCGTCCGTCGCCTCGGGCTCGCCTACCGGCGGACGCGCTATCCGTCCGGTCGTCTCCGCCGCGAGCGCCACTGGGCCCTCTGGGAGGTGTCACTCCGGGCGCACCGCGGCGAGGTTGTCGGCGTGGTCGGACACAACGGCGCGGGGAAATCGACGCTGCTGCGGGTCATCAGCGGCGCGCTGCCGCCGACGCGGGGCTCGGTCCATGCGCGCGGCCGCGTGGCGGCGCTGGCCGACCTGGGTGCGGGCTTCGAATCCGAGTACCAGGCTCCGGAGAACGTCGTCCTCTACGGCACGATGCTGGGTATCGACCCCGGTTATCTGCGTCGCCGGGCGCCGGCCATCATCGAGTGGGCGGGCCTCACTGAGGTGGCCGACGTCCCCCTCCGCGAGTACTCCTCCGGCATGCTCGCCCGCCTTGCGTTCGCCGTGGCGGCCGACGAGGACCCTGACGTGCTGCTCATCGACGATGCCCTGGCCGTGGGTGACGAGGCCTTTCAGGAGCGGTCGTGGGCCCGGGCCAAGGAGCTGGTCGAGGGCGGGGCGGCCGTGATCCTGGTCTCGCACGCTTCGGAGACCGTGGGCTCGCTCGCCCAGCGGGTGGTGTGGATGCAGGAGGGGGCCGTCGTGGCGTCGGGACACCCGGCCAGCGTGTTGGCCGCCTACCGTGACCGGGAGTCGCACATGATGAGAGGACTTCGATGACGTCGGCGTTGCAGGTCAGCACATGGGACACACCGTGCGGCATCGGCAACTACACCGCCGGCCTGCGGCAGGGGCTGGCCGACGTCGGGATCGACTCGGAGATCGCCACCATCAACCGCCACGAGCTCTCGATGTTGTCAAAGCCCGAGGTGGCCGACGCCATCCGGTCACTGGTGGACCGGGCCGGCGACCACGACATCGTGCACATCCAGCACGAGTTCTCCTTCTTCGGTGGCTCCTACGGCACGGCCGCGTCGATCAGGAACTTCGCCGATCTCGTGAAGCACGCCAGAACCAAGGCGCCCGTCGTGACCACCTTCCACACCCATCCCTTCGTGAGGCGGTGGCGCGGGCCGTCACTGCCGCACATCGCGCTGAACAATGCGTTAGCCCTCCAGTGGAGACGCCAGGTCGTGCCGCTGTTCAACGGAGGCAAGGCGACCGCCGTGGTCCCCTCCCGCGGATTGCGCCGCACGCTGGCCGACAGTGGGTTGCACCTCGACCGCGTCGAGCACATCGCCCAGGGGGCGCCGCCCATGCGCCCGACCGGGGCCGGGCGCGATGCGGCGCGAGCGACCCTCGGGTACCGCGACGAGGACCGCGTGCTGATGCTCTTCGGCTTCATCACCAGGTACAAGGGCCACCTCACTGCTCTCGACGCCCTCACCAACCTGCCAAGCAACTACAAGCTCGCCATCGTCGGGGGGCCACACCCGTTCGCCGGTGACGACCTCTTCTACGAGGAGGTGCTCGACGCTCTGGTCAGCCGGAGCGGCCTGGCCAAGCGCGTCAGGGTGACCGGCTTCGTCCCGGATGCCGAGGTCCAAGCCTATTTCGACGCGGCCGACATGTGCGTGCTCCCTTACGCCGAGGCGCTGGCGACGTCGGCCGCCGCCATGTGGGCCCTGGCCTCCGGCCGCCCCGTCATCGGGACCCGGATCCCCGCCTTCAGGGAGATCGACCAGGAGGAGGACTGCATGCAGCTGGTCGACGTCGCCGCGCCCCTCCAGTTGGCTGCTGCGGTACTGGAAGTGGCACGGGAGCCCGAGCGGGCCAAGCTCATGGTCGCCAACGCCGCCGCCTTCTGCGAGCGCCACGCATGGCCTCGCATCGCCCAGCAGCACGTCGCGCTCTATCAGCGGCTGCTGGCTCAGCGGCGCCCTTGAGGCCGGTCGTTAGGCGGGTCGTCGCGGCGGGAGTGCTCGCCGTGACGTCACTCGCCCCGGCGACGGCGACGGCCACGGCCGCGACCGAGCTCCCGGAGCGAGCCGTGTTCGCCGTTGCCGGACCCGAACCGAGCGCGGGCGGGCCCTCGGCCGGCACCGCTCCCCCGCAGGCGACATTGCAGTGGCTGACCGTTCGACGCCGCGGCAGCGGCTACATCGCCACGATCGGCTGTTCGGTCGGACCGAAGGACGACTGGGCGATGACGCTCACCCTCAAGCCTCCGACGGGACCGAGCACGGAGCTCACCGTGGGCACTGATGGCCGCACCGTCGTGGCCGGCGCGGCCGGAGGGCAGCCCACGACAGCCGACTTCACCAATGGTGTGGTGACGGTGCCGCTGCCACCGGAGATCGGCGTCGGGCCGGGATTCGAGATCAGGGCCGTGTCGCGGCTCCGGACCGGTCGCGTCACCTGGATGTCGGGGACACCGCCCGCGGTCGTGGACGCACTGGCCGGTACGTCGTCGACCATGGCCGCCGCGACCGAGGCCACCGCAGTGGTCGACGGGCGGACACAGAGCCCGGTGGCGGTGCCGACGACGGGGCCGGCCCGGGTCCGCGACGTGTCGACCGCCCGCCTCGGTTCGGGATTGCGCGTGGTCGTGCGGTTCGCCCAGGACCCGAGCCCGGTCGACGGGTCCACGGTCGTGAACGTCGGGCTCAGCCCGTCGCCGGGCGCGGCGGTCAGTCGGGGCGTGATCTTCGACCTCGGAGTACGCAGCGGCTTCGTCTACGAAGGAGCCCAGGCCGACAAGGCGCTCGGACCCGCCGCCGCCGCCCTCGACAAGGGCGCGCTGACCATCGACCTCGCCGGCTCACAGCTGCCGATCCTCGACACCACGAGGCTCGTCATCTCGGTGCACCACCGTGACGATTCCGGCCAGGGTTGGACCATCGTCATGCCGACGGTGAGCGTCGCGAGCCTGGTGGGCCCGGCTCCGGCCGCGCTCCCCACCACCACCGCCGTCCCTGGGCCGCGTCCGACCGGGCCCGAACCGAAGGCGGATCTCGCATCCGACGCCGTGCCGCTGGCCGCGACGGCGGTCGTACTCGCCCTGGTGGGGCTCGGCTTCGGTGTCGCCGCCCACACCCGCGCCCGGCGAGCCGACCGCCGGTTGTCGCAGAGCATGGAGGAGCTGCGCACCGTCGGAGCCGCGTTCACCGAACTGGCGGACGAGGTGAAGGCGGCCAGGGCCGAGCTCGGTGCGGTCAACCGGGCGATCGTCAGTGCCACGGGGCGCCGGGTCGCCGCCGGTCCGTCAGTACACGACCTCCCACAGGCAGAGGCCGTGGGCGGGGGCGGGACTGGGGAGGCCCTCGCGGTTGCGGGCGCGGAGGATCCCCGCCAGCTCGCCGGCCCGACGCCGGCCGTGACCGACGGCGACGAGGGTCCCGACGACGGATCGCACCATCTGGTGACAGAACGCCTTGGCCTCGATGTCGAACCGGAGGAGCCCGTCACCTAGGTCGAGCCACCTGGCATCGTGCACCCGGCGTACGAGGTGCCCCTCGTCGGGGGGCTTGCGGCAGAAGCTCGAGTAGTCGTGCTCCCCGATGAGCGGGTCGCATGCCAGCTGCATCGAGCGCAGGTCGAGCGGGGCCTCGACCCACCATGCCGTGCGCGCCAGGAACGGGTCGGGGGCCGGGCGGTTGAGCACCGTGTAGCGGTAGCGGCGGGCGATGGCCGAGTGGCGGGCGTGGAAATCGCCGGCGGCCGTCCCCACGTCGCGCACGGCGATGGCGGGCCCGAGCATCTTGTTGAGCGAGCGCGTGAGCGCCTCGAGGTCGGCCGCGGCGGGCGCGTCGAAGGTGACGACCTGTCCCCACGCGTGGACCCCACGGTCGGTCCGTCCTGCCACCGCCAGGTCGACGGGCGCGCCGACGATGGTGCGGATGGCCTCGGTCATCACCCCGCCCACGGTGCGCAGGTCGGGCCGGTTGGCCTGCACGGCGAAGCCGTGGAACCCCGTGCCGTCGTAGGCGACGGTCATCCGGACGCGAACCAGCGGCCCCGAAGGAGCCGCTGGAGGTGCATCGACCGACTCTTCGAAGAGCGTCAGCTCGAGCTCACACGAGTTCGATGCGGGCCATGGGCGCGTTGTCGCCATGGCGCGGGCCGAGCTTCAGGATCCGCGTGTAGCCCCCCGGGCGGTCGACGTAGCGCGGGCCGATCTCGGCGAACAGCTTGTGAGCCATCTCCTTGTCCCGGAGGAACGAGATGACCTGGCGCTGGCGGTAGACGCCGCCCTTGCGCGCCTTGGTGATGACCTTCTCCACGACCGGGCGGAGGGCCTTGGCCTTGGCCTCGGTGGTGGTCAGCGCCTCGGCGGCGATGAGCGAGGCGACGAGGTTGCCGAGCATCGCCTTCTGGTGGGAGGCCGTACCGCCGAAGCGGGGGCCCTTCTTCGGGGTCGCCGGCATTACTCGCCCTTGTTGCGCAGGCTGAGGCCGCGCTCGTCGAGCTTGACCAGCACCTCGTCCAGCGACTTCTGGCCGAAGTTGGTGATGGCGAGGAGGTCGTCGACCGTCTTCAGCACCAGTTCACCCACGGTGTTGACCTGGGCGCGCTTGAGGCAGTTGCGGGGACGCTCGGAGAGGTCGAGGTCCTCGATGGGCAGGTCGAGATCGGGCGAGCCGCTCGTCACGCCGGCCACGTCACCGAGCTCGAGGCCCTGCGGGTCGTCGCTCATGTCGGCCACCAGGCCGACCAGCGAGCGCAGCGTGTCGCCCGCCGACGCCAGGGCTTCGCGAGGCGAGATCGACCCGTCGGTCTCGATGTCGAGGACGAGACGGTCGTAGTTGGTCGACTGCTCGACGCGCGTGGGCTCGACCTGGAAGGCGACCCGGCGCACGGGCGAGAAGATCGAGTCGACCGGGATGACACCGATCACCGACGACTTCTTGTTGCGGTCGGCGGACAC
>DATLDH010000098.1:0-5426 GCA_035526015.1 Acidimicrobiales bacterium
GGGCTCGACCCCGCTACCGCGCCCGAGCGCGAACCCGGCCGCAGTGGCCAGGAACACGATGAACAGGCGCGTGATCTCTACGAACACGCCACCAGGTTACGGCAGGGCTTCGTTGAGCTTCTTCTCGGCCTCTTCCTCGGATACGCCGATGGCGAAGGTGAGCTCGGACACCAGGATCTGGCGGGCCCGGGTGAGCATGCGCTTCTCTCCCGCCGACAGACCCTTGTCCTTGTCGCGGATCGACAGGTTCCGCACGACCTCGGCCACCTGGTAGATGTCGCCCGACTTCAGCTTCTCCACGTGGTTCTTGTAGCGGCGGGACCAGTTGGTGGGCATCCGCGCCTCCTTCTTGCGGAGGACGGCGAACACCTCCTCGACCTCTTCGTCGTTGATGACCTCGCGCAGACCGACCTCGTCGGTGTTGTCGCAGGGGACCATCAGGGTCAGGTCGCCATAGGCGAGTCGCAGCACGAGGTACTCACGGTTCTCACCGAAGACCTCCTTACGCTCGCGTCGCTCGATCACGGCAGCACCGTGATGCGGGTACACGACCTTGTCGCCAACGTCGAAGGACATACGTCTCCCAAAGGTGAGACCAGCAGGGGTTGCACCCCAGGGTACGGGGTCGCGACCGAAACCAACAACTCCTGCAAGCAGCGGCCCCACTAGGGTCGGCGGCGGACCATGAGCAGCGACATCACCTCCCTGCTGGCGAGGTCGGGATTGTTCCGGGCCCTCGACGCCGACGCCATCAGCACGATCGCGGCCACCGCCCGGCCCATGGAGCTGCAGCGCAACGACATCGTCTTCTCCGAGGACGAGCCCGCCGAGCACCTCTACGTGGTGCGAACGGGACGAATCGCCATCGCCAAGCAGGCGTCCGACGGACGGGAGTCGGTGGTGGCGCTGATGGAGGCGGGCGACCTGTTCGGCGAGATGAGCCTGTTCGACGGCCAGGGCCGCTCGGCGGGTGCCCGGGCGCTCGAGCCGTCGGAGATCCTGTCGGTGCCGTTCCCGCCCATCCGTACCGTGCTACAGGCCAGGCCCGAACAGCTCTGGGGCGTGGTCGAGCTGTTGGTGCAACGGCTGCGGTCGGTCGACGACGCCCTGGCCGACTCGGTCTTCCTCGACGTCACGGGGCGCACCGCAAAGCGGCTCCTGGAGATCGCCGGCGACGACGACGAGTTCGTCCTCCCACTGACCCAGGAGGAGCTGGCCGGCATGGTCGGCGCGTCCCGCGAGCGGGTGAACAAGGCCATCAGTGCCTTCGTCCGCCTGGGCTGGATCGACCAGGTCGACCGCCGCTACCGCATCACCGACCGCGAGCAGCTGAGCCGCCGCGCCACCTGAGGCTCAGGTGTAGCGGTCGAGGAGGCTGGTCTCGGCCAGGCGGGCCAGGCCCTCCTTGACGGCGCGGGCCCGGATGTCACCGACGCCGTCGACCTCCTCGAGGTCGTGCACGGTCGCGCGCATGAGCTTCTGCAGGCCGCCGAAGTGATCGACGAGCTTGGCGATGACGTGCTCCGGCAGCCGGGGCACCTTCGACAGCAGCCGGTAGCCGCGGGCCCTCACGAGGGCGTCGGGGTCGTGCTCGCCCGGCAGGCGCAGCAGGTCGGCCACGGTCTTCAGCTCGAGGAGCATGTCGGTCGACAGGCTCGACAGCGCCGTCATGGCCTGGTCGAGCCGCCAGTTCGGTGCTTCGCAGAAGTAGTCCTGGATGACGAGCCGGCGGTCGTCGTCGACCCCGCCCATGAGCTCCTCCAACTGGAGCATGACCAGGCGACCGTCCTCGCCCAGCTCGACGGTGTAGCTGTCGACCTCCTCGGCGATGCGCCGCACCATCTCGGTGCGCTGCAGCACGGTCGCCACGTCGCGCACCGTCGCCAGGTCCTCGACCTCGAGGGCCGACAGCGTGCCGCTGACGGCGTCGAGACGCACCTTGTAGCGCTCGAGGGTCTGCAGGGCCTGGTTGGCCCGGTTGAGCAGCCGCGGCGTCGACTCCAGCTGATGCTTCCGGTCGTGGCGGTAGACGGCGATGATCGACAGGTCCTCCGACACCGAGATCACCGGCACGTCGATGGAGCGCGCCACCCGCTCGGCGGTGCGGTGCCTCGTGCCGGTCTCCGACGTGGGCACGTTGGGATCGGGCACGAGGTGGACGTTGGCGCGGGCGATGCGGCTGGCGTCGGGCGCCAGGATGATGGCGCCGTCCATCTTGGCCAGCTCCGACAGCCGCTGGGGGCTGAACTCGGCGTCGAGCAGCAGGCCACCGGAGCAGATGGCCAGCACCTCGGGGCCGTCGCCGATCACGATCAGCGCGCCCTTGTTGGCCTGCAGGATGCGGTCGAGCCCTTCCCGCAGTGGCTGGCCGGGGGCGACGGCGGCCAGCGACTCGTACATCGCCGCACTCCGCCTCGCGAGCATCAACCCTCAATCGTAGGGTCAACCAGCGGGCGCCGCCCCGGGTAACGCGTGCAGCCGCGGCGCCGGCCCGGCGGAATCGAGCCAGGCGACGGCCTGGCTCAGGCGGGCGACCTCGATGACCGCGAGGCCCTCGGCCGAGCGGGTGCCGGGCGGCACCAGGGCCCGCCGGAAGCCGAGGCGCGATGCCTCGGCCAGGCGCTCACTCAGGCGTCCGACCGATCGCACCTCGCCGGCCAGGCCCACCTCCCCGCAGGCCACCACGTCGGGGGGCACGACGGTGTCGGAGCAGGCCGAGGCCAGGGCCAGCCCGATGGCCAGGTCGGCCCCCGGCTCGGCGATCTTGGCCCCGCCCGCCACCGAGGCGTACACGTCGAGCCCCGCCAGGTTGACGTCGGCCCGCCGCTCGAGCACGGCCACCAGGAGCCCGAGCCGCTTCTGGTCGATGCCCTGGCCCGTGCGCCGCGGCATGGGCAGGTTGGACTTGCCGACCAGGGCCTGGATCTCGAGCAGCAACGGACGGTGCCCCTCGATGGTGGCCACGACCACCGAGCCGGCCACACCCTCGGTGCGGTCGGCCAGGAACAGCCGGCCGGCGTCGGGCACGCCCTCGAGGCCGGCCTCGCCCATCTCGAACAGGCCGAGCTCCCCGGTGGGCCCGAAGCGGTGCTTGGTGGCCCGCAACATGCGGAGCTGGTGGTAGCGATCACCCTCGAAGCCGAGGACGGTGTCGACCACGTGCTCGAGCACGCGGGGGCCGGCCAGCCCGCCGTCCTTGGTGACGTGACCGACGAGCACGGTGGTGATGGTCTCGCTCTTGGCCAGGGTGACGAGCTGCGAGGCGCAGCCGCTCACCTGACTCACCGAGCCGGGCGACCCGGTGAGGTCGGGGTCGGCGACGGTCTGGATGGAGTCGACGACGAGCACGTCGGGCCGCAGCTCGCGTGCGGCGGCGACGATGGCAGGGATCGAGGTCTCGGCCAGCACGAAGAGCCGCTCGTGCACGGCTCCGAGCCGCTCGGCCCGCAACCGCACCTGGGCGGCCGACTCCTCGGCGGACACCAGCAGGGCGGTGCCGCCGGCGCGCGCCACCGCAGCCATGGCCTGCAACAGCAACGTGGACTTGCCGATGCCGGGCTCGCCCCCGACGAGGGTGACCGAGCCGGGCACGAGACCGCCGCCGAGCACGCGGTCGAGCTCGCCGACACCGGTGGGACGACAGGCGGCGCTGCCCGTGGCCACGCTGCTCAGCGGCACGGCGGTGGCGGCGCGACCGAGGGGACCGGCGGCGGGGCCGACCTCGGGCTCGAGGGTGTTCCAGCCGCCGCAGGACGGGCAGCGCCCCGCCCACTTCGGCGTCTGGCTGTCGCAGGTTGTGCACCGGTGGACGGTACGGACGGCGGCCATGACCCCAACCCTACGGAGGCCCTATGACAACTCCGGGGACCGACGTTTGCCGGACAGCACCACGACGGCGAGGCCGAGGAGGGCGGTGGCGCCGAGCGCCACGCTCGCCACGCCCGGCCAGTTGGTGCGGGTGACCGAGAACGCCATGGGCGTGCGCTGTCCGAGCGCGGCCGCCCACTCCTGGCGACCACCCGGCGCTCGCACCGACACGCCGAGGAGCAGGTGCTCGCCCGGCGCCCCTCCGAACGCGGCCACGACGTCGGCGGGATCGAGGCCGGTGGCCGACGACGACCCCGTGGCGGCGCGCAGGGCGGCGTCGCCGAAGCCCTCCAGCCCACCGGTCAGGTCGACGGCGCCGGCCAGCTCGGTGCGGGTCTGCAGGAACGACCGCCGCTGACGGACGCGTAACGAGCGGAACGGTCCGTCGGGCCCGGTGAGCTCGGCCAGGACGGCCGCGGCCTGCTCGGGCCGGCGGAACCCCTTGGTCGCCACCACGGCGGCCCGTCCCCCGCCGTTGGGGACCTCGGTCGGGCCGACGACCTCCCACCCCGCCTGCTCCAGGTCGCCGACCTGCAGGTCGGCGCCGTTGT
Organism: Acidimicrobiales bacterium; assembly: GCA_035526015.1. Classification (GTDB taxonomy): domain Bacteria; phylum Actinomycetota; class Acidimicrobiia; order Acidimicrobiales; family DATLDH01; genus DATLDH01. The sequence goes on from DATLDH010000098.1 coordinate 4,419, forward strand.
CGGTGAACCGGGCACGCGCCTCGCGGTCGAGCACGAGCGTGGCCCGCACCACGCCGTCACCAGCTTGTCCCACCTCGACCTCGACGCCGACGTCGCCCCGGCACGCGCCGAGCAGCGGGAACGCGACGAGGAAGAGGGCGAGGAGCCGCCGCGACGGTGAGGGCAACTCTTACGTCGTGCGGACGATGAGGAGCGACACCGGCGCGTGGTGGCTCACCTTGTTCGGCACCGACACGAGCCCGGTGGTGAAGCGCGACACGCCGGTCATCCCCTTGTTGCCGACCACGAGCAGGTCGAACTCCCCGAGCTCGGCTCGTTCCACCAGGGCCGCGGCGGGATCGCCCTCGAGCACCTCGGTCGTGATCGGCACGGGGGCGTCGCGAAGCCGGGCCGTCTCGGCGTCGAGCACCTTGCGCGCGGCCTCGGGCTTGCCGGCCGACGCGATCGTCAGGGTGGCCCCGAGCGACTCGGCGACGGCGACGGCCTGGTCGACGGCCTTGGTGGCGGTCTTCGATCCGTCGGTGCCGACGATGATCCTGGTGAACACGCCCCGACGCTAGGGGTTCAGGAGTCGGAAGGCGAGGGGCCGGCGCCGGCCAACTCGACCGCGGGCGGCTCGAAGCCGGCGATCGAGCGGAACACGACCTCACCGCCCTCGGCGTCGCACACGATGATCTCGCCGGCCGTGAACTCCTTGCGGAGCAGGCGGTCGGAGAGGGGCTCCTCGATCTGCTGCTGGATGGCACGGCGCAGCGGCCGGGCGCCGAGGGTCGGGTCGTAGCCCTTCTCGGCGAGCAGCAGCTTGGCCGGCTCGGTCAGCTCCAGGCCGAGGCCCTGACCCTCGAGCTGCTCGCGCACGCGGCGGGTGAGCAGGTCGACGATCTGGGTGATCTCCACCATGGTCAGCTCGTGGAAGACGATGACCTCGTCGATGCGGTTCAGGAACTCGGGCCGGAAGTGCTGCTTGAGCGCGTCGTTGACCTTCTCCTTCATGCGCTCGTAGCTCAC
>DATLDH010000104.1:0-20747 GCA_035526015.1 Acidimicrobiales bacterium
CTGTTCGTCATCGCCACCTACAACGGCCTGGTCAGCCGCCGGAACCGCATCGAGAACGCCTGGTCCCAGATCGACGTGCAGCTCCAGCGCCGGTACGACCTCATCCCGAACCTGGTCGAGACGGTGAAGGGCTACGCCACGCACGAGAAGGGCACTTTCGAGGCCGTCACCCAGGCCAGGGCCAACGCCCTCAACGCCCAGGGACCGGCTCAGCAGGCCCAGGCCGAGAACGTGCTCTCCGGCGCCCTCAAGTCGCTGTTCGCGGTGTCCGAGGCGTACCCCGACCTGAAGGCCAACGCCAACTTCCTCGAGCTGCAGGAGGAGCTGTCGGCGACCGAGGGCAAGATCGCCTACGCCCGGCAGTTCTACAACGACTCGGTGCAGTCCTATAACACCAAGATCCAGACGTTCCCGAGCAATCTCATCGCCGGGCCGTTCGGCTTCACCGAGCGCGAGTACTTCGAGGCCGACGACACCTCACGGGGCCCCGTCAAGGTCCAGTTCTAGACCTGGTGTACGACCAGGTCGCGGCGAACAAGCGCCGCTCGGTACTGCTGATCCTCGCCTTCGTGGCGCTCGTCGTCGTCGTGGCGTGGGCCTTCGACCTGGTGATCGGCTACGGGGTCACCGGCCTGATCGTCGCCTTCGTCTTCGCCGTCGGCTTCTCGTTCGCGTCGTACTGGAAGAGCGACGCCATCGCCCTCGCCATCAGCCAGGCCAAGCCCGCCGACCCGACCGTGTACGCGCGCCTGCACAACGTGGTCGAAGGCCTCTGCATCGCCTCGGGCCTCCCCAAGCCGCGCATCTACGTCGTCGACGACGAGGCGCCGAACGCGTTCGCCACCGGGCGTGACCCCAAGCACGCCGCCATCGCCGTGACGACGGGGCTGCTGAACAAGATGGAGCGCATCGAGCTCGAGGGTGTCCTCGCCCACGAGCTCAGCCACATCAAGAACTACGACATCCTCGTGTCCACCCTCGCTGTCACCCTGGTCGGCGTGATCGCCCTGCTCTCGGACTGGGCGCTGCGGTTCATGTGGTGGGGCGGTCCCCGTCGCCGAGCCGGCAACCGCGACGGTGGTGGCGGTGCGGGCGGGCTCATGGGGCTGGTGGGCCTGGGCCTGCTGATCCTCACGCCCATCGCCGCCCGGATGATGCAGCTGGCCGTCAGCCGCCGACGCGAGGCGCTGGCCGACGTGAGCGGCGTGACGATGACGCGTTACCCGCCAGGGCTGATCTCGGCCCTGGAGAAGCTCCGTGACGACACGACCGTCGTGCAGACCGCGTCGCGGGCCACCGCCCACCTCTGGGTGGAGTCGCCCGTGCCGCGCAAGGAGTCCGAGGGCCGCCTGGCCTGGGCCGGCCGCCTCTTCGACACCCACCCCCCCTTGGAAGAACGCATAGAGGCCCTCCGGGAGCTGTAACCCAGACGGGAGCGCGCGGGCTCGCCTCTACACTGAGGGCATGTCTGAAGTCGGGTCGTTCAAGGTCAAGCGGGGACTGGCGGAGATGCTGCGGGGCGGCGTCATCATGGACGTGGTCGACGCCGAGCAGGCCAAGCTGGCCGAGGACGCCGGCGCCGTCGCCGTCATGGCCCTCGAGCGGGTGCCGTCCGACATCCGCCGGGACGGCGGGGTGGCCCGGATGAGCGATCCGGCCCTGATCGAGGGCATCAAGGAGGCGGTCACCGTCCCCGTGATGGCCAAGGCCCGCATCGGCCACTTCGCCGAGGCCCAGGTGCTCGAGTCCCTCGGCGTCGACTTCGTCGACGAGAGCGAGGTGCTCACGCCCGCCGACGAGGCCCACCACATCGACAAGTGGGGGTTCACGGTCCCCTTCGTGTGTGGCGCCACCAACCTGGGCGAGGCCCTGCGCCGTATCAGCGAGGGCGCGGCCATGATCCGCTCCAAGGGCGAGGCCGGCACCGGCGACGTGAAGGAAGCGGTGCGTCACCTGCGCTCGATCCTCGGCGACATCCGCCGCATCACCCAGGCCGACTCGGCCGAGGTCTACGGCTGGGCCAAGCAGCTCCAGGCGCCGGTCGGACTGGTGCAGGAGCTGGCCGAGACCGGCAAGCTGCCCGTCCCGCTGTTCTGTGCCGGTGGCCTGGCCACCCCGGCCGACGCCGCCCTCGTGATGCAGCTCGGCGCCGAGGCGGTGTTCGTCGGCTCGGGCATCTTCAAGAGCGACGACCCGGCCCGCCGGGCACGCGCCATCGTCGAGGCCACCGCCCACTACCGCGACCCCGCCATCGTGGCCAAGGTGAGCCGCGGCCTGGGTGAAGCCATGCGCGGCGCCGACTCCAACACGGTCGAGACCAAGCTGGCCGACCGGGGCTGGTAGGGCCGGTTGACGGCGAGGCCGCCAGGTGGGCGCCCGGGTGGGCATCGTCGCCCTGCAGGGCGACGTCGCCGAGCACGCGGCCGCGCTGACTGACTGCGGGGCCCAGCCGGTCGAGGTGCGCGTGCCGGCCGACCTCGCCGGTGTCGATGCCGTCGTCCTGCCGGGCGGCGAGTCGACGACGATGTCGCTGTTGTTCGGCTCCTCGGGCCTGTACGACCCGTTGGCCGAGCTCCTCGCCGACGGGCTGCCCGCCTTCGGCACCTGCGCCGGCATGATCATGTTGGCCACCGAGGTACTCGACGGCCGCCCGGACCAGCGCTGCCTCGGCGCCATCGACATCGCCGTGCGCCGCAACGCCTTCGGGCGCCAGGTCGACTCCTTCGAAGCGGAGGTGGCCGTCGGCGGGCTCGAGGGCTCGCCCTTCCCCGCCGTGTTCATCCGCGCGCCCGTCGTCGAGCGCACCGGTGCCGGCGTCGAGGTCCTCGCTCACGCGCCCGATGGGCGCGCCGTGCTGTGTCGTCAAGGGGCGGTCCTCGCCGCCGCGTTCCATCCCGAGCTGTCCGCCGACCGGCGGCTGCACGAGCTCTTCCTCGGAGGTCTCAGCTGATGTCCGGCCATTCCAAGTGGGCGACGATCAAGCACAAGAAGGGTGCGGCCGACAAGGCCCGCGGCAAGATCTTCGCCAAGCTCATCCGCCAGGTCGAGGTGGCGGCGCGCGAAGGCGGGGGCGACCCGCAGTCGAACGCCACGCTGCGCACCATGTTCCAGAAGGCGCGTGACGCGTCGGTACCGATGGACACCATCGAACGCGCCATCAAGCGCGGCACCGGCGAGCTGGAGGGCGTCCGGTACGAGGCGATCGTCTACGAGGGCTACGCCCCGTGCGGCGTCGCCGTCCTGGTCGACTGCCTGAGCGACAACCGCAACCGCACCGGCGCCGAGGTGCGCAGCCTGTTCTCCAAGCACGGCGGCTCGATGGCGGAGCCCGGCGCCGTGTCGTGGCAGTTCGAGCGCAAGGGCGTCATCGTCCTGCCCAAGTCGGCGGCGGCCGAGGACGAGCTCATGGAGGTGGCCCTCGAGGCGGGCGCCGAGGACCTCGAGGACCAGGGCGACACCTGGCAGCTCACCTGCCCGCCGGGGGATCTCCCCGCCGTGCGGGGCGCGCTGGAGGGGGCCGGGATGGCGATCGAGTCGGCCGAGCCCACCATGCTCTCCACCACGTCGGTGCCGCTGGACAGCGAGGGCGACGCCCGCAAGGTCCTCAAGCTCGTCGACCTGCTCGAGGAACACGACGACGTCCAGGCCGTCTACGCCAACTTCGACGTGCCCGACGCCGTGCTCGAGCTCGTCGAGGGCTAGTCATCGACCCTCTCCCACCACGCTGCGTGGTGGAGAGGGTGGGGCATATGAGACATAGGGAACCGCTTCGCGACAGAGGTGGTCACCTATGGTCAGGACGGCGCACAATTCGGGTCACGAACGGTTTAGTCAGCTGGGGCGGCTGGGAACCCGTTTGGTAGCTCAGTCAGTGTTTCCGACCAGCCAGAGGAGAACCATGCAGAAAAAGTGGAAGGCGGGAGCGGCTGCCTTCGGCATCGCTCTGCTGGCTGCACCCGTGCAGTCGGCGTCCGCCGAGACCGTCACGACGCCGGCACCCCCGGGTGTCTCCGAAGCCGTGGCGCTGAACGTGCTCGACATCGTGGCCATCGGCCACACCATCGCCAAGGCCGATGACAAGAACGGCGAGGCCACCGCGAACTCGATCGAGATCGCCGGTGAGGCCGTCTTCGGCGGTACCCAGAAGGGCAAGGGCACCCAGAAGGGTGAGCTGCTCGACACGGGCGAGACGCCGCTGGGCCAGCTCGCCATCGCGCCGTACGAGGCCACCGTCACCGAGAGCAGCACCAAGCGCACGTCGGAGTCCGACGCCGCCCTGCTGAAGCTCGTCCTCATCGACAAGGAGACGCTGACCCTCAACGTCCTCCACACCCATTCGAAGGCCGAGCACAACGGTCAGCAGAGCAAGGGCAACACGAGCAGCGACGGTGCCAACCTGAACCTGGGTGACGGCTCGCTGCAGGTGGTCGTCCTGCACTCCGAGACCAGCTCCGAGGCCAAGGGCAACTCGAGCTACGTGCTCGGGATCAACGACAACTACCTCCTCACCAACGAGGACGCAGGCGACTGCGCCATCGAGGTCCCGAGTGTCGTGGCCCTCGCCTGCCTGCAGGCCAAGGGCGGGCTCGGCAGCTCCGCCGCCGCCGTGGCCGAGGGCACCGTCCTCGGCGAGCGCGCCGCCGTCGTGTCCGGCACCAGCAAGTTCGGTGCCGCTCCCGCCGCCGTCCTGCCTGCCGACATCACCCGTGAGCCGGATGCGCCCGCCGCCGCCGAGCTCGGTGCCGGCCCGGCCACCAACTTCGCGGTCACCGGCCAGGACGTCTTCGCCGGCCTGATCGTGGGCATCACGATGATCCTCGCCGGCCTCCTGGCCGTCGCCTGGGCCCAGCCCAAGCGGGTTACTGCGTAGGACGCATCACCGCAGTCTGTGAAGAGGGCCCCCGGAAGGGGGCCCTCTTCGCGTCCCGGCCCCGGTATCCGCGTCGCGGTCCGGCCGTCGGGGTATCTTCGAACGCGTGTTCGTGCTCGGTGTCGATCCCGGCCTGTCGCGCTGCGGGTACGGCGCGGTGCGGCGCGAGGGGTCGAGGCTCAGCGCCGTCGCCGCCGGCGTGATCACCACGCCGCCCGACGATCCGCTGCCCGAGCGCCTGGCGTCGCTGGCCCGGGAGCTTCGTGCCCTGCTCACCGAGCTGGACCCGCAGGTCGTCGTGGTCGAGCGGGTCTTCTTCCAGACCGCGGTCCGCAACGCAATGGCGGTGGGCCAGGCCAGCGGGCTCGCCCTGGCGGCGGCGGCCGAGCACGGCTGCACGGTCGTGCAGTACACCTCCAACGAGGTGAAGCAGTCGGTGACCGGCTACGGCGCCGCCACCAAGGAGCAGGTGCAGCGCATGGTGCAGGCAGTGCTCGGGCTGGCCGAGAGGCCGCGCCCACCCGACGTCGCCGATGCCCTCGCCCTGGCGCTGTGCCACATCCAACTCGGTCCCCGCCTGGCGGCGGCCGCTGACACGGGGAGACAGCAGTGATCGGATCCGTGCGCGGCACGCTCCTCGAGCGCCTCGGTGACGGCGAGGTGCTGGTCGAGGTCAACGGGGTGGGCTACCGCCTCACCGTGCCCGCGTCGGCGCTGGCCCAGGTCGGTGCCACCGGTGACGCCGTCTTCCTCCACGTGCACACCCACGTGCGCGAGGACGCCATCGTGCTCTTCGGCTTCACCAGTCGGGCTGCGAGGCAGTGCTTCGAGGTGCTGCTCACCGCCCACGGCGTGGGACCGGCCCTCGCGCTCGCCATCCTCGACGTGCACGACCCGGAGAATCTCCGCCGAGTGGTGGAGACCGACGACCTGACAGCTCTGACCCTGGTTCCGGGCGTCGGCCGCAAGACGGCGGCGCGCCTGCTCATCGACCTCAAGTCCCGACTCGACGGCGACGGCGTCGTGCCGGTGCTCGATGTCCCGGCCGCAGCCGGCGGCCGCGCCGGCGACACCAGAGCCGAGGTCGCCGCCGCCCTCGGCGCCCTCGGGTACGGCAATGACGAGGTGCGGAGCGTGCTGCGCGATGTCGCCGCCGACGGCGCCGTCGACGACGCGCTACGCGCCGCCCTGCGCGCCCTCGCCCGTGGCGAGAGAGTGCTCACGTGAGCCCCCGTGACGAGGTGCTGACCGCGGTCGCCACCGATCCGGTGGAGATCGTCGAAGAGGTCGGCCTCCGCCCGAAGCGGCTGGAGGAGTTCATCGGCCAGCCTCGGCTGAAGGAGCACCTGGGGATCGTGCTGGAGGCGGCCCGCCGCCGGGGCCAGTCCGTCGACCATCTGCTGTTCGCCGGGCCGCCGGGGATGGGCAAGACCTCGATGGCGGGCATCGTCGCCAACGAGATGGGGGCCGGGCTGCGCATCACGTCCGGGCCTGCCCTCGTGCGCGCCGGCGACGTTGCCGCCATCCTCACCGACCTCCAGGACGGCGACGTCCTGTTCATCGACGAGATCCACCGCCTCGGGCGCGTCGTCGAGGAGGTGCTCTATCCGGCCATGGAGGACTTCCAGCTCGACATCGTGCTCGGCAAGGGCCCGGCCGCCCGCTCCATCCGCCTCGACCTCCCGCGGTTCACCCTCGTGGGGGCGACGACCCGCACCGGGCTCATCACCGGCCCGTTACGCGACCGGTTCGGGTTCGTGGCCCGGCTCGACCATTACGAGACCTCCGATCTCGAGGCCATCGTGACGAGGGCCGCCGGCATCCTCGGTGTGACGCTGCGCGCCGACGCCGCCGCCGAGATCGCCGGCCGGTCACGGGGCACGCCCCGTATCGCCAACCGGCTGCTCAAGCGGATGCGCGACTACGCCGAGGTGCGGGGCAACGGCGTGGTCGACCTGGTGGCGGCGCGCGAGGGTCTCGAGCTGTTCGGCGTCGACGAGCTCGGTCTCGACCGCGTCGACCGCGCCATCCTGCGGGCCGTGTGCACCAGCTTCGGCGGCGGCCCGGTGGGCCTGTCCACGCTGGCGGTGAGTGTGGGGGAGGAGACCGAGACGGTCGAGGACGTCTACGAGCCGTTCCTGCTCCGCCAGGGGCTGCTCATGCGCACGCCCCGCGGCCGGGTCGCCACCCCCGCCGCCTGGCTCCACCTCGGCCTCGCGCCTCCGCCCCGACCCCAGGCCCTGCCCCTGTTCGAGTAGTCCAGACTCTCGGCCGTGGACGTGGCCGACTTCGACTACCCGTTGCCCGAGGCGGCCATCGCCCAGACGCCGGTCGAGCCACGTCACGACGCCAGGCTGCTGGTCGCCGTCGGGGGCACCATGGCCCACCGCCGGGTGCGTGACCTCCCCGGGCTGGTCGGGCCCGGTGACGTACTGGTCGTGAACGACAGCCGCGTGCTGCCCGCCCGCCTCCACCTCACCAAGGCCACCGGAGGACAGGCCGAGGTGCTGCTGCTCGAGCGCGAGGGCGACAGCGACACATGGACGGCGCTGGTGCGTCCCGGCCGGCGCCTGCCGGCGGGAACGGTGCTGCACGCCGGCGAGCGACCGGTGGTGGAGGTCGGCGCCGTCGTCGACGACGACGGTGCGCGGCGGGTGCGGCTCCTCGTCGCCGATGGTGAGCTCGACCGCCTCGGCACCGTGCCATTGCCGCCGTACGTGCACGCCCAGCTCGACGACCCGGAGCGATACCAGACCGTCTACGCACGACGGCCCGTGTCCGTGGCGGCGCCGACGGCGGGGCTCCACCTCACGCCCGAGGTGATCGACGCGTGTCGCGTGGCCGGCGCGTCGGTGACGACGGTCGAGTTGGCGGTGGGACTGGGCACCTTCAAGCCGATGACGTCGGCGCAGGTCGAAGACCACGTCATGCACGGCGAGCGCTACGTCGTGCCTCCCGAGACGATGACGGCATGCGCCGAGGCCTCCAGGGTGATCGCCATCGGTACCACCGTCGTGAGAGCGCTCGAGTCCGCCGCCGCCGGAGAGAACGAGGGGCGCACCGAGCTGTTCATCCACGGGGAGCATCGGTTCCGTGTCGTCGACGTGCTGCTCACCAACTTCCACCTCCCGAAGAGCTCGCTGCTCGTCCTGCTGGCGGCGTTCTGCGGTAGTCGTTGGCGTGCCCTGTACGACGAGGCCCTGGCGGAGGGGTATCGCTTCCTGTCGTTCGGGGATGCGATGCTCATAGACCGCCGACCGTGATGTTGGTGGACCGCCGGCGATGACGTTGCAGCTGACCATCGACGGCACCGACGGCGCGGCGCGCGCCGGCCACATCATCACCGCGCGCGGCGCGTTCGCCACGCCGTGCTTCATGCCGGTGGGCACGAGAGGGTCGGTGCGCGCCGTCTCGACCGCCGACCTCGAGACTCTCGGTGCCGAGGTCATGTTGGCCAACACCTATCACCTGATGCTGCGGCCCGGCGCCGACGTCCTGGCCGACTTGGGTGGCATCCACGGCTTCGCCGCCTGGCCCGGTCACGTGCTCACCGACTCCGGCGGGTTCCAGGTCTTCTCCCTCTCACCCCGCGTCGACGACGACGGTGTCACCTTCCGCTCGACCTACGACGGATCGACCCACCGGCTCACGCCCGCCTCCGCGGTGGCCGCCCAGGAGGCGATCGGTGCCGACATCCAGATGGTGCTCGACGTGTGCGAGGCCCTGCCGGCGTCCCCCGAGGTGCTGCAGCTGGCCGTCGACCGGACACTGGCATGGGCGGCTCGCGCCCGTGACGCCCACCGCCGCGAGGGGCAGTCGCTGTTCGGGATCGTGCAGGGCGGCACCGACCCGCATCTCCGAGGCATGAGCGCGCGCGCGACGGTGGCCATCGGATTCGACGGCTATGGCATCGGCGGGCTCTCCGTCGGTGAGCCGCGGCCCGACATGCTCCGCGCCCTCGACGCCGCCGTTGCCGAGCTGCCCGTCGACCGCCCCCGCTACCTGATGGGAGTGGGCGACCCGGTCGGGCTGGTCGAGGCCATCGCCCGCGGTGTCGACATGTTCGACTGCGTCCTCCCGACCCGGCTGGCGCGCCACGGCACGGTCCTCACTTCGGCCGGGCGGTTGCACCTCCGCAACGCCGTCCACGCCCGCGACGACCGTCCGCTCGACCCCGAGTGCGCGTGTGGGGTCTGCGCCCGGTGGTCCCGTGCCTACCTCCGCCACCTCCTCCAGGTGGGCGAGGCGGTCGCCGCCCGGCTCGTGACGATGCACAACCTGCACTGGGTCCTCGCCCTGGTGGCCAGGGCCAGGCAGGCGATCATCGACGGCCGTCTCACCGCCCTCCGCACGGAGGTCTCGGCGGTCTGGGGCTAACCTGACCCCGCCCGGTCCCCCCTCACCCCGGCCCCCCAGGATGCAATTTCTCTTTCCCGTCTTCATGTTCGCGGCCGCGTGGTTCCTGCTGGTCCGCCCCCAGCAGGCCAGGGTGCGCGCCCAGAAGGACCTCGTCATGTCACTCCAGGTCGGTGACGAGATCGTCACCGTCGGCGGTCTGCGTGGTCGCATCAGCCGGCTCGACGACGCCGAGGTGGGCGTCGACGCCGCGCCGGGTGTCGAGCTGACCTTCCTCCGCGGCGCCATCAGCCAGCGGATCGTGCCCGGTGGGCTCGATGCACCCGGCGAGGCAACCGGTGACGAGCTCGAGGGTGGGATCTGATGCGCCGCCCGCTCGTCACCTCTCTGGTCGGGATCCTCGTCATCGCCGTGCTGTCGGTCGTCTACACCCAGGTCGTCGGCAACAAGCCGCTGCTCGGCCTCGACCTCCAGGGTGGGGTGTCGGTCGTGCTGAAGCCGGTGAAGAAGGTCGACTCCGGCGTCCTCAACCAGTCGATCTCCATCATCCGCAGCCGCGTCGACGCCCTCGGCGTGGCCGAGCCGGACATCAGCCGGCAGGGTGACGCCATCGTCGTCCAGCTCCCCGGAGTGAAGGACCCCGAGCGGGCGCTGCGGATCGTCGGCACCACTGCCGAGCTGCGCTTCCGCCCGGTGCTGAACGTGCTGCCCGCGAGCGACAACCCCGCCACGACCACGACGGCCGCGCCGACGACGACCACGACGGCGCCGTCGACCACCACGACCACGTCGAAGGTCCCCACGCCGGTGCCGACCACGACGACCACGACCACCGCACCGCCCGGCGGCACGGCGACGACCCCCCGCGAGCAGGATCAGCCCGAGAAGACGGTGATCCTCCCGGAGACCAAGGCCGGCAACGTCGTCCGCCGGTACCAGCTCGGGCCGGCCGAGCTCACCGGCCGCGTGCTCAAGACGGCACGTGCCCAGTTCGACGCCAACAACGGCGCCTGGGCCGTGAACTTCGAGCTGAACGGCGAGGGGGCGAAGAAGTTCGACGAGCTGGCTGCCAAGTACGTCGGCCGTCAGGTGGCCATCGTCCTCGACAGTGAGGTCAAGTCGGCACCCACCATCAACACCGCCAACTTCCAGGGCAGTGGGCAGATCACCGGGGACTTCACCGAGAAAGAGGCCAAGGAGCTCGCCCTCGTGCTGCGCTTCGGCGCCCTCCCGGTGCAGCTCCAGGCCGAGAACAGCGAGCAGGTGTCGGCCTCGCTCGGCAGCGACTCGCTGCGGGCCGGCCTCGGCGCCGGCCTCGTGGGTCTGGCCCTCGTCGTGCTCTACATGATCCTGTACTACCGGGCCCTCGGGCTGGTCGTGCTCCTGGGCCTCGCCCTCTCGGGTGCGTTGATGTGGTCGATCGTGTCGTTCCTCAGCGCCAACAACGGGTTGGCTCTCAGCCTCGCCGGCGCCACCGGCATCATCGTGTCGGTCGGCGTGACCGTCGACAGCTACGTCGTGTACTTCGAGCGCCTGAAGGACGAGATCCGGGCCGGCAAGACGATCCGATCCTCGGTCGACCGCGGTTTCGCCCGCGCCTACCGCACCATCCTGGCGGCCGACGCCGCCTCGTTCATCGGCGCCGCCCTCCTCTACCTGTTGACGGTCGGCGCCGTGCGCGGCTTCGCCTTCTTCCTCGGTCTCAGCACCGTGCTCGACGTCGTCGTCGCCTACTTCTTCACCCGGCCCATGGTCGTGCTGCTGGGCCGGAACCGTGCGTTCACCGAGGCCAAATGGCTGGGCGTGGCGCGCGGTCTGGCCGCTACGTCCGAGGGAGGCCGGGCATGAGCGTCACCGACAAGCCCACCGGCTCGCTGCGGCACCGGCTGTACCAGGGCGAGACGAACTTCCGCTTCATCAGTCTCTGGCGCCGCTGGTTCCTCATCTCCGGTGTCGTCATCCTCATCGGCATCCTGTCGTTGGTATTCCAGGGTCTGAACTTCGGCATCGACTTCGAGGGCGGCACCAGCTGGGAAGTGACCGCCCCGGGCGTGAGCGTCGAGGCGACGCGCGACGCGCTCGGGCCCACCGGCCAGGGCGACGCCCAGGTCCAGATCCTCGGCGGCCGCCGGCTGCTCGTGGAGGCCGCTCCCACCGGTCCCGAGGAGCAGGCCAAGGTCACCGCCGCACTCGCCAAGCTGGCGAAGACGTCGGCGAGCAACGTCGCCATCAAGTCGGTCGGCCCGTCGTGGGGCGGTGAGGTCACGAGCAAGGCGCAGCGGGCCCTGGTGTTCTTCTTCCTGGCCATCGCGCTCTACATCTCGCTGCGCTTCGAGTGGAAGATGGCCGTCGCCGCCCTCGCCGCCGTCGTGCACGACATCCTCGTGACCGTGGGCGTCTACTCGCTGTCGGGCTTCGAGGTCACCCCGGCGACCGTCATCGCCTTCCTCACCATCCTCGGCTTCTCGCTGTACGACACCATCGTGGTGTTCGACAAGGTCGACGAGAACACCAAGGGGCTGGCCGCCTCCGGACGCCTGACGTATGCCGACACCGTCAATCTGTCGATGAACCAGGTCCTCATGAGGTCGCTCAACACCTCGCTGGTGGCCATCCTGCCGATCCTTTCGGTACTCGTCATCGGCGCCGGTGTGCTCGGCGCCGCCACCCTGAAGGACTTCGGCCTGGCGCTGCTCATCGGCCTCCTGACCGGCGCGTACTCGTCGATCTACGTCGCCGCTCCGGTGCTGGCCCTGCTCAAGGAGCGTGAGCCCCGGTACCGTGCCATCCGCCAGCGGCTCGACGCCCGCGGCGGCGTCGGTCGGGGCGCGGTGCTGACGCCGGCGGCCGCCATGGCCGCCTCCGGCGGGATGGACGGTGCCGGCCTCGGTGCTGAGGTGCCGGCCGGCGAAGCCAGGGCGCCCAAGGCCCCGACGCCACCGCGACCGCGCCAGCAGTCCAACCGCGGAGCGCCCCGGCCCCGCAAGCGCGGACGTCGCCGGTAGTCCTGCGGTTCGCCGGTACCGTTGAGGTGATGTCGAGCGACGGGAGCTGGCTCAAGGACCACGTCCGGGAGATCCCCGACTTCCCGCGCCCGGGCGTGGGCTACAAGGACATCACCCCGCTGCTCGCCGACCCCGAGGCGTTCCGTTTCACGATCGACACCCTCGCTTCGCATTTCGACGGCCGCGGCGTCGACAAAGTCCTCGGCATCGAGGCACGCGGCTTCATCACCGCCGCTCCCATCGCCTTCCGGTACGGCGCCGGGTTCGTCCCCGTCCGCAAGGCGGGGAAGCTGCCCTGGCAGGTGGAGAAGGAGGAGTACGTCCTCGAGTACGGCACCGACCTGCTCGAGATCCACCGCGACGCGATCGAGCCGGGCCAGCGCGTGCTGATCGTCGACGACGTGCTGGCCACGGGAGGCACGGCCGAGGCGACGGTCAAGCTGGTCCAGAAGCTGGGCGGTGAGGTCGTCGGTCTCGGCTTCATCATCGAGCTGGCTTTCCTCGACGGCCGGCGGCGGCTCGCCGGCCGCGAGGCCCTGTCCCTCGTGACCTACTCCTAGGCCGGGATGCCGACCGTCGACCGAGTGCTCCCGTGGCGGCGACAGTCGACGCCGGCCGACCTCACCCCGCTGCTCAGCGCGTACCGCCAGCGTCATCCCAAGGCCGACACGGCCATGGTCACGCGGGCCTACGAGGTCGCCGAGCGCGCCCACCGCGACCAGGTGCGGCGGTCGGGCGAGGCCTACATCCACCACCCCTTGGCGGTGGCGACGATCGTGGCCCAGATCGGCCTCGACGAGGTGACCGTGTGCGCCGCGCTGCTCCACGATGCTGTCGAGGACACCGGTGTGACGCTCGACGACGTCGCCCGGGACTTCGGCCCCGACGTCGCCGCCATCGTCGACGGCGTCACCAAGCTCGAGCGCGTCCGCTTCGAGTCAAAGGAGGCCCAACAGGCGGCCAGCATGCGCAAGATGCTGTTGGCCATGGCCAAGGACCTCCGGGTCCTGATCATCAAGCTGGCCGACCGCCTCCACAACATGCGGACCATCGCCGCCATGCCCGAGGAGAAGCAGCAGCGCACCGCCCAGGAGACCCTCGACGTCTATGCGCCCCTGGCGCACCGCCTCGGGATGTCGGACATGAAGATGCAACTGGAGGACCTGGCCTTCGCCACCCTGCACCCGCGCCGCTACGCCGAGATCGACCAGATGGTGGCGACCCGCGCGCCCGAGCGCGACGTGTACCTGGCCCAGGTGCTCGAGCAGGTGCGCGACCGGCTCGCCGACCTCCACATCATCGGTGAGGTGACGGGGCGGCCGAAGCACCTCTATTCCATCTACGAGAAGATGGTCGTCAAGGGCAAGGAGTTCGACGACATCTTCGACCTGGTGGGCATCCGGGTCCTCGTGGACAAGCAGGCCGACTGCTGGGCCGGGTTGGGCGCCATCCATGCCACCTGGCCGCCGGTGCAGGGCCGCTTCAAGGACTACATCAACACGCCGAAGTTCAACCTCTACCAGTCGTTGCACACCACCGTCGTCGGGCCGCAGGGCAAGCCGCTCGAGGTCCAGATCCGCACCCGCGACATGCACCACCGGGCCGAGCACGGCATCGCCTCGCACTGGGGTTACAAGGAGAACGCCTCGGCCTCCGACGTGGCGTGGCTGCAGCGCCTCGTCGACTGGGAACAGGAGACCGCCGACCCGGTCGAGTTCCTCGAGACCCTCAAGCTCGACCTCGAGCACGACGAGGTGTTCGTCTTCACGCCCAAGGGTGACGTCGTGAACCTCCCGCTCGGCGCCACGCCCATCGACTTCGCCTATGCCATCCACACCGAGGTCGGTCATCGGTGCATCGGCGCCAAGATCAACGGCCGTCTCGCGACCCTCGACTCGACATTGACCTCAGGTGAGACCGTCGAGATCTTCACCGCCAAGGTCCCCTCGGCGGCCCCGTCGCGTGACTGGCTGCAGTTCGTGGCCACGCCGCGCGCCCGCAACAAGATCCGCCAGTGGTTCAGTCGTGAGCGGCGCGAGGACGCCATCGACAACGGCCGCGACGAGCTGATGAAGGCGCTCCGCAAGGAAGGCCTGCCCGTCCAGAAGCTGTCGAGCTCGCCGGCGCTCGTCACGCTGGCCGAGACCATGAACTACACCGACCTCGACGCGCTGCACGCCGCCATCGGCGAGGGCCACGTGTCGGCCCGCTCGGTGGCCCAGCGTCTTGCCCGCGAATTGCGTGGCGGTGACCACGAGGAGCAGCTGCCCACGACGGCGCGCCAGCCCAGGCGCACGAGCCGCCAGGCCGTCGGTGTCTACGTCGAGGGGCTCGACGACGTCATGGTGCGGCTGTCGCGGTGCTGCACGCCGGTGCCGGGAGACGAGATCATCGGCTTCGTCACCCAGGGCCGGGGCGTGTCGGTGCACAGGGCCGACTGCGCGAACGCCATGTCGCTCTCGGCCGGCGACGCCAACCGCATGATCGAGGTGGAGTGGGATCGTGAGCGGTCCGGCACCTTCGTCGTCTCCATGGAGGTGAAGGCCCTCGACCGGTCGCGTCTGCTGGCCGACGTCACGAGGGTGCTGTCCGAGCACCACCTCAACATCCTGGCCAGCTCGTCGAACGCGGGATCCGACCGGGTCAGCCGCATGCGCTTCGAGTTCGAGCTCGCCGACCCCGGTCACCTCGACTCACTCATCGCCTCGGTGAAGCGCATCGACAGCGTCTACGAGGCCTACCGCGTCCTGCCCGGCCAGAAGGGCTAGCGCACCTCATAGGCGGGCACCGGCGCGCTGAAGCCCTTGAGTGGAAGGTCACCGACGTAGTCGGTCGGGAAACGATCGCGGACAGCCGCCCTGACCCGCTGGTCGATCATGACCTGGCCGGTGCCGGCCTCGTCGCACAGCCGCGACCCGAGGTTCACGACCGTGCCGAGCGGCGTGTAGTCACTGCGACCTTCGAAGCCGATGACACCGAGCGTGGCGTGGCCGAAGGCGATGCCGGTGCCGAACCCGAGGTCGTAACCCATGGCCGACCACTGCTGGCACAGGCCGGCCATGGCCTCGCGTAGGGCAAGGGCCATCTCGACGGCCCGCCCGGCGGGGTCCTCGCACGGCACGGGGTCGTTGAAGTACGCCATCACGCCGTCGCCGTCGAAGTGGCCGACCGTGGCGTCGAAGGCCCGCACCACCTCGCCCACCGCCCGGTAGTAGTCGTGGAGCACGTCGAGCACCTCCTCGGGCTCGACGCGTCCGGCGAACCCGGTGAATCCCCGCAAGTCGCTGAACAGCACGGCGATCTCCCGCCGGTGGGGCGCGAGAACATCGTCGTCACCCGCGGAGAGCACGGCCTCGGCGATCTGGGGCGACAGGAAGCGGCGCAGACGCCCGAGTCGATCGAGCTCGCCGACCTGCTCCTCGACGCGTCCTTCGAGCATCTCGTTGGCGACGGCGAGGGCAGCCCGCGCTTCGCGTTCGGAGTGGGCGAGCTGGTCGGCGCGGTCGATGAACGTGCCGACGAGGGCGGCGGTCGCCACCATCAGCGACATGAGGTACACCCACTGGGCGGTCGGAGCGGCCAGCCCGTCCTGCACCGACACGAGCACCGCGTATTGGACTCCCATGGCTGCGAGGAACCCGACCGCCGCTGACCGGGAGAACAGGTAGACGGCGAAGATGGGGGCGATCATGTAGGTGATCGTGCCGACCGTGAACGACGACCCGGCGCCGTAGAGCGCAAGGGTGATGAGCGGGGCGGCGGCCGGCAGCATCACGAGGACGAGAGGGGCGAACAGCCGGTCGAGGACCTCGTCCCCTACGAGATGCACGAGGAGCAGGATGGAGAAGCCGACCACGACGGCAAGCACCGAGATGGCCGCGAGCAGGCCGGCGTGCACCAGCTCGTCCGCGCCGGCCACCGCGGCCTGGACGCCGGCCAGGCCGGTGACGCCGTAGAGGAACCCGCCGGTCTTGCCCAGGCGGCGCTGGGTCTCGGTGGAGACCTGACGGACGCCGAGCCGCCTCCGCACCGGCGCCGGCCCCGCCGCCGTCGATGACAGCCCGAAGTTCAGCGCTCCGGGTTCATCCGCCGTGCTCGCCACCGCCCCAGCATGCAACGCCGGCATCCTGCAATGAAGGATCGGTCACATCGGGTGGCAACTAACCTCCGGCAGATGTCCCCGCAGTTCCAGGCGCCTACCGGCACGCACGACGTGCTCGCGCCGGAGTCTGCGCGTTGGGAGGTCCTCGTGGCTGCGTTCTCCCGCCACGCCGGGGCCGCCGGCTACGGGCTCGTCGTCGGGCCGTCGTTCGAGGAGCTGGCCGTCTACGAGCGGGTCGGGGACTCGACCGACATCGTCCGCAAGGAGATGTACGACTTCGAGGACAAGGGGGGCCGGCGCCTCGCCCTGCGACCCGACAGCACGCCGTCGGTCGTCCGCGCCTTCGTCCAGCACCGCCCGCCGCTGCCGTGGAAGGCCTGGTACGTGGCGCCGCACTTCCGCTACGACCGGCCGCAGGCCGGCCGCTACCGCCAGCACCACCAGGTCGGGGCGGAGGTCCTGGGCACCGACGATCCGGCCGTCGACGTCGAGGTGATCGCCCTGGCGTGGGACTTCATCGGTGGCCTCGGCGTGCGGGGGATCGAGCTGATGGTGAACTCGATCGGTGACCCGGTCTGCCGACCGGGCTACCGCGAGGCCTTGCTGGCCCATCTGGAGGCGCGCACCCTGTGCAACGAGCATGCCGGGCGCTACGCGGACAATCCGCTCCGGGTCCTCGACTGCAAGCGCGATGCCTGTATCGCGGCGACGGCCGAAGCGCCACGACTGGTCGCCCATCTCTGTGAGCCGTGCGCCGCACACTTCGGCGCGGTGACCGCCGGCCTGGAGGCGCTCGGTATCCCGTTCCGGCTGGAGGGGCGACTGGTGCGCGGGCAGGACTACTACACCCGCACCACGTTCGAGTTCGCCAGCAACGCCCTGGAAGGCGCGCAGAACGGAGTGGGCGGCGGTGGGCGCTACGACGGGTTCGTCGAGGCCATGGGTGGGCCGGCGACGCCCGGTATCGGCTTCGGCCTCGGCATCGAGCGACTGCTGCTGGCAGCTGACGCCGAGGGAGTGTTCGGTGTGCCGGATGCCCCGTTGGACGCCTTCGTGGTCGACACCGCCGGTGGGTCCCACGCGTTGCTGCTCACCCGCGAGCTGCGCCAGGCGGGCATGGCGGCCGACCGCGCCTACGACAACCGGTCGATGAAGGCCCAGGTGAAGGCGGCCGACAAGTCCGGCGCCCGCTTCGCCCTCATCATCGGTGAGGACGAGGCGGCGGCCGGCACGGTCGTGGTGCGCGACCTGCGCCAGGGAACGGCCCAGGAATCGGTGGCCCGCGACGACGTGATCGACACATTGAGGAAGCGACTCCCATGAGCATGAGGTCTCATCACTGCGGCGAGCTGACCAGCGCCGAGATCGGTGCCGAGGTCAGCGTCTGCGGGTGGGTGGCGCGCCGCCGTGAGCACGGCGAGCATCTGGCGTTCGTCGACGTGCGCGACCACACCGGGATCATCCAGTGCGTGGTCGACGGTGCCCATGACCTGCGTGGCGAGTATGTGGTGCGCGTCACCGGCACGGTGCGCGCCCGGCCTGAAGGCACGGTGAACGCTGCGCTGCCCACCGGTGAGGTCGAGGTGGGGGACTGCGCCGTGGAGATCCTCAACGCCGCCGAGCCACCGCCGTTCCCGGTGACCGATCGAGTCGAGGCCGACGAGACGGTCCGTCTCCGCCATCGGTATGTCGACCTACGACGCGACCGGATGCAGCGCAACCTGCGGCTGCGGGCCCGGCTCAACAGCGCGCTGCGCGTCGCCATCGAGAAGCGAGGCTTCATCGAGGTCGAGACGCCGATGCTCATCGCGTCGACGCCCGAGGGCGCGCGCGACTTCGTCGTGCCGGCTCGGCAGAAGCCGGGCACGTTCTATTCGCTGCCGCAGAGCCCACAGCTGTTCAAGCAGCTGCTGATGGTCGGCGGCATCGACCGCTACTACCAACTGGCCCGGTGCCTGCGCGACGAGGACCTGCGCGCCGACCGCCAGTTCGAGTTCATCCAGTTCGACGCCGAGATGGCCTTCGCCGGTCAGACCGAGGTGCAGGAGGTCATCGGTGGCGTGGTGGCCGAGGCCACGGGGGCCGTCACCGGTCAGGCGGTCGCCGAGATACCGACGATCACATGGATCGACG
This sequence comes from Acidimicrobiales bacterium, assembly GCA_035526015.1. GTDB lineage: Bacteria > Actinomycetota > Acidimicrobiia > Acidimicrobiales > DATLDH01 > DATLDH01. The sequence continues at coordinate 18,467 of DATLDH010000104.1, forward strand.
CCCAGGAGCGGTTCGGTTCCGACAAGCCCGACCTGCGGTACGGGATGGAGCTGGTCGAGCTCACGCCCGTCTTCGCGGCGACGGAGTTCCGCGCCTTCCAGGCCGACTGCGTAAAGGGCATCAAGGTCGACGGCGGCGCCGAGTTCGGCCGCAACAAGCTCGACGCGCTCACCGACCTGGCCAAGTCCTACGGCGCCAAGGGCCTGGTGTGGATGCGCGTGCTCGACGACGGCCTCGACTCACCCGTCGCCAAGTTCCTCACCGACGACGAGCAGAAGGGGCTCCGTGCGGCGATGGACGCCGCCACCGGGGACCTCTTGCTGCTGGTGGCCGACGAGCGGGCCGAGGTGCGGCGCGTGCTGGGGTTGCTGCGCGTCCATCTGGCCGCGCTGCCGGTGAACGAGGGCGGCTTCCACTTCAGCTGGGTGACCGAGTTCCCGCTGTTCGAGGGCATCGACGAGCGCGGCTTCCCCATCGCCGCCCACCATCTCTTCACCATGCCGCACTCCGACGACCTCGAGCTGGTCATGACCGATCCCCTGAAGGTCCGGTCGCAGTCCTATGACCTGGTGCTCAACGGCTGGGAGCTCGGCTCCGGCAGCGTCCGGATCCACCGTCCCGACATCCAGCAGCTGGTGTTCTCAGCGGTGGGGATCGAGCCGGCCGAGGCCCAGGAGCGCTTCGGCTTCCTGCTCGACGCCTTCCGGTTCGGCGCGCCGCCGCATGCGGGCTACGCGTTCGGTGTGGACCGCCTGGCCGCCATCCTCGCCGGCGAGGAGAACATCCGCGAGATCATCGCCTTCCCCAAGACCCAGTCCGGAGCCGACCCCCTGACCGGCGCGCCGACACCGATCGAGCCGGCCCAGCTCACCGAGCTCGGCCTGCGCCTGCTCCCTCCCCCGGAGAAGAAGGGCTAGCTGCTCCTCAACGGCAGACGAAGGCGCCCACGGAGGTCGACAGGCGCATCTCGCCATCCCTGCCGATCCGGTGTGCCGCCTCGGACCGGAGGTCCTCGACGACCTCTGTCCACGGCTTCGTCACCTGTGACTCGAAGAGGTCACCGATGCTGGCGACGTAGCCGGCCAGTGCCTCAGCGTCCCTCACGACGACGTGCCCGGGTGGGCAGTCGACCCGCACGATGTCGTCGAACGCGACCGCCAGCTGATCGGCGCCGTTCTCCAGGCTGAAACGGTCCGAGGAACGCTGCATCGTCCAGGCGTTCCCGATCGAGCTCTCGATGAGGTCACGGACCTCACGAAGGTTGCCCTGGCCGTTCGTCACCGCCACGCATCGGGCACCGTCGCGCAGGACGCGTCGTAGCTCGGTCGCGGCCAGGCCGATATCGGGCACGTGGTACAGCATGTGCGGCGCGAGCACGAGGTCGAACGAGCGAGGGCGGAACGGCAGGGCCTGAGCGTCGGCCTGGACGCGCTGAGTACTGGGGACGGTGGTCAGCATTCCGGCCGACATGTCCATCGGCACGACCTGACCTCGATGACCACGGGCAGCCAACGCCTTCTCGTAGTTGCCGTTGCCGCAGCCGACATCGAGGATGCGATCGTCGCCGGCCTGGCCGACCCCGCCGAGGTCCAGGGTCCAGCCGAACATGTCGAACGCCGGCTCGCGCCCCGAGGCCCACAGGTGCTGTCGAGCGGCGAGGTTGCGATCGGTCGCGTACTGCGTGGTCGGAACGTCCGTCACTGACACAGCTTCGGCGACGCGGGAGAGAAAATCACTCCGAGCCCTTGACGGGCGAACACACGTTCGCTACTGTGATGTGAGACGGCTCGCCGGGGTGCCTCAACTCCGACCCATGAAGTTGGCTGACGCACGGAGCGCACCATGGGTGGTGAGTCGACACACGAGTGGGTGACCGCGGTTGCGCGCGACGGCCTGGCCGGGCTCGAGGGCTTCGACCCCGACGCCGTGCCGCTGAGTGACGTCGCCTCACTGATCCGGCATTTCACCGTCGTCGAGCGCATCGGCGCCACTGGTCGCATGCTCGTGGCTCGCCGGGCGGCTGGTGCTCAGCTGCACCGCGCTGAGGGCGAGAGGAGCGCCGCCGACTGGTTGGCCAAGCTCATGGGCGCGCCGGTGGGCAAGGCCATCGACGAGCTCAGGACCTCAGAAGAGATCGGCGAGCACCCCGATGTCGACGCCGCGGCCCGCAACGCCGAGCTGTCCCAGGGCCAGCTGAGTGAGATCGCGGATGCGGCCAAGGCCAATCCGAAGGCCACCAAGAAGCTGCTGGCGTCGGCCAGGACCAACCCCTACCGCAAGC
>DATLDH010000120.1:0-17367 GCA_035526015.1 Acidimicrobiales bacterium
CACAAGCTGCGCACCGTCGCCGCCGAGCTGGGGCCTTCGTCGGTCGAGGAGTTCAGCCACCAGCTGTTCCGCCGCGAGCGCTGGGGCTCGATGGCCGAGAGCGAGACCTATGCCCACCTCGAGCATCTCCGTCTCACCGGCCTGGCCGAACGCCGTGAAGCCAACGGCGGCCTCGTCTACGAGCTCGAGCCCCTCTAAACGGCATTCTCGAGGCAATAGCCCGGCCTGCGGCCGGGGCATTGCCTCGAGTTCAGGCTTTTTGCAAAACCCACACCTTGGGGTGGTGGCCTTTCTGGAAGACCTGGTGGGTGGCGGCGACCTCCCAGGCGGTGCCGTGGCGGAGAACGGACTCGAAGCGCTTGAGCTCGTGGGTGACGAGGACGAGGCGCGCCGCGGGCGTCGTGACGCGGGCGCACTCGGAGAGGAGGGCGGCGTACAGCGACTCGTTGCCGGCATGGCTGCCCATGCGGTGGCCGTAGGGCGGATCGGCGAGCACGACGTCGAAGGCCGCGTCGGGGAACGGGAGGTGCGCGGTGTCGGCGCGCACCAGTGACGCGGCGGTGCCGGCGGCGGCCAGGTTGGCCCGGGCGTCGCCGAGGATGGCGGCGTCGAGGTCGACGCCAACCAGGGCGGAGGAGCGCGTGCGCGCCGCCCGCTCGATCAGGAGCGTGGCCGAGCCGGACATGGCGTTGAGGACGCGGTCGTCGGGCGACGGCTCCGACCACTCGACCATGGCGGCGGCGATGGTGGCGTTGAGGGCGCCAGGCACATCGCGCACCCGCCAGGCCCGGGCCGACAACGGGCGCGGCGACAGGCGAGCCAGCACCTCCCATCCGTCGGTGGCCGGTCGCACCCGTAGCAGCAGCTCACCGCCATCGGGGTCGTGGGCCAGACCGGTGGCGCCGGCAACCGCCGATGCCAGCCGGGCGAACACCGCCGACTCGCGTCCCGCCGCGCCGAAACGGAACGACGTGAACGACGACACGGCGCGCGCGTCCTCCAGCTGGGCCAGCAGCGACCGAAGGTGCTGGTCGCCGAGCAACGCCTTCGGACGGGGCACGGCGTAGCTACACACCAGGTAGGCGGCCACCGCGGTGCGCAGGTCGAGCACGTCACGCGGGTCGCCCCGCAGCTCGATCCGCACCGCGGATTCCGCCACCTCGACCTCCCGGGCCCGGTCGGCGAACACCCGCGCCACCTCGGCGGCGACGGTGTCGGCCAGGCCGGGAAGCGGCTCCAGCTCCAGCAGGTGCATGACCGTATGCTCGCAGCCATGGACCACCGCTCTCTCGGTCGCACCGGCGTCAAGGTCAGCCCACTGTGCCTGGGCGCCATGATGTTCGGCGCCATCGGCAACCCCGACCATGAAGATTCGGCGCAGATCATCCACGCCGCCCTGGACGCCGGCATCAACTTCGTCGACACCGCCGACGTGTACTCCGCCGGTGAGTCCGAGACCATCGTGGGCAAGGCGCTGCTCGGTCGTCGCGACGACGTCGTGCTGGCCACCAAGTTCCACGGCGCCATGGGTTCCGACCCCAACCAGCGCGGCAACTCCCGCCGCTGGATCATCACCGAGTGCGAGAACAGCCTGCGCCGGCTGCAGACGGACTGGATCGACCTGTACCAGGTGCACCGGCCCGACGCCCACACCACCGACATCGACGAGACACTCGGCGCGCTGTCCGATCTCGTCCACCAGGGCAAGATCCGCTACTTCGGCTCATCCACGTTCCCCGCCGAGGAGATCGTCGAGTCGCACTGGGTGGCCGAGACCCGCAACCGCGAGCGGTTCCGCACCGAGCAGCCGCCCTATTCGATCTTCGCCCGGGGCATCGAGAAAGACGTGCTGCCGACCTGCCAGCGCTACGGCATGGGCGTCATCCCCTGGAGCCCGCTCAACGGCGGCTGGCTCACGGGCAAGTACCGCAGGGGCGAGGCGGCGCCGGCCGACGCCCGCTTCGTCCGGCGAGGCACCTTCGACCCCAACAACCCCGACAACGCCCGCAAGCTCGACCTGGTCGAGGAACTGCTGAAGGTCGCCGCCGACGCCGGCACGTCGCTCACCAACCTGGCCCTGGCCTTCGTGCTCCGGCACCCGGCGGTGAGCTCGGCCATCATCGGCCCCCGCACCATGACCCAACTCACCGACCAGCTGCCCTCGGTCGACGTGACCCTCGACGACGAGATCCTCGACCGCATCGACGCCATCGTCCCGCCCGGCAGCAACGTCAGCGCCGGAGACGCCGGCTACCAGAGCCCGTGGCTGGCGGCCTGGCGGCGTCGCCGTCCCGCCACCAAGGGCTGACGCCTACTCGGCGCTCAGACCAGGCTGTCGAGCCACTGCTGGTGGAGGGCTGAGTAGCGGCCGGCCCCGGTGATGAGATCGGCAGGGCTGCCGTCCTCGACGACGCGGCCCGCGTCGATCACCAGCACGCGGTCGGCGATCTCCACCGTGGAGAGGCGGTGGGCGATGATCACCGCCGTGCGGTCGGCCAGCAGCGTGCGCAGGGCGCGCTGCACCAGCCGCTCGCTCGGGATGTCGAGTGACGACGTGGCCTCGTCGAGGATGAGCACCCGCGGGTCGGCGAGAAAGGCGCGGGCGAAGGCGACGAGCTGGCGCTGACCGGCCGAGAGGCGCCCGCCCCGCTTGCGCACGTCGGTGTCGTAGCCGTCGGGCAGGGCGGAGAGGAACTCGTGCGCCCCGATGACCTTGGCCGCCTCCTCGATCTCGGCGCGTGTCGCACTCGGCTTCCCGAACGCGATGTTGTCGGCCACGCTGCCGGAGAACAGGAACCCCTCCTGGGTGATCATCACCACGGCGCGCCGCAGGTCGTCGTTGGAGAGGTCGCGCAGGTCGACGCCGTCGAGCACGATCTGCCCCTCGTTCGGGTCGTAGAACCGGGCGATGAGGCGCGCCACCGTGGTCTTGCCGGCGCCCGTCTCCCCCACCAGGGCCACGGTCTGACCGGCCGGGATCGTGACGTCGAGGTCGGGCAGCACGACCTTCTCCCGGTAGCCGAACCGCACGTGGTCGAAGCGCACCTCGCCGGCCGCCTCGGGCAGCGGCACGGGCGCGACGGGCTCGGGCACGCTGAGCGGCTCCTCGAGGACGCCCGACAGCTTCTCCAGGCCGGCCGCCGCCGACTGGAACACGTTGTAGAACTGGGCCAGCTCCTGCATGGGCTCGAAGAAGCGCCGCACGTAGAGCAGGAAGGCGGCGAGCACGCCGAGGGAGATCTGCTCGTCGAGGACACGGGTACCGCCGTACAGGAGCACGACGGCGGTGGTCACGTGGCCGAGGCCTCGCACGCCCGGCCCGTAGACGGCACCCAGCTTGCCCGACCAGATGTTGGCATCGCGATAGCGGGCGTTGACCTCCTCGAAGATCTCCTGGTTGCGCGGCTCGCGACGGAACGCCTGCACGGCGCGAATGCCGCCCAGGGACTCGACGAAGTGGACGATGACGAGGGCGACGGCCTCCCGGCTGGCCCGATAGGCCTCCGACGAACGGGCCCGGAACCAGATGGTGAGAGCGATGATGAGCGGGAACACCGCCAGCGTGGCCAGCCCGAGCGGAAGGTCGAGGAACAGCAGCACGATGGCCACACCGCCGATGGACAGCGCGGCGGTGACGAGGTCCTGCATGCCGGTGGCCAACAGCTCCGACAGTGCCTCGACATCGGAGGTCAGCCGGCTGATGACGCGCCCCGAGGTGTAGTGCTCATGGAACGCGAGGCTCAGCCGTTGGAAGTGGGCGAACAGCCGGGTGCGCAGATCGGCCAGGACGTCCTGGCCCACCTTGCCGCTGATGATCAGGAAGCGGTTGAGCGTCCACTGCTGCACCGCGAGGGTGAGCAGGAACAGCCCGACGATGCGCACCAGCGTGCCGCTGCCCTGGTGGTCCTGCATGCGGGGGATGCCGCGGTCGATGCCGACCTTGATCAGGTAGGGCCCGGCCAGCGCCGCCGCGTTCTCGATCAGCACGAGGACGACGAGGCCCCACAGGGCACGCCTGTGCGGGCGCAGCAGGCTGCCGAGCAGGCGCCGGCTCCGGCCGCGCAGAAAGGCCGCCAGCCCGGAGACCGAGGCGACCACTTCATGGTCCTCGGCGGCGACGCCGCGCCACCCGTCGGTGAGGTTGCTCACGGCTATGCCACCTCGCTCTCGCGGGTCGACGCCGACGCGGTGAGGTCCTCGGCCTCCTGGCTGAGGATGGCGCGGTAGCCGGGCAGCTCCATGAGCTCACTGTGGGTGCCGACGGCGGCGATGGTGCCGCCGTCGAGCAGCGCGACCCGGTCGGCCAGCGCCAGGGTCGAAGGTCGATGGACCACGAGCAGCGCGGTCACACCGTCGAGGACGCGCCGCAACGCGCTCTCCACCAACGCCTCGGTGTGCACGTCGAGAGCCGACAGCGGGTCGTCGAGCACGAGCACGCGGGGCCGGCCGATGATGGCGCGGGCCAGGGCCAGGCGCTGGCGTTGCCCGCCCGAGAGGCTCAAGCCCTGCTCGCCGACGCGCGTGTCGAGCCCCCACGGCAGATCGTGGACGAAGCCGGCCTGGGCGGTGTCGAGGGCGCGGGCGATGTCGTCGTCGGTGGCGTCGGGGTAGCCGAGCAGCAGGTTCTCGCGCGCGCTGGCCGAGAACAGGATGGGCTCCTCGAAGGCCATGCTCACCTGGCGGCGCAGTGAGGCCAGGGTGATGTCGCGCACGTCGACGCCGTCGAGGGTGACCCTGCCGGTGGTGACGTCGTACAACCGCGAGGCGAGCGACACGAGCGTGGTCTTGCCCGAGCCGGTCATACCGACCAGCGCGAGGGTCTCGCCCGGCGCGATGTCGAGATCGACGTTGCGCAGGATCCACGGACCGTCGGGATGGGGCCTGCCCTCGGGATCGACCTCGCCGGGGTAGCGGAAGCTCACGTCCTCGAGGCGGAGCCGACCGGTCGACTCCGCCATCGGTCGCGCGTCGGGACGGTCGAACACGGTCGGCTCGGTGTCGAGCACCTCGAAGATGCGCGCACTGGCCGTCTCGGCCTCCTCGGCCATGGCCAGGATCCAGCCCAGCGCCTCGATGGGCCAGATCAGCAGGGTGAGCAGGGAGAAGAAGGCGATGAGGCCGCCGACCGACAGCGAGCCGTTGCCGACGGCGAGACCGCCACCGAGGAGGATGGCGGCCTGGGTCAGCTTGGGCACGATGCCGAGCACCGACCAGAACTTGGCGCGCAACCGGACGCTGTCCATCGACGAGGCGTAGAGCGTGTCGACCCGCTTGGCGAAGTGGAGGCCCATGAGGTCACCGCGGCCGAAGGCCTTGATGACACGGATGCCGGTGGCGGCCTCCTCGATGGTCGTGGTCATCTCGCCCTGTTGGTCCTGCACCCGGCGCGAGACCTCCCAGTACTCGCGCTCGAACAGGATCGACAGCCACAGGATGGGCACCGCCGAGAACGCGGTGACCAGTGCCAACCCCATGTGGAGCCGCATCAGCAGCCCGATGACGGCGACGAACGTGAGGACGTTCACGACCAGGAAGATGAGCCCGAAGCCGAAGAACCGGCGGATCACGGCGATGTCGGACATGGCCCGCGACAGCAGCTGACCCGACTGCCACTGGTCGTGGAAGGAGACCTGCAGACGCTGGAGATGGGCGTAGAGGTCGTTGCGCATCGTCGTTTCCATGCCGTTGGCCACGGCGGTGAGGACGTACCTGCGCCAGAACGCCAGGAGCGCCTCGAACGCGCCCAGGGCCAGCCCGAGGCCGACGAGCAGGACGAGCGCGCCCCGGTCACCGTCGCGGATAGGGCCGTCGACGACGGCCTTGGCCACGAAGGGCACGAGGAGGCTGGCACCGATGCCGATCACGGTCAGCCCGAACATCCACCACATCCGGCGGGCGTACGGCTGTAGATAGGGTCGGACGCGCCAGAGGGCGTGGAACCGCATGGTTTCCTTCCGGGAGGCAGCCGCCCAGTCTACGGAAGGGGTGTGACAGCCAACCAGCCGATTACTACGCGGTGACGCGCTCCGGCATCGGCTCGGCCGTGGCGTGGGTGCGGCGGGAGAGGTCGACGACCTCCACCGGGCGCGCGAAGCCGTGGACCTGGATCAGGCCGACGGGCTCGATCTCGACCCACGGCGGCGAGGCGGCGGCGACCGACGGGGTGGCCAGGACCTGGTGCGGGGCGGCGACGTCGCACAGGCGGGCGGCCAGATTGACGGCGCTGCCGATGTGGTCGTCGCCCTCGAACAGGATCACGGGGCCGTCGGCCATCCCGGCCCGGAGGGTGAGCGCCGAGCCGGCGGCGTCGATGCGCTCCTCGATCTCGAGGATGGTGGTGATGAGCAGCGGCGAACCGACGGAGACGAACATGGCGCCGTCGCCCAGCCACTTGGCCACCCGCACGCCCCGCTGGCTGGCCACGTCGCGCACCGCCGTGCGGAACTGGGCCAGGCAGCGGACGGCCTCCTCGTCACCGTGGATCTCGGTGAACCCGGTGAATCCACAGAGGTCCACGAAGCCGAAGCTGCGCTCGATTCGCATACCGTCATTGTACCCGGTGCTAACTCTTGCAAGCATGCATTTGCCATGAACGTCGGGTGAATCCCGTCACCGGGTGAATCCGGTCACAACCCCCTCGCGTACGATCGGTGGCGCATGGGGATCCACTTCAAGGGCTCGGTCGGCCCGACACTGGGCATCGAGATGGAGCTCGAGCTGGTCGACCGCGGGACCCGGGAGCTCAAGAGCGCGGCTAGCAGCATCCTGTTCGAGGTCACGGGGTCGCCCGACCTCCTCCACCCCAAGATCAAGCACGAGCTGCTCGAGTGCTGCCTGGAGATCATCACCGGCATCTGCACGACCGTGGGTGAGGCCCGCCGCGACCTCGAGGCCACGCTGCTGGAGCTGCAAACCCCGATCGCCGACCGCAACATCGGCCTCCTGTGCTCGGGCACCCACCCGTTCTCCAAGTGGTACGAGCAGGACGTCAGCCCCGGGCCCCGTTATGCCGCCCTCATGGAGGACACCCAGTGGGCCGGCCGCCGGCTGCAGATCTTCGGCGTGCACTTTCATGTCGGCGTCTCCTCGGGCACCAAGGCCATCGCCATCACCAACGCCCTGGCCTCCTACATCCCCCACTTCCTCGCCCTGTCGAGCTCGAGCCCGTTCTGGGGCGGCCACGACACGGGCCTGGCCTCGGCGCGCAGCAAGGTGTTCGAGGCGCTCCCCACCGCAGGCCTGCCCTACATGCTCGGCTCCTGGGAGGAGTTCGAGCAGTTCATGGACACCCTCATCTCGGCCCACGCCATCAAGTCGATTCGCGAGGTGTGGTGGGACATCCGCCCCCATCCGGAGTTCGGCACCGTCGAGATCCGGGTGTGCGACGGGCTGCCCAGTTTCGCCGAGGTGGAGGCGCTGGCCGCCCTCGCCCAGTGCCTGGTCGCCCAGCTCGACGGCCTCGACGACCGGGGCTTCACCCTGCCCGCCCCCCGCGAGTGGATCGTGCGTCAGAACAAGTGGCGCGCCGGCCGCTACGGCCTGGAGGCCGAGATCATCGTGGACGAGTCGGGGACCCTCCTGCCGCTGCGCCAGGCCATCGCCCACACCGTCGAGGAACTGACGCCGACCGCGTCGCGGCTCGGTTGCGACAAGGAGCTGGCCGGCGTGCTCGACATCATGAACCGCGGCCCGAGCGCCACCCGCCAGCGCGACATCGTGGCCAGGGGCGGGTCGCTGCTCGACGTCGTCGACGCCCTGGTCGACGAGCTCGACACCGGCGCCGCCAAGCCGGCGTGGCTGTGAACCGGCGCCGATGACGTCGCCCGCGCCCGAGGAGCTCATCGCCTTCCGCCGCATGCTGCATGCGCACCCGGAGCTGAGCCGCGAGGAGCACCAGACGACACTCGCGGTGTCCCAGCGGCTGGAGGTGGCGGGGCTGGCGCCGAAGGTGCTGCCGGCGGGGACCGGCCTCATCTGCGACATCGGCGACGCCGGCGCCGGACCGACCGTCGCGCTGCGGGCCGACATCGACGCGCTCGCCATCGACGACGTGAAGGACGTGCCGTACCGCTCCCAGGTCCAGGGCGTGTGCCACGCGTGCGGCCACGACGTGCACACCACCGTCCTGCTCGGCACCGCTCTCGAGCTGGCCCAGCGGCAACTGCCCGGCCGGGTGCGGCTGCTGTTCCAGCCCGCCGAGGAGACCGTGCCCGGCGGCGCGCTCGACGTCATCGCCGCCGGCGGGCTCGACGACGTCGCCGCCGTCTACGGGCTGCACTGCGACCCGTCGCTCGAGGTCGGCCGCGTCGGCACGCGCGTGGGGGCCATCACCTCTGCGGCCGACCTGCTCACCATCACCCTGGTCGGTCCCGGGGGGCACACGGCGCGTCCGCACCTCACCGCCGACCTCGTCCACCTGGCCGGCCGTGTCGCCACCGAGCTGCCGTCGGCGCTGGGTCGCCTGCTGGACGTACGGGGCGGGCTCAACCTGGTGTTCGGCTCCGTGCACGGCGGCGAGGCGGCCAATGTCATCCCCACCTCGGTCGTGCTGCGCGGGACGGCCCGGGCCCTGCAGCGCGAGGCGTGGGACGCCGCTCCCGACCTCATCCGCCGGCTGCTCGACGGGATCGTCGGGCCCATGCGCGCCGAGTACCACCTCGACTACGACCGTGGCGCGCCGCCCATCATCAACGACCGCCACTGCACGACCATGCTCGACCTGGCCGCCACCACCGCCCTCGGCCCCGACTCGGTCACCGAGACGGCCCAGAGCATGGGCGGCGAGGACTTCTCGTGGTACCTCGAGCACCGGCCCGGCTCGTTCGCCCGCCTGGGCGTGAAGCCGGCCGGCTCCGAGCGACCGGCCGCCGACCTGCACTCCGGAGCCTTCGACGTCGACGAGTCCGCCATCGACGTCGGGGTGAAGCTGCTGACCCAGCTGGCGCTCGACTCGCTCACTGCGGCCCGGTAGCACCCGCGCCGCGCCGGGGCGCCGTCGTACTCTGCGACGGTGACGGCCCTGCCGACCGGCGTGGTGACCTTCGTCTTCACCGACGTCGAAGGCTCGACCCGGCTGTGGGAGGAGCACCCGGCCGAGGCGGCGCTGGCCATCGAGCAGCACGACCGGCTGGTCGCGGACTGCATCACCGCCCACGGCGGCCTGGTGGTGAAGTCGAGGGGAGAGGGCGACAGCGTGTTCGCCGTCTTCACCGATCCGGGTGCCGCCGTGCAATCGGGCGTCGCGCTGCAGCTCGCGCTGGCCGCGGTGGCGTGGCCGCCGGCCGCCCGGCTGCGTGTGCGCGCCGCCATGCACACCGGCGAGGCCCAGCTACGCGACGGCGACTACTACGGCGCGGCGGTGAACCGCTGCGCGCGGCTGCGGGCCACCGCCCACGGGGGCCAGGTCGTCATCACCGCCGCAACGGCCCGGCGCGTCGCAGACGACCTGAGGGGCGGCGTAGCCCTCCTCGATCTCGGCGAGCACCGCCTCAAGGATCTGACCGACGCCGAGCAGGTCTTCCAGCTGTGCCACCCGGACCTCGACCGCGACTTCCCACCGTTGCGCTCGTTGCCGACCCGTCGGCACAACGTGCCTCCCGATCTGACCAGCTTCGTCGGGAGGGATGACGAGACGACGGCGGTGCTCGACCTCCTCGCCGACCACCGCCTCGTCACCCTGACCGGACCGGGCGGGGCCGGCAAGACGCGCCTCGCGTTCGCCGTGACCAGGACGGCAGCGGACGGCCACGGGGACGGCGCCCGTCTGGTCGAGCTGGGCGGGCTGCTCGAGGGGGGGGCTCGTCGCCCAGGCGGTGATGTCGGCCCTGGGTCTGCGGGAGGGATCGGACCGCGGGCCCGTCGATGTGCTCACCGACGCCGTGGCGGCGATGGACCTCGTGATCGTGCTCGACACCTGCGAGCACGTCCTCGCCGGATGCAGGGAGCTGGCCCTGGCCCTGCTCCCGACCTGCCCGGGACTGCGCATACTGGCGACCAGCCGCGAGCCCCTCGGCATCGAAGGTGAGGTCGTGTTCCCGGTGGCGCCGTTGGCCGTCGACGCCGCCGCCCTCGAGCTCTTCGAGCAACGGGCCCGCTCGGTTCGGCCCGACTTCGTCCTCACCGCGGCCAACACCAGCGCCGTCACCGAGATCTGCCGCCAGCTGGACGGCCTGCCCCTCGCCATCGAGCTGGCCGCCGGCCGCGTCGCAGGGATGAGCCTCGAGCAGATCTCGGCCCGGCTTCGCGACCGTCTCTCGGTGCTCACCGGAGGGCGCGCCGGGGGCACGAGCCAGCACCGCACCATGCACGGCGCCATCGAGTGGAGCTTCGGGCTCCTGACCGGACCCGAGCGCACGATGTTGCTGCAGCTGTCGGTCTTCCACGGCGGCTTCGACCTGGACGCGGCCGAGACGGTGTGCACCGAGCCGCCGCTGCAGGATGCCGAAGCGGCCGAGGTCCTCCACGACCTCTGCACCAAGTCGATGGTCATGTTCGGCGAGGGCACGGGCGGCGAGGCTCGCTACCGACTGCTCGAGCCGATCCGGCAGTTCGCGGCCGAGATCCTGCGGGCCGAAGGCGACGCCGACCGGCTGCTCGAGGCCCACGCCGGCCACTACCTGCTCCGCACCGAGGCCGCCGTGGACATGACCCGGGGTCCGGATGCCCAGGTGGCCTACGCCCGGCTGCAGGCCGACCACGACAACACCCGCGCCGCGTTGGCGTGGCTCCTGTCGAGCGGGCGGACGGCCACGGCAGCGGCCATGGCCGCCCAGCTCTGGCCGTTCTGGCTGATGGGCGGGCACTGGACCGAGGGCAGGCGCTGGCTCGAGCAGGCGATCGAGGCAACACCCGCGCAGAGCGAGGATGGCGTCGACCTCCGTCTCGGCGCGGGACTGCTGGCCTTCGAGCAGGGCGACTATGGGACCGCCAAGGTGCTGCTCACCGATGCCCTCGAGGGGGCACGCGCCATGAAGCGGCCCGAGCGGGCCGCCCACGCGCTCCACGGTCTCGGGGATCTGAGGGCCGCCGCCGACGGGTCGGCCGCCGCTCGCGCCGTGTTCCTCGAGGAGCTGGAGGTGACGCGCACCGCCGGCGATCACCGCGGCACGGCCCGGGCTCTCCACAGCGTGGGATTCGAGGCCATGCTCGCCGGCCGGCTGGACGAGGCCAGGGCCGACTTCGAGGCCGAGTTGGAGGCGGCCGAGGCGGCGGCCGACCTGGCGGCCCGGGCCCAGGCCCTGTGCGATCTCGGCGACGTCGCCGCCCTCGCCGGGGACGCTCCGGAGAGCATGCGACATCTCGAGCAGTCGCTGGCGATCCACGAGGCCCTCGCCAACCAGCTGGGCATGGCGAGAGCGCTGCAGAAGCTCGCCAACGCGGCCGCCCGGACCGGGCGGATGGAGGAGTCCCGCCGCCTCACCGAGCTCGCCCTGGAGATGATGCGCCGCCTGGGCTCACCCCGCGGCCTGGCACGCGTGCTGTGCTTCGCCGGCGACCTGGCCCGACAGGCGGGTGACGACGGGGCGGGTGCCCTCTACGACGAGGCCGCCGCCGTCGCAGGGAGGGTGGGTGACGGCCACGGCGTCGCCGCCTCGCTCATCGGCCGCGCCGAGCTCGCGCTCGCGCAGGGCAATTCGCCGAATGCCTCGTCTCTGGCCGGTGAGGCGCGGGCGATCGCTTCCCGCATCGACAACCACTGGCTGGTGTCGGCCGCCGAGGCTCTCATCGGGCGGGCGGCCCGCCGGACTAGCGCAGGGTGACGGGGAAGCCGGCGTCGGACGCCTTGGCCAGGATGCCCTCGACGGTCGGGCCCTCTTCGGTGCACACGCCGATGCACAGCCGGCTCACGATGCCGAGGGCCTTGCCGCTCGGGTCGTGCACCACGGGGCCGCCGGAGTCGCCGTAGATGATGGGTCCCACCACGGAGTAGAGCTCGGAGTCGGCATAGGTGACCACGCCGAAGCGGCCTTCGCGGGTGGCGCCCGTGACCTCGAAGCCGGTGCCGTAGCCCGAGAGCGTCGTGGTGTCGCCGAGGACGGGCTCCTCGGCGGTGGTGTAGCCCTTCGGCGCGCTGTGGCCCTTCACGACCGTGCTCACCCGGCCGAGGTCCTCGGTCCGCACCTCGATGAAGGCGAAGTCGTCGGCGGTGGTGTCCTCGTTGCCGATGAAGGCGACGTCACCGAACACGGCGCCGTTGGCGTCCTTGACGTCGTCGCCGACCGCGGACGCACAGTGCGCGGCGGTGCCGATGAACGTCCGGCCGGCGCTCACGCCGACACCGTCATAGACGAAGTTGGCCGTGCACCCCGCCGTGCCGACGGTGATCCGCATGCCGGGCTGGATGGGAAGGGCGGCGGCCGATGCGCCGGGGGCGGCGAGCAGCCCGAGACCGGCCGTGGCGACAGCAGCAAGGAAGAGTGTGATTCGGCGCATGCGGTGATCAACCCCTGACCAGGCCATCGTATGCCCCGAAGTGCCTAGTTAATGAGCCGAACCACCCTCGAGCTCGGTCGCCGAGTCGGGGGCATGCTCGAACTGGATGATCTGGAGCTTCTCGAAGTGCTCCCGCACCCGGGGCGTGAGCAGCCCGAGCTTGTTGAGGTTGGGCACGATCTTGGAGAACAGGATCTGGCGGAAGACGACCATGAGCGGGTTGTTGGCGGCGAACGCCTTGCCCTCCTCGACCGGGACCTCCAGCCGCTCCCACACCTGCTCGAGCAGGAAGCGGTCGTACATCAGCTGGGTGGCGTCGAGCAGGAACTCCTCGCGGTCGGCCAGCTCGGCCGACGACATCTGCGGATAGAGGTCCTGGAGGGCGAGCACGCCGAAGGCGACGTGGCGCGCCTCGTCCCGCATGACGTAGTCGGTGATCTGCTTGATGATCGGGTCGCGGAACATGACGTTGCCGAGGCCGAACGCGGCCAGGGCCAGGCCCTCGACGAGGATCTGCATGCCGAGGTAGGTGATGTCCCAGCGCTTCTCACCCATGATGTCGGTGAGCAGCGACTGGAGCGGCGCGCTGATGTCGTAGCTCTGCTGGAGCTTGGTGTTGAGATAGCGCGCGTAGGCCTCGACGTGGCGGGCCTCGTCGGCCACCTGATTGGCGGCGTAGTACTTGGCGTCGATGTCGGGCACGGTCTCCACGAGGCGCGCGGTGGCCACCAGTGCCCCCTGCTCACCGTGCATGAACTGGCTCACCATCCACGACTGGAACTCCCACGCCACCTGGGTGCGACCGGTGTCGGTGCTGAACCGCTTCAGCGAGCCCTCGAGGTTCTCGGTGCCGGTGAACATGCCGAACGGCCCGCCCAGGTTCTCCTCCACCGCCGACGCCTCGCCGAAGTTGACCTCGGGGGTCCAGTCGATGTCGGTGGTGGCGTTCCACTGGCTGACCTTCCCCTTCTCGTACAGCCGGGCCAGCGCCGGCTGGTCCTGCACGTAGTTCCACGTCATCTCGGTGACGACGTCGGCGGGGATCTGCAGGCCGTTGCTCACACGCGCTCCTCGGTACGGGCAGGGGTGGGGGGTCGTTCGGAGGGGATGCGGACGGCGGCGAGGCCGATGGAGCCGATCCACAGCGCGGCGATGCCGGCGATGAGGATGTAGGCGACGACGGCGTACCAGCCCGGCCCGCTCTTGGACTCGCGCAGCAGGTACTGCTGCTCACCGACGAACGGTCCGCGGCGGTCGACGGCCGGCACCTCGGCCTCGTCGATCTCGGCATCGGCGGGCAGGAAGATCGGCACCGCCATCATCTCCGCGCCGCGGTGGAGCCGCAGCATCGTCTTCCACTTGCCGGTGACGGGAACCGTGCGCGACGACACGTACTCCCCCGGACCGGTGCGCTGCATGTCGGCCAGCACCATGCCGCCGCCCTGCCACGCCGTCACCTGGAACCACTTGGCCTCGTCGGCCGCGTCGGGCGGGTCGAGGGTGGCGCGCACGCGCATCTCGGCGCCGACGGGCTCGAGCTTCATGTCGACGTCGACATCGCCGGTGGTGCGGGGCAGCGGGAGGAGCAGCCCGGCCACGACGGCGGCGAAGGCGATGCCGAGCACGGGTCGGCCCAGACGGGCCGGCGCGCCCAGGATGGCGCTGCCGAACGATGCGCCGATGACGGCGGCGCCGATGGCGACGATGGCGGGCAGGACCACGCCGGCGGGCAGCAGGTTCGACGTCCACGGCTGGTGGGCGTTGGCGTTCCACCACCACTCGGCCGCCATGCCGATGGTGGCGATGGAGACACCGGCGCCGATGGCGAACCGGAGCCGGTTCCGCGTGCCGAGGACGAGCCCGGCCAACTCGACCGCCACGGCGCAGCCGAGGTAGAGGGCGGCGGGCCGGGTGAGCACGTGGCCGTCGGGGGCGACGCTGCCGGTGCCGACCATGCTCCCCTGCACGATGCGCTCGCCGACGGTGACGATCACGGGCACGAGCGTCCAGACCGGGCCGAGCACGACGCGGCACGCGGTGAGGGCGACGCCGGCGGCCAGGGCGATGAGCACGGGGTGGTACAGCTGCTGGAACTGGGGGACGCCGAACTCGAACTCACCGAGCACGCTCGAGAGGCCGGCCAGCATGAGCCATCCGCACACGACGTGGAGGGCGCGGGCCCAGCCCCCGTCGGTGGGCTTGGCGCCCGCCTCCGCCAACGCCAGCCAGCACGGGATGGGGCTGAGGGACGCGCCGCAGATCATGATCAGGTGGGTCGGGCTCCACATCGTGACGTCGATGCCGTACATGCGGTGCCACACGTCGTCGAGGGGGAATCCCGCCAGGGCGGTGAAGCCGAGCAGGCCCAGCGGCACAGCCGACCACGGCACGCGCAGTGCCTTCCACCGCAGCGGTGTGTCGATCTTGGTGATCGAGGCCACGGTGACGCCGAGCAGCGAGGACACGGCGATGATCAGCAGCCCGAGCACGATCATGGTGTGGGGAGCGGTGAACAGCACCTTGTCGCGGCCGAGGTCGACGTGCCACGCCACGTCGGCGTAGAAGCCGATGCCGGCCATGAGCAGGCCGAACAGGGCGATGGCCACCATCCCGACGGCCCACCCGGCCACGCCGGTGAGGCGCTCGATGCCGTTTGCGCCGCGCAGCAGGATGCGCAGCGGAAGGGCGTGGGGCCGGTCGTCGTCACCGCGGACGGCGAGGAAGACGAACGAGGCCGTGAAGAGCACGGCCAGGATGACGATGGGCCGCCAGCTGCTGAGCTCGGTCGCACCGGCGTGGGCCAGGACCGGGGCGAGGGCGAGCGCGCTCATGACGTCGTCACCGGCACGTCGAGACCGGCTCCGGCCAGGCCGCCCCACAGCAGGGTGGTGAGGTACTCGGCCAGGCGTTCGCGGGGCATGGGGCGGCGGTCGACCCACCAGTCGGCCGCCTGGTGCACCATGCCGACGATGCCGTAGGCCCAGGGCTCGGCCGGCCCGGAGTCGAGGCCGAGCTGCCGCATGCGCTCGCCGAGGACGACGGCGACCTCGGAGCTGATGCGGGGGACGAACTCGGCCAGGGCGGCGCCGGCCAGCTCGCCGTTGTCCGCCTCCGACGGGCGCACGATGAAGCGGTACATCTGCGGGTCGCGATCGACGAACTCGAGGTAGGCCTCGATGGTGCCGGCCAGGATCTGGCGGCCGTCGACGGGCCGGAGGAGCGCGTCGCGCAGGGCGATGAAGAGGTCGGCCGAGTAGAGGTCGGCGACGGCGTGGGTCAGGCCCCGGCGGTCACCGAAGTGGCGGTAGAGGATGGGCTTGGTGACGCCGGCCGCTGCCGCGATGTCCTCCATCGATGCGGCCGGGCCCTCGGCCCGGATGACGGCGACGGCGGCGGCCAGCAGCTCGGCCCGGCGTTCGGCCCGGCGCTCGTCACGGGTGGGCGCCGCCTCGACGGCCACGCGGGCCCGCCGGTGACGCCTGGTGGTCTCGGTCATGGTTACCGACAGTAATGTTACCGTCGGTAACAGTCAACCTCTCCGAGGCAGGTAGTACCAGGCGGCGGCGGCCAGGCCGGCGGCCAGGAGCACGAGCAGCACGAGGATGAGCGGCGTCGGCACTCCCCCGTCGTCATCGTCGAGCGGCGCCGCCACGAGCGCGGTCGACGAGGTGGACGAGGCGGTCGTCGGAGGGGGTGTGGTGTCACCGGGGATGGTCGCGACCGTGGGCAGGGGCCCGGGCGTCACCTGCGTCGTCGGGCCGGGCGCGGTGGTGCCGTTGATGGCAGCCGTCGTCGTCACGCCGGGCCGGACGGTGGTGGTGGCGCCGGGCTTGGCCGTCGTCGTGGAGGCCGGCGGTCGGGTGGTGGTGGTGTTCGCGCGGGCTGTCGTGGTCGTCCCGCCGCCTCCGCCGCCGGAAGGCACGGTGATCGACCCGGCCATGCCCACGCCGTTCGGTGAGCCGTGGACGTTGCAGTAATAGAAGTAGGTCCCGGGTTGGTCGAAGGTGAACGAGAAGGTCTGGCCCGGCTTCATGCACGGGCCCGTGTTCTGGAACGAGCACCCCGGGCTCGAGTCGAACTCGTTGGTGTCGCTCTTCACGCTGTGGGGCCGCTGACCCTCGTGACGCCAGACGACAGTGTCGCCCAGCCGGACGCTCAGCGGCGTCGGGTTGAACTCGTTGTCGCTGATCGTGATCGAGCGGAAGTCGGCCCGTGCGGGTGCGGCCGGCACGGTTGCCGAGAGGGCGATCAGGAGCCCCGCGACACCCAGCCGTGGTTTCGACTGCACACGGGTCACGGCACTTGCTATCAGATGGATCGGTTGGCCGTGTGCATGGCCGGGCACAACCCGACCATGCGCCGCTTCTTGCGGAACAACGGTCTGACGCTCGCGTCCGTGGTGTTCTTCCTGCTGTTCCTCGGCGGTCAGATCCTCACCGGGCAGCGGTCCTACAACGCCGAGCAGAAGGACCACGACGAGCCGACCATCGCCATGTCCGCCTACCTCCGCACCGGTCACTTCGTCGAGGCGACGTTCGAGAACTGGGAATCGGAGTTCCTGCAGATGGGCAGCTACGTGCTGCTGACGGTGTGGCTGCGCCAGCGAGGGTCACCGGAGTCCAAGAAGCTCGACGAGACCGAACCCGTCGACGAGGGCCCCGAGCACCATCGCAAGGACCCGGACGCGCCGTGGGCGGTGCGCCGCGGCGGGCTCGTCCTGGCCCTCTACAAGAACTCGTTGTGCATCGCCTTCTTCACCCTGTTCCTGGCCAGCCTGCTGTTGCACGGCGCCGGCGGGGCGCACGAGTACAGCCAGCAGCAGCAGGCCCACGGCGGCCAGCCGGTGACGATGGTCGGGTTCATGCAGACCTCGGAGTTCTGGTTCCAGTCGTTCCAGAACTGGCAGTCGGAGTTCCTCGCCGTCGCCGCCATCGT
>DATLDH010000130.1:0-7530 GCA_035526015.1 Acidimicrobiales bacterium
TCGATGGACCCGGTCGGGACGTAGGGCGCGTTGGCGGTGAGGACGGCGACGCGGCCGCGCAGCTCGGGCGGCACGTGCTCGTCGAGGTCGCCGGCCACGACCTCGATGCCGTAGGGCGCGGCGTTGACGCGCAGGCACGCCCGCGGCGCGTCGTCGAGCTCCGACGCGACGACGCGGGCGTGCGGCACGTGCGCGGCCATGACGCAGGCGATGGCGCCCACGCCGCTGCAGAGATCGACGGCGACCGGGTCGTCGGCGGCGGCCAGCAGATCGGCGGCCCGACGGGCCAGGCCCTCGGTCTTCTGCCGGGGGACGAACGTGCCCGGCCCCACGACGAGGCGAAGGCCACAGAACTCCGTCCAGCCGACCACGTGCTCCACCGGCTCGCCCGCAAGGCGGCGCGCCAGCAGCGCGGCCAGGCGGTCGGCGTCACCGGCGGCGGCGTCGGTGAGCAGCGCTGCTTCCTCCCCGGCGGCGAGGAAGCCGGCGGCGGCGAGGGTATCGGCCAGGGTCGCGGCGAGGTCCACGAATGGGCAGCCTGCCGCGAACCGGGGGCGGTACCGTGCCACGGTGCAGCCCGACCATGACACGGCGCTGAAGGCCATCGCCTCGGACGGCTATGTCGTGCTGCACGACGTGGCGCCCATGGCGACCTTCGACGCCATCGAGGCCCGTCTGGCCGAGCTCCTCGCCGGCGCGCCCCGGGGACGCAGTGACTTCGAGGGCTTCCACACCATCCGGCTGGGCAACCTCATCGCCAAGGGGGAGGCGTTCCACCCCGTGGCCATGAACGACGACGTGCTCGGCGTGGTCGAGGGCGTGCTCGGGCCGCACTTCCAGGTGTCGATCATGCAGGCCATCCACATCCTTCCCGGCGAGAACGCCCAGGGGTTGCACACCGACGACGCCCTGTTCCCGCTGCCGGTCCCCCACCCGCCGGTGGTGTGCAACACCATGTGGGCGATCACCGACTTCACCGAGGCCAACGGGGCGACGCGCCTGATCCCCAGGAGCCACCTGCTCGATCAGCCGCCGCCGCCGGATGCGCAGGAGATCGCGGCCGAGATGCCGCGTGGCTCGGTGCTGTGCTGGCTCGGCAACCTCTGGCACCAGGGCGGGGCCAACACCACAGACACTCCTCGCACCGGCATCACCATGAACTACAACCAGGCCTGGCTGAGGCAGCAGGAGAACCAGTACCTCGGCATCCCGTTCGAGATGGCCCGGGGATTCCCCGACCGGTTGCGCCGGCTGGTCGGCTACGAGCTGCACCCGCCGTTCATCGGCAACGTCGACGGGCGGCATCCCATCAAGTCCCTCGACGAGTGATCCGCCCCGCTCGGGTCACCGACAGCGCGGCGTTGCGGGAGATCGAACGGGCCGCCGGCGAGCGCTTTCGCACCGTCGGCATGGACGCCGTGGCCGACGACGATCCCCCCTCGGTGGCGGCGCTGAACCTGTTCTCCGCGGCGGGGCGATCCTGGGTGGCCGTCGACGCCTCCGACCGTCCCACCGGCTTCGTGCTGGTCGACGTCCTGGACGGCGGGGCCCACATCGAGCAGATCAGCGTCCACCCCATGGTGCAGGGCCGCGGCCTCGGCCGCGCCCTGGTCGAGTGGGTCGCCCGATGGGCCGCCGCGCAACACTGTGCGGCGGTCACGCTGACCACCTTCTCCGAGGTCCCGTGGAACCGGCCCCTCTACGAGCACCTCGGCTTCGTCGTCATGCCCGAAGAGGACATCGGCCCCGAGTTGCGCGCCGTCCGTGACGTCGAGACCGCCCACGGCCTCGACCCCACCACGAGGGTCTGCATGCGCCTGGCCCTCTAAGGGGAGGACTCCGCCGCCTCGGCGGCCGCCGCGCGCCTGAGGCTGACCAGGATGGCGCCCGTGAGGATGCCGATGCCGCCGATGGCCTCCAGCAGATGGACGGGCTCGTCGAGGACGAGGGCGGCGAGGAAGACGGCGAACACCGCCTCCAGCGTCATCACCACCGCGGTGCGGGACGCGCCGAGCACCCGCAGTGCGGCGAACATGCAGACGAACGCCACCGCGGTCGACGCGCCGTAGAGCGCCAGTTGCGCCCAGTGGCCGGGCGGAACCGACACGTCACCACCGACAAGGGTCCGGGTCAGCAGCGCGCCTCCGGCCCCGACGGCCACCCACGCGCCGGTGGTGAGCGCGTCGGTGCGTTTCATGAGGCGGCCGCCGGCCACCAGGTAACAGGCGAAGGTGAGTGCCGACAACAGGGCGCAGACGATCCCGAGGCCGGAGATGTCGAGCCGCCCCCCGCCGGCCGCCACGGCGCCGGCGCCGCTGGCCGACAGCACGAGCGCCACCGCCGTCCGCCGGTCGGGCCACCGCCGCTCGATGACGGCCTCGATGACCGCCACGAGCGCGGGGTAGGAGTAGAAGAGGAGGGCGACCGCCGCGGCGCTGCCGTTGGCGAGACCCAGGTAGAAGAACGTGGACTCCACGGCATAGCCGATGCCACCGAGCACCAGCGCGTGACGCCGCTCCCCCGGCACCGGCAGGAGTGGCCGCCGCGTGGCCACCACCGCAAGCAGCAGCAGCGTCCCGGCTATGGAGAACCGCACGCCGAGGCCGAGCGACGACGGGACGCCCGCCTTGGCCAGGGTGCGGCCGATGACGATCGTGATGCTGTAGGCGAACGCGCCGGTCGCGGCAAGGAGGCCGCCGACCAGGTCGCGTCGATCGTCACCCGCCATAGAGTCGACCCGTGCTCCGCGTGATGACGCTCAACATCTGGAACCTCTCCGGGCCGTGGCGCGAGCGCCGCGAGGAGATCGCGGTGTGGATCGGGCGCCTCGCTCCCGATGTTGTCTGCCTGCAGGAGGTCGTGCAAGACGCCGGCGGGCGCGATCAGGCCGGGTGGCTGGCCGAGCACGATCGGCTGAACGAGCTCGGCTACACGTCGACCTTCGCCCGCGGCCTCGACCTGGGCGAGGGGCGATGGTTCGGCAACGCCGTCCTCACCCGCCATCCCGTCGATGCCACCACGAGCACGCCACTGCCGAAGTGCGACCAGGACGACGAAGGGCGCGTGCTGCTGCACGTCCGCACGGCCGGGGTGGACGTGTTCTGCACCCACCTCAACTGGCAGCTCGACCATGGCTACGTCCGCCGGGCCCAGATCCTCACCGCCCTCGACGCCATCGAGGCCCAGGCCGATCCCGCCTCCACCTACCCCGCCGTCTTCGCCGGCGACTTCAACGCCGAGCCGCAGTCCGACGAGATCCGGTTCCTCACCGGCCGGGCCACCCTCGAGGGCCGCAGCACGATCTTCCACGACGCGTGGGATGTGGCCGGCGGCCGGGGCGAGGGATGGACCTGGGACAACCGCAACCCGTTCGTGCCGGCCAGCCACGAGCCCGACAAGCGCCTCGACTACATCCTCGTTCGCCCGCCCCGGCCGACGGGCGCCGGTGAGATCGAGTCGTGCCGGGTGGTCTGCAACCGCGCCCTCACCGGCACCATGGCCACAGACCACTACGGCGTGGTGGCCGAGCTGGCCCCGCCCGCCTAGGCGCCGGCCGGTTCCGCCATCCGCCCCAGGGCACGGGTCAACGCCACCGCTTCCTCGTCGCTCAGGTGGACGCCGAAGTGCTCGTCGATGCCCCGTCCGTGGGTCTCCATGGCGCGGCTGATGCGGGTGCGGCCCGTGCTGGTGAGGGCCACCTCCCACTCCTGGCCGTGAAGGAGACACCGGTGGGTACGCACGAGGTTGGCGTCCTCCAGGCGAGCCACCACCCGGGCGACTCCCTCGACCGGCAACAGGACGGAGTCGGCCAACTCGGCCATGTGCAGTCGGCGGTCGTGGGCCTCGTGCAGCTTGTGCAGGACCTCGTACCAGGTGAGGCCGATGCCGTGGGCGTCCTGAAGCTCGTGCTCGAGCCGCTGCAGCACCCGCCGCTGCGCAGCGAGGAACGCGCGCCACGCCGCCACCCGCGCATCGCTCATCCCGACGAAGTTACACCGTGGTGGTTCTCGATCCGTGGTCCTCGGCCGGGCCGAATGCGCCGCCGGCGCGGGCCTCCCACGCCGCCCACGCGCCGGCGGCGATGGCGGCGGCGACACCGAGCCAGGCCGGGATGCCCACGGGCTCGCCGAGGTACGGGTTGGTGACCGGGCTCTTGAACGGCAGCGCGTGGTAGAGGACCACGCCCACGGCCACGATTGCGCCGGTGATCCCGGCCAGCCGCGCTCCCCACTCGCGGGCGCGCACGACGCCGAACAGCGCGACCAGCGACGCCAGCAGCAGCCCGATGCCGCCGTAGAACCCGACGACGCTGCCACCTTCGGTCTCCTCCGCCGTCGGGATGAACCCGTGGATGAGTTGCATGGCGAACAGGAGTGTCGTTGCGGTGATCATGCGGGCGCGCCAGGTCATGGGACGAGGTTGCCACACCAGTTGCGCGCGATCGGGGGCAGTACGGTGAGCTCATGAGCGGGGTGGGCCGGCTCGGACGCACGGATGTGATCACCGCCCTCCGGACGAGCGAGGTGTTCTGCTCACTGGGCCCTCGCCAGCTCGAGGCTCTCGCCGACGTGTTCCAACCCGTCGGCATCCAGGGCGGTGAGATCCTCCTGCGCCGAGGCGAAGCCGGCGACGCCGTGTATGTCGTCGTCAGCGGGCGGTTGCAGGTGTTCGACGACGTCGACGGCACCGAGCGCACCGTCGAGGAGGTCGGTGCCGGGCGACTCGTCGGGGAGGTCTCGCTGCTGGGCGGAGAGCCACGCGGCGCCTCGGTCCGCGCCGTCCGCGACTCGGTGCTGCTGCGCCTCCCGGCCGCGGATTTCCTCCACGTGGTGCGGACCGAGCCCGACACGCTCCTGGCCCTGTCCCACCAGCTGGTCCGCACCCTCACCCGCCACGACTCCGGCGCACCACACGTCGCCAGCCCGGTCCGTACCGTCGCCATCCTTCCGGCCGGCCGGGGGCCGTCGGAGACGGCCGAGTTCGCCCACGCCATGGCTCGGTCGCTGAAGTCCCTCGGCTCGGTGACCGTCGTCGGCAGCCGTCTCGTCGACAATGCCGTCGGCCACCATGCCGCGGCACGCGATTCGGGCGCCCGCGGCGAGGGGCCGCTGCTCACCTTTCTGAACGGGCTCGAACAGGACCACGACTTCGTCGTCTACGAAGCCGACCCGACGCCGACGACGTGGACCGAACGCTGCATCCGCCAGGCCGACCGCATGCTGCTCGTCGGGGCCGCCGATGCCGGCCCCGGCTTGAGCGAGGTCGAGGAGACATTCGTGCACTCCCGCCCGGCGTCGGCCCGACCCCGGTGCGAGCTGGTGATCATCCGCTCCGCCGATCGCCGGCCCACGGGCACGGCGGCGTGGCTCGCCCAGCGACCCGACATGACCCACCACCACGTCCGACGCGGCCACGGCGCCGACGAGCAGCGGGTCGCCCGCCTCGCCGTTGGGCGGGCCGTCGGCCTCGCCCTCGGCGGCGGCGGGCCGCGGGGGTTCGCCCACCTCGGGGTCATGCGGGCCCTCGAGGAGAACGGGGTGCCCATCGACGCCGTGGCCGGCACGAGCATGGGGGCGATCATGGCGGCGACCTACGCCATGGGCTGGGACGACGAGACGCGGGTCGCGTACACCCTGAAGGGGTTCATGGAGACCAAGCGCCTCATCGGCTACACGCTGCCGCTCGTGGCGCTGTCGTCCTCGCGCAACCTCACCCGCGCCATGCGCGCCCCGGACTTCTTCGGCGAGACCGCCATCGAGGACATGCCCGTTCGCGCCGCCTTCGTTTCGGCCAACCTCACCCGCTCGCGGATCGAGGTGCACGAGCAGGGGCCGGCGTGGTTCGCGCTACGGGCCAGCGCGTCGATGCCGGGCGTCCTGCCACCCGTGTGGATGGACGGCGATCTGCTCGTCGACGGCGGCGTGGTCGACGACCTGCCCGTCGGGGTCCTCCGGGCGCGGATGGAGGGCACGGTGCTGGCCGTCGACCTCGAGCCCGGCGTGGAGATGGGCTCGACACCGGCCTTCGACCCCTCGGTGTCGGGGTGGCGGGTGCTGGCCTCGCGGCTGAACCCGTTCTCCGCCACGATGCGGATCCCCGGACCGGTGCGGGTGATGCTGCGGGCCAAGGAGATCGGCGGCCGCCGGGCCCAGCGCGACCGCCTGGCGGCCGATCCGCCCGACCTCCTGTTCCACCCTCCGGTCGAGGCGTTCGACGCCCTCGACTTCTCCAACGGGTTGGCCGTGGTCGAGGTGGGGTACCGCCACGCCATGGACGTGCTCGCGGCCAATCCGGTCCAGGCGTGACGCGTCAGTACGGTGTGGAGCCGTGGCCACCATCCTGATCGTGGAGGACGAGGACCGCATCGCCTCGTTCCTCCAGCGCGGGCTCGCCGTCAACGGCTTCTCGCCGGTGACGGCCGCCACCGGGGCGGCCGCCCTGGCCCGCCTGGCCGACGGAGGCATCGACCTGGTCCTGCTCGACCTGGGCCTGCCCGACCTGAGCGGCGTCACCGTCCTGCGTGAGCTGCGGGAGGCGGGCCACACCATCCCGGTCATCGTCCTGACCGCCCGCGACGACGTGGCCACCACGGCCGAAGCCCTGGAAGCCGGGGCCGAGGAGTACGTGACCAAGCCGTTCAGCGTGCAGGACCTCCTGGGCCGCATCCGGGACCGGCTGCGCACGGTGGAGGGCGACGGCATCCTGCGCGCCGCCGGGCTCGCCCTCGACCTGTTCACCAACGAGGTCGTGGTGGAGGGCCAGCGGGTGCAGCTCACCCGGCGCGAGGCCCAGCTCCTCGCCGTGTTCCTCGAGCGCCCCCACCAGCCCCTCAGCCACGAGGAGATGGTGGTCGCCTGGACCGCCACCGGGGGCGTCGCCTCCGGTCTCGACCACGCCCTCGACGAGCTCGACGCCAAGCTCGGCGGCCAGTTCATCCGCCGTGGCGGCGGTTTCGAGTACCGGCTCGGGGAGCCGTCGGCACCCTTGTGACCCGGCTCCGCGTCCTGGCCATCCTCGCCACGGTGCTCGTCGCCGTCGGCGGCGCCTTCACCATCACCGGCGGCACCAGCACGAGCTCGGGCGGGTGCCAGGCGGCCGCGCCCGGGTTGCTGGCGACGGTGGGCACGGGCCTCACCGTCAGCGGGGGCGGCACACTCAGTCGCGGCCAGGTCGTGCGGTCGAAAGGCGCAGTCCGGGTGTGGCTGCTGGCCGCGGAGATCGACGGTCCCGGCATCGAGGCGCCCGGGCATGTCGGCGTGTGGTCGATGCCGACCCTCGAGCCGGTGGCGGGCGACATCGCGTCGGCCGACGACCTGGCCCGTCAGTTCTCCAGGTGGCCCTCGCGATCGGGCTCGGGCGGTGCCAACGACCTGGTGGGCACCGGCGATACGGTGCAGACCGTCGCCGAAGCCCGCGCCTGTCTCCCCTAGAGGAGAAGCGCGGCCACGTCGCCGGGCACGACGGCGTCGGCGCGATGCAGGGTCACCGTCGACGCGCAGTGCGCGAGGAGCGCTTCACGTTCGCTGTCGT
>DATLDH010000131.1:0-2158 GCA_035526015.1 Acidimicrobiales bacterium
CCCCCAGCGGATTCGGATTCTGGCGTCCCTCGCCGAGGGTCGGAACTACGTCAGCCAGCTGGCGCGCGACGTCGAGTTGGGTCGACCGCTGGTCCACATGCACTTGCAGCGTCTCGAGGCGGCAGGGCTCGTCAAGGGTCAACTTGAGCTGTCGGAAGATGGCAGGGCGATGAAGTATTTCGAGATCGTTTCGTTTCGCGTCGAGGTGACGCCCGCAGCGGTGGTCGCAGCTGCGGCGCGCCTCGGCAGCGACAGATAGGAGGACAGCGAGTGGAACCTGCAACGGCGGTAGTGGCCGGATCCTTCTTCCTTGGAATGTTCTGGTTCCTCGGTCGGGCCGTTTCCTCGCCAAAGGGAGGAGGCGGCAATGACGCCTTCTGGGCGTACAGGACGGCCAAGGAAACGGCTCAGCCTCTGCTACTCACCGAAATCACCGAACTCAGGGAAGACGTGCGGGCGCTGAGATCGCAGGTAGACGAGCTGCACCGGATCCTCCAAGCCGTCGAGTGATCGCCCGTACCTGGCCGGCACACCATCGCGCCGGCAGGTGCGTCGTCTGAGGGCAGCGTGCCACTCAAGGACGAGCGGGACGGGGCCGATAGGACCGGCATGGCGGAGCGACGCGGGGACATCGAGATCCGGCGTGATTCGGCGACGGCCGAGCGGACCGAGGTGTGGCGAGGTGAGAGTCTCGTGGCGAGGTTCGACATCGCCGGCGAGCGGGTCACCGTCCGGGCCGGCCGCTGGTGCACCAGGGACGACGCAGAGGTGATTCTCCGGCTCGCCGACGAGCTGACCGACGGCCGAGTCACGTGGCTCGATGTCGTCGATCCGCTCGTTCGTTTCCACGCGCGGCGATCGGGCTTTGCCGGCGGTCTGCGCCGGCCGCTGTCGAAAGCTCCGCTTGAGGCCGAGGGACCCGGTGGAGGCGGGGAGCCTGCGACGCCGTCGGAGCTCTTGGGCGCCGTGCAATCGCTTGTTCCTCGTGCGAGCATCACGGCTCGGCCGGCACGAGGCGTCGTCCGCCGGGCCACATCGGGGCTCCCGGCCATGATCGACCTCACGGTGGAAGTCCACGACGGCCCGCGCCTGACCGTGTCCTGTCCCGACCGCGTCGACGTCGTGCCCGAGACCATCGCACTGGCCATCGACACGGCCGCGGTCATACGCAGCCGCTTCGCGGTGGCGGGCGAGGCGGTCCAGTCCATCCTCTTCGATCATTCGGCAGGCGGGTTCCGGCGGTCGAAGTGGGCTGGAATGGCCCATCCGAACCTGGCCGCCATCCACCTCAACGCGTCGCTCGCTTTCGCCGAGGGCCTCGACGTCCTCGCCCGCCAGCCGAGTTCGTCGGCCCCCCCTGCTCCGACCCCTCCCCCGGCGACGGCGGTCGACGGCATTGTGGCCCACGAGTGCTGGCATCAGATGGAGGCCACCCTCGAAGTTCGTCGCTATCGCGACACCATGGCGTTCCGGCAGCGGCTCGGCGAGCATTTCGGAGTGGCCACCATCGAGCACGCCGTCCTGGGCGGGACGTCCGGGGCACCCGCAGCCTGGGCCGAGGCGCACCGCCGGCTCACCGAGGAGGTGTCGCCCTACGCCGGCACGTCGAGGCGCGAGGCCACCGCCGAGATGTTCGCCCTGTGGTGGTGCGGATCGCCGGGCGGGTGGTCCCCCGCCGTCGCCCATTTCGGCGAGGCCGTCACCGCCCAGCTCCTCGAACCCCGCGGGTAGCCGGACGGCGGATCGTGTCCCGGCGGCGGGTGTACCGACGCTCTAGGAGCACCCCAGGGTCGCACCCACCCCGTCGATGATCGACACGAAGGGCCGCAGCCAGGCTTGCGCCTCGAACGTCGCCCGGATGTTCTGGAGCGCTGCGCAGATCTCGGTGAACGGCGACGGAACCGGCAGGGTCGTGGTCGTGCTCGTAGTGGTAGAGGTCGAGGTCGACGTCGAGGTGGACGACGACGTCGGCGTCGAGGTTGTGCCGTAGCGGGCAAGGGCGACGTCGGAGCCCGTACGGCCCGCAGCCACCAGCTTTCCGTCAGGTTGCACGGCCAGGGCGGCGACACTGTCGTCGCCACCGAAATCCGTCACGACCGTCCCGCCCCCGCCGAACGACGGATCCAATGAGCCGTTCGCTTCGAAGCGGGCCAGCGCG